>NZ_CAWPNJ010000019.1:0-359493 GCF_963889195.1 Calothrix sp. FACHB-168
ACCCGTCCGCCACTATCTCCGAAGAGACCGTTCGACTTGCATGTGTTAAGCATACCGCCAGCGTTCATCCTGAGCCAGGATCAAACTCTCCATTTTGTTGAGTTGATTTTTTCTTTCCGAATTTTTCTTTCGACTTCGGAAATCCTGCTATAATTTTTGGTTAAGTTTTGAGTTTACTCAAAAAACCTGATTGACGAGGATTGGTTTTTCTTTAGCTTTCAAAGTATTTTTTTGTCTCGGTTCGGTTGCTGCGGCGGTCTCTCGCCTCAGCACTTATTCAAGATAGCAATTGTTTTTCTAGTTCGTCAAGGGGTTCGACAAACTTTTTTGGGGAAATTTTGTTTCTGCTTGATTTACAAGGGTTTGTGGCGTTTCCCAAAAGTTTGGAAGATGATTTTTAGGTTAATTGCGCACAGCGATCGCTCAAATTAACTTAGACTTTAGCAATCTCTCTGGGGCATGGGGCATTGGGCATTGGGATGATTGATTTTTATTGTTTCTTGTGAATGCAGTTTATGGAGTCTCTTGCATAAATATCTTCTTGTTTCACGCAAAAACTAGCCTGTGCGCTGTTGCGCTCCGTCGGCTCCCTCACTGGCGTGCAAAGAATCAGGACTTTTGCAACAAGTATATTTAAGACGTAGCTCCCCGCAATTGAATTGCGGGGGTTCTGGGTTCAAAAAGCGATTGCAGGCTTTGCCCGTTTTACATACTTAGCCTAATGGACAACGCTCTACCCAATAATAATGACTTACTAAGTAGGGATTATTATGTTCCCGGACGAGAACGCAGATGATCGGGTATGTGATGGCGATCGCCTAATATCTCTAACAATGGGCCATGAACGTCAAATTTAACCATACTTACTGACGCGACCAAAATATTCACCCGATAACGATAGCGTCCCAAATCAATTCCCAGTAAACTGCAAAGCATAATCCGAATCGTGGCTTTATGGGAAACTACCAAAACATTACCTTGGGGATGTTTTTCTTGAATTTCTGCAATTACGGGCATAGAACGGTTAGCAATTTCTACCGCAGTTTCTCCACCTAGTGGTGCATTCCAAGCCGGTTCTGTCAACCATTTTACATAGTTTTGGGCGTAATTCTCTTGAGCAAACGATTTACTCTTAGTTTCCCATTCACCGTAACTACCTTCTCTCAGCCCAGGACGCAACTGCATATCCATACCAATAGCATCACAAATTGGCTTGGCAGTTGCAATTGTGCGCTTCATCGGGCTAACATATACTGCTTCCCACTGCAATCTGCTGTAAATATCGGCAAAACTCTTTGCCATCTCTATTCCTTCTGCAGTCAACTCCGCATCAGTTTCACCACAGAAATTACCACTTTGACTAAAAGTAGTTTCTCCATGTCGCAGTAAATATAAATTGAGTGTCATAGCTTGTATCGCGATTGGGATCGAGGAGTTTGTGCAAAAATAAACTAACATCAATCTCGCAATCGGGTATGTACCGCTAGGACAAAGTAATCAGCCAAAAAAGTCAATCAACCACAAACTTGTGAAATCGGGCTTTGCTGATGGCGGTATGAATTACGACAGCTGTTGCAAATTTTAGCATATCTCCCAGATCGTCTTTTCTGTCTGACAGCTTAATCGCTGGGTGGCTCATACCAAACTTCCAGTTTGTCAAGTTGTTCGCCAACAATATTTCTATATAACTCCAGCGATCGGTAAACCCGATCTACGCTAGGTTTTCCATGGGCGAAAATTTTACTGTAAAAGTTTTGGATTTCTTGATGAGTGATTTTACCGTCCTTAATAGACTTCTCAATCATGATTTTCAATTGTTCAAGTTCCAGAGTTTCTTCTGGTGTAGGTTCTTGAGATAATGGTCGTTCAATTTTCATAATATAGCCCCATTTTAGCTGGTATTTTTTTCTCAAAAATGGCAAATTGCTGATTTGCTTGGACTATAAAAGTCTTATTTGATTTGGCATCAGCTAAGTCAGATAACTAGAAGCTTATTGATAGCTGTCTAGTAAGAGTTTCTTGTCAGTGTTTAGTGCGATCGCATTGGATTGCAATCTAATCTGAGAAGTTCGCATAGCTCAAAAAATGAGTTTCGTATAGATGTTATGCAACAAAGTTGAGGACTTTGTGAAGAAGGTTGTTTGCAGTCAAAGATTATGGATGTAGCGACTACAACCAGCTGACAACTAGTCTGCAATAGCAGAAGTCAGGATTATAGCTGTGTTAGGCTGAGAGTAAAGCTTTAACTTGACCGAAACGGCGATCGCGTTTTTGGTAACTCAACAAAGCCTGATAAAATGCTTCTCTATCAAAATCCGGCCAGAGAATATCAGTAAAGTACATTTCTGTATAAGCCATTTGCCACAAGAGAAAGTTACTCAAGCGCATCTCGCCACTAGTACGAATCAGTAAATCTGGTGCTGGAGTATCTGCTGTGTAGAGATGTTGTTCTATAAGGCTGTCATTGATGGCTTCTGCACCCAGTTTACCTTGTTGCACCAGCTGGGCTATTTGACGACAGGCTCTAGTAATTTCGTTGCGGCTACCGTAGTTAACAGCAACAGTAAAGTGAATTGCTTGATTATGTAATGTTTCTGTCATGGAACGTTCCATTTCTGTTTGCAGAGATGGCGGTAAAGCTGATAAATCACCAATAAAGGAAATTCTCACGCCTTCTTGGTGCATTTGGGCTAACTCGCGGCGTAGCAATCGCTCAAATAACAGCATCAGAAAGTTTACTTCTTCAATAGGACGTTGCCAATTTTCTGTAGAGAATGCGTAGGCGGTGAGGGCTTTAATTCCCCAATCTTTACAACAGCGTAATAGTTGTTTAAGGGTGCTTGCACCTTGGCGATGTCCGGCGATGCGTGGTAGTCCTTGGCTATTTGCCCATCTACCGTTACCATCCATAATTACGGCTACGTGTTGGGGCATTTTTTCGGGGTTTAAGTCTGGTGGTAGGGGGATCATGTTGTGAAAATTTTCTTTCGTTAGTACAGCTTTGAGTAAAATCGTGGGGATTTGAGGTAGGAAATTTAAACGCAGAGGGGCGCTAAGGTAAGCGCAGAGGTACGCTGAGAATTTGCGATGAAGTCGTGAAATGCTTTAGTTAGTTTTAGGACTTACGCACAAACTACGGAAGAATCGAACCACGAAGACACGAAGTACACGAAGAAATCAGAGTTTCAAAGGTGCTTTGCGTAAGTCCTAAGTTTATTGAGGGGTTCGGTATCATAATTTTTTTTCACAGCCTATCTATGATTGCTGTAGTAGATTGTTGAGATATTCTGGGGTGAGGCTGTTGTGCCATTTCCAGAGGCGATGTATGGCGTAGGTGAAGGTGTATAGGAGGGTGGCTTTGTTGGTGAAAGTCCAAGCATCCCAGTTGAGTGTTGCCATCATTCGGCGTAGGGTACGGATGAGGTTGTTACGTTTATAGGTTTGGGAACGGGTTTTTATGAGGGTGGTTCCTACTCGGATTAAGCTGGTATTGGGGAAAGCCCAGACTCCAAAGCCCCAAAATTTAGTCATGTGGTTAATTTCGTCTTTGGTGAGTTCTTCGAGAACATCTTGGAGTGCGTCGGTGGTGTGCGCCATCAGCCACAGGTAAAGGCAGGTGGCACCATATTCTGTAGCTACGCGGTGTAAACCGTGGCGATATAAATCTTCGTGAGGGTTATCTGTAGGGATATAGCCTCTGACGGTGCGGTGTTTGGGGGTAATTTTTTCGCCTGTTAATTGGGTATAAATCTTGATTAATGCGGGTGTGTGCTGGCGTTCTTCTTTTTCCCACAAGCCAATTTCTTGAAGTTCGCTGTCTTCACCGACTATTCCACCAACAAACCGCGCCATCTGGGGATGTAATTTCTCTAAATACTGGCGGCTGGTTTGGGTGTAACCGCGAATCGGGGCTTCTGTATCCATTGCACCAATTAAGATAGATAAAAATACTTCTGGTTTGATGCCGATAATTTGATTGCGGTTAATAGCTTGCCAATTAATCGGTTTCCAGGGGCGCGGTTGGGGATTGGTAAATTGTAAGGGTAAATCTTGCAAGCGTTCTTGTAGTTTTGCAGTTGCAAGATAGTTATCGATGAGAGAATGAATCCGACGCTGTATTTGCCAGCTTTGCGCGCCCGATGTTTCTATATGTGGGCTGGCGGTATTTAGCATAATTTGTATACTTTAACTCTATGCCCAATAGCCTAAGCGATCGCACTTTCTGTTGTCAGTCGGCTGAAGTCGGCAATTTTATTTTGTGTGGTTGCTAAAGTCGGCGAAAAAGTCAGATTTCTTTGTTGTGTTAATGAAAGTTACAGTTATCCAATTCATAATTCATCTTCAAGATTATTGGTTAAATCTCACCAAGCTGACACGGGGTTTTATTAAACTAAATCTCAAACTTCTTTCTTGCTGCAACTTTTGCTCTTCTACTTGATTGAGTAAAAGCATAGGTGTAGGATCGCCAAATCCACCCAAATAAAATTGATAGCCTGTCTTGATAATTAATTGATTTATTTGAGATGCCATGAGTGATGGATCGTAGTCACCAACTACCGAATATTTAGAACCATTTATTTCAAATTCTACTATATTTTTGTAACATCTATGTATATTATCATCTGGATGTAAACTATCAAAATATCTTAATAAATCTTTTGTTGTGTAAATTTTTTCATTATATTCATTTATATAGTAACTTATCACTTGCTCGGGAGCAAAAAATCCTCTAGAACTCTTAGAAATATCCAAAAGATTTCCAATACTTCCATTTATATCTATTATCCCTAAGTCATTTCCATAAATCACATCAAAGTCTATATTTAATACTCTTTGGTTATCTAATCTGATAATATACCAATCATCCCGTTCTTTCAGGAAATAAAGGTAGTTATTTGAATAAAACCGTTTAATTACTTTCTTGATTTCAATTAGTAATTCGGAATTTGAAAGATTTTGATATTGAGTAAAAAAATCCATTTGGCGATAGTAGATTAGAGTATCTAATAACCAATTATCTATATCTGCGCTCATAATTTTTTAGAAAAGTTACTTTTTATCATTCTTCAACTTTATAATAAATCACCAATAGGCTTCGCCAAGCTCTTCGGTCTAAATTATCCACAAAGATATCGTTTGAACAAGGAGGTTCAGCACTACTAGGCAAAGATTGGTAAGGGTCGGATCTCATCAGAGATAATGATGGTGTTGAGATGACTTAATGAATTTTATTGTATTCGACCAGATGGCTTTATTGTTTTCGCCTGTAAACCAAGGTCAACAAAGTAGGGAAAAAAGTAGGATTCACAAAATCTTATCCGAAAATTGGGTCAGGGGATTGTAGATTAATCTATGTTCTCAAATTTCACTAACCTCTTCGCTACAGAATGGACGCTGAAGCAGCATTAGTTGGGTTTATAGAGTGGACATAGTAAAAGAATTACATATTGTATTGCCAGAGGATATCTTTCGAGGGGGCTATTTCTTTAGCTTGATCAAACTCTAAATTAGACCAACGAGGAGCTGTTCTAATTTCTTCTATGATAGATTTATAGGTAAAGTTATTTACAAACTTAATTGTTCTTTCTGGCTGAGTATTACTTTCATAAAGAAAGATATGTATATACTTCATTCTAGAAAGGTGAGCTAGAGGAGAGGGAGTGTCTTGTGAGCAATGGTTTATCCATACTTCATGGATAAAGTCAATACCTGATACTTTAATAAGTACATAGATAGGTACAACATTATTAAACCTATACATACCTATCTTGATATGTGCCTGAGGAGGATTAGATATAGTCCAGCTTTCACCTTGATTTACCTTAATAAGAAACACTGGGAAATAATCAGTAGATAAAATCCCAGTGTTAGTAATTGTTGGTATATAAACACTATCAAGTGATTTAACCTGAACCCAATCCCATAAAGAAGTACCTGGTTCAGATTGAATAATAAACTCAGCCGCATTCATAGTTAATACTCCTATAGAGAATAACTATATTAGTCTAGATTAGATTGGTTAGAGTTTATTATAAGATTAATTGATTGTTCTAATGAATGTAACTTATTAGTTAGCTCTTCTATACGAGCTATTAGACTAAGTACATCTTCTTTAGGAGGATTATTAAATATTAATGCTCCTGTTTCAGGATCTACATGAGCATTAGGAGGAAGGAAATTAGTATAGTCCATAATAGTTTAGTAAACACTAGAAGCCAATCTTTTAATATAAGGAGTTATATTAGAATCTTGACTTGATAAATCAAACCTAATAGTTAATCTTCTTCTTAAGATAGAAGAAGTATTACCATTAATATCAGATATATTAACAGTATTGGATAGATTATTTACTGTTAGGGTAGTAGTATATAAAGGAATATTACCATCTACTAGAATAGGATTAAAATCTGAGGAGAATTGCTCCCAACTTTCTCCAGCGTTAGAGCTGAAATAAGGGGTAATAGTAGTCCCTTGAGGAAGATAATATTGAAAAGATAGTTCAATATTAGTATACGGGTTAATCAAATCTATTGTTTTACTTACCCAAGTAGAAGAAGACTTGTTAGAAGAAATTATGAAATAAGAATTATCTAAATAGAATATAGGGTAAGTATAACTAGTAGATTTAAATACAGCTCTTATATCTATAAAATTAGTTGAGTCAATTAATGGCTGTACATCTTTAAGGGGTAACCAAGATCCCTTTAAGTTATATAGAAAGGATAGAGAAGTAGAAGGCGGGCAGTAATATTTAAGTATTGAACTAATAGAATTAATCTTATCTAATGGATTCTCTATAGTGAAATCATATATACCTTCTAAAGAAGAAGGTATATTTTGTATAAGATTAAATACTAAATCAGAATTAGGTTTCTTCTCCCAAGCCCCTTCTTTACTAACTATTAATTCTCCACCTATAAGAGGTTGTACTCCTATTGAAGTATTAGAGGATATATCTTTCTCTCCTATAGTAGCTATAAAGAATTCTAAGTTAGAAGGTACATTAGAAGATATTACTATGGCGTACTGTTTTCCTTTACTTAAGAATGCAGGTTTATCTAATTGAATATTAGTTAGAGAACTACCATTACTACTTGTAGTAATAGCAGATAAATATAAATCTCCTTGACTTAATACTTCTTTAGTGGGGAATCCTAAAGAAGTATTAACAATAGATACAGTAGCAATAATATAGTCATCTATAGAAATAGAAGGAGCTTTTCTTAAAGCTAGATTTATTTCACCTATAACCACATCTAACTCTACAGTGAAGGACTGAGCTAATAATCCATTAGTAAGTTGATAAGTATAGTTATCAGAACTATTGAATGTATTAGAAGCAGTCCATTTATTATTTGATATGGTTATTACATAAGGAGTATTAGGTAAATTATCAGGGATCTTAAACTCTACTTGTAAAGAGCCATCTAACTTAGCTTTTATAGAAGAAGCTATAGTGCCGCCTAAAGTATTAGATAACAATGTAAAATTAGTAATCTTAGTGTTACCAAATGTAATAATTAAATTATCTTCTAAAGCAGGAAATCCACTAGCTTCTAATCTAATAGTGGCACTAGTAATAATTAAATCGGCACCTATCTCACCATATATATAGTTATAAGTTCTAGTAGAAGAATTTATTGTAGGTTTATTAGGGAATATATTTAGAGAAGGTATATTCTTTTGAGAAGATAAAGTTACCCAATTAGTAACTTTACTCTGATTTATTAGAACTCTTTCAGAAGTTATAGGTGCAACGTAATAAGGTAAGTTGTTCTTAGATACTATATTTATATCTTCTGTTAATGTATTAACTACATTACTAAAAGTAATAGTATTAGAAGTAATGCCGCCCCTTAAATAATTATTGGAAGGGTATATAGAAGCATTATATAAGGGATGATTTATATCACTCTTCTTAAGAGAACTAAAAGTGTCAGTAAATATACCAGATATCTGAATCTCTCTTATCTGTAAATCATTAAGAGTAGATAGATCTAAAGCTAGTTCTATTAAACTTCTATTATTTAATTTATTATATTCATCTATTAGAATTAATTCACTATTGCTTATAGCTCTACTATCAGTAGGAATAGCTATATATTCTCTAATAGTTTTATCAGGTATTATAGAACCAAGATAAATAGACCTGTCTAAAGGAAAAGTAAATTCTTTAGAAGTTATAACTAATATAGTTCCATCATGTCTTAAATAGAATGAGTATGAATTATCAATATTAGAATTTAATATTTTAGGTAATTCATAAGAAAAAGACGTTGGATATAATATTGGTTTTCCTTCTAGATAAGCTTTCCCTGAAGTTATAAGTACAGTTCTATTAGAAACTATAGATAAATGAAGACCATTAACAATATAATTACCTGCCTCCTCATACCATCTAAGTGCTAAATAATCAGTGATTATTGGAGTTAGATAACTATCTTTATATAAATTAGAGTATCCTTTAGATACGTAATAGTATATATAAGGAGGATAGATAGGCCCCCTTCCTTCTACTAATCCTAAAGGATAGGAGTCTTTATTAACTAATACAGTATAGTCTAGTATTAACCTATTGCTACCTAAATCTCCAAATGAATTAGATCCAGTTAAAGGATCTCTTAAGAAATCTTCATCTTTCAATAATCTAAATATAGGTAG
Source organism: Calothrix sp. FACHB-168 (assembly GCF_963889195.1). NCBI lineage: Bacteria > Bacillati > Cyanobacteriota > Cyanophyceae > Nostocales > Calotrichaceae > Calothrix > Calothrix sp. FACHB-168. Next base: position 8,662 of record NZ_CAWPNJ010000019.1, read on the forward strand.
TACACCTATATAAGATCTAGAATTGTTAGGTAGTGTAAATTCTCTAGATTCAATATCTATAAAATAGCTGCCAAATACAGTTTCTAAATAGACTTGCCCAGATGACATTAGAATTACATAGTCATTAGTTCTATTACTTACTAATGTAAATGAAATAGGTTTAGTTATTTCATAGAAAGAAAACAGATGAGAAAAGTTAGTTCCATAGTTATGATTAATTACAGAATGGATTTCATGAATTTCAGCGAGCTGACTCTTCTTATCTGGTCTAAATAATATCTTCCTCCAAGGATTCTTTTCATCAAACCTATTAGGATATTTAGATATAAGAAAAGGATCATTAATAGACATAAGAGATAATATTCCTAATGACAGGTTGATTATTTATAACAGTAGAAGATATATCTACTCGATATCTAAATTTAATTCTAGGTAGAACATTATTAATATACAAACTTGAATTCTCAATTTTATAATTAGCTTCTAATACTCCTAATCCTTGGTCAATATACTTTTCACTTGCTACATCTTTTGTTAGTTCAAACCACTCTTGACCTTCTATAGGAAGACCATCAGTAGGAGAATAATAAACTTTAATAGTAGTGTTAGCAGGCTGTATATACTGAATATTGACAACTACATTCTTATAAGGCACAGGATAAATGGTTTGTTTAGAAACTATAGAAGAAGATAAGTTATTTAAATAAAGAGATACAGAAGATCCTTGTATAACTAATATAGGAGATACGTTAGCTTTACTACTAGATAACTTAGCTCTTACATCTATATAAGTAGAAGATGTACTTAAACAAACTACATTATTAGGAATAATAGTAATCCAATCAGAAGATGTCGTCTTATATTGATATTCAATATTAGTATCAATAGGAAGTATATCTCTAGTATTAATAGAGAAAGCTGATAATCCACTCATAGAATCAGGGCTACCATATCTACCTAAATCTACTACCACTTCATTAATAGTAGTAAATACCGCTCTATATAATTCAAAAGTAATATCCTCTTTAGGTAGTTTCTTATAAGAGTAACCATCGGTAGAAATAAATAAATCACCATTAAGAAATAACTGATCACCTACTATACTACTAGTAATAATATCTTTAGAACCTATCTCTGCTGTATATACTTCATAACCTTCTCCAATAGATTCTAGAGAGATAGAATACTTATTATTAGGCTGTATTAATATTGGGTAGTCAAATGTAAAAGTAGTCCAACTAGAAGCATTATCAGTTACTTGATAAGAACTGGCTTTTGCTATACCGTATAAATCTTTATTGGGGCCTTCATCAGAGGCTCCTTTAAGTTTTACCAATAAAGGGTTAGTAGTATTAATTTTCCTAATCTTTAACTTAATAGAAGTAATGAAATAATAATCTTTTAAATCTATTGTTTGATTGACTACATCGTGTAGTTTAGGATTCTTTTGAGATTTAGTTAAACTAATGATTTCTGTAGAAGGTACAGTACCACTATTAACTAAAGTATTAGAAGGAACAGTAGGTAGAATATCTGAGTAATCTGTTTTATCTAAAGGAATAAGAGAGTTAGCTCTTATTCTAGAAGGTACTGTATCCCAATTACTAATAGCTGCTAATACTATTTGGGTCGCTAAATTATTAAATACATTTAGAAGTCCACTGGCATAGTAGTCAGAAGATTCTATTTCTAATAGATGAGAACCACATCTAAGATCAGTAGGAGTAGTAAAAGTAAAGTGTATGCTGCCATCTACTTTAGCTTTAATAGTTCCTGGAAATCTAATACTAGAAGCAGTACTATTAGTAAGAGTATAATTGGTTATTTCTTTTCCAGATAGATAGACTTTATATCCTTCAGAGGATGGAACTAAATTATCTACTTTAACAGTAACTAGTATTGGTTTTACTTTAGATAAAGTACTTAATAAATATAAATAACTATTAGGATCATTACTAAAGGTAGATATGGGGCAACCATCTATTATCGATTTAACAATCTCTTCAGAAGCAGTTTTAAATAAACTTCTAACTGTATTAGAAATACTATCTAATATAAGAGGTCTATTAGTAGAAGTTCTAGATAGTAAATTAGTTCTATTTGTAATAGCATCACAAGGAGATAGATATTTATACCCTTCATTTAAGAAACTGATATTAGGAGATATAAATACTCTTCCTCTTTGTTTTACATGAGTTAATGTATTTATCTTAGTAGAGTTAGTACTTCTTACTTGACTAAGAACTGCACTAGATACATAGGGCAGTACTATAAAATAATCTTTACCTAATGAATCTAATGACTTAGTTCCTCCAGATACATACTTTAAGGGAACATCCTTATGAAAATAACCATTAGTTATTCCTTGAGTAGCTGGAGACAGGGTACCAGTTGATAAAACATTAGATAAATTTATTCTACTTAAATCTTGTAAGGTATTTGTATATATGCCTATAGGAGACGTAGATATTGTTTGTACTGCTTTTCTATAACCTTGAATATCTAAACTTAAAAGTTCAATATCATTAGTATTCTTCTTAACTCTATTAGCTAGCTGACTTATTTCTGAAAAGGAGACTGCTCTACAATCAGTAGGAGTAATAGAAGTTGAATCAGCAAATAGTTTAAATGTAGCTATAGATAATACTTCTTCAGATACTATAGGTGGAATAGGAGAACTAGATGAAGAAGATAATTGATATTTTATATCACCTTCTTTAGTTATATATATAACACCAGCTTTAGCTAAGTAGTAACTATAAGACACAGTAAAATTCTGATTAGTAGCTGGTGTAGTTCCTATAAATCTAATTGAGTCTGTACTTTTATCTAAAGTAAAATCTTTATCTATGACTAAAGGTTGTGTATATAAAAAAGAAACAAAGTAAGTAGTACCTGGATCTGGTTCAATAGAGTTAGCTAAAGATAGAGACCAGTCAATTTCTGATTGGTTAATCAGAATATAATCTCTTCCTTCTATGTAGGTAGTAGAACCTTGTACTACTTTAGTAATTCTAAATATAGAATCGTCACCTAAGAAATCAGATGTTCCTGGTGTACTAGATCTTACTATAGGTTTTAATACTTCTTCTAATTCTGCTACTAGAGAGATAATTTCTGCTACAGGTTTAAACCCTAATTGAAATGAATTAAAAGAGCCGCCACCAGAAAGATTAGAATTAGCTACATCTATTAATAAAGCTAATGAATCTCCTATAACAACATTTGAACTATTTCTTTGTTTAATAGCCGTAGCAATAGATATTTGATTTGCACTATTAGCAATAGATGTAGATCTAAAAACTAGACCGTTTGTAGCCTCTCTAGTAATCTCTAAATTACTTTTAATGATAGTTACTAGATCTTGAGTGGTAAGAGTATTGTTGCTAGAAGATAAGGAGAATACTGTATTAGTATCTCCTTTATTAATGTAATTAAATAATGCATCTAATAAAGATGAAATACTAGTAATAGTAGAACCAGCTAAATTAACTGTTAATGTAACAGCTATAAACTCTTGGTTATATATTAATTTATCTATAACTATAGTTATAAGTGTTCTTTGATTAACTACATCAGTAAAAGTGTAGTTCTCTCCTAAAGAGAATACCCTTTTAGTACTAGCATTTCTACCAGAATAAGTAAATTGAGCGTTCTGTACTCTAGTTGTATCTAGAGATTTATCAACTACTAAAGTAGTAGGAGTATTCTTTGCTATCCTATATCCTTGAACATAAGCTATGCCTGCTGATATAGAGAATAAAACTTTATCAACTAAAAGATTCTTATTAGCATTAAGATTATCAAGAGAAGTTTGATATAAAGCTAGCTTAGAACTATATAAAGTTGATAGTCTGTTATAGAAAGTTTGTTCTCTATTAATCTGATCTTGTATATTTACAATAGCCGCATTATTAGCAGAAGTAGGAGATATCCTAGCATTCTCAATAGCATTATTAAGTGAAGCTTTTAGTTGATTAAGTCTAACTAGCGAGGCATTACTATCTGATAAAGCTTGTTGGGCGGCAGAATTAGTATTATCTACTAATCTTTCTAAAGAATCATATTTCTTTCTATCTTCTATTACTCTAGACTCTCCAGGTAAAGAAGTAATAGAGAAACCATTTACACAAAAGTTACCAGATCTCTCATAAGTATATTGTGCAAGTATATTCTCTATCTTAGTAAGAGTATTAGGTAAGTTCTGCGATAAATTTCCATCTGATAAGAGACCTATTGTATATCCATTACTATTATTAACAGTAATAACAGGGTTCCACATTAATCTAGAAGCGCCTTCTAGACCATATATAGCTCCACCTTTAATTGGATCTCTTAAGATAGGATCATCGTCTTCAGTAATTATTAGTTCTTGAATAGCTACATCTATAGAATATTTACCAGTCTTAGGTAAGGTAATAGTATTAGAATCAATATCTATTACATAACCTTCTACATATAATTTACCTGGAGATATATTTATCTCTATGTTGGTATCAGTAGAAGATACAATACTAAGTTTTAATCCTTCTAATATAGAACCATTATTGAATAAAGTGTCTATTCCTTGTTTAATCTGATCACTTAATAGTGATTGTATTTCTATAAGTTCAGCAGTTTGAATAGGTCTTCCAGGTACAGGTAATACTCTTACCCAACGCTTATCTCTAGAATATCTATCTGGATATAGAGGATTATTTTTATAGTCAAAAGTCATAGTTATTTAGATAGATAGTAATAAATCAAAAGTAGTTGTTTTATCTGTACTCCTTAATATAGGAGTAATATATCCAATCCAATGTAATATACCTGGATTATCTACTTCAGATGGTAGATAGATAACCTTATTAGTAGTTACATTCTCTAATAAAGAAAGCTTGGAATATAATCCTATAATCCTAAAAGAAGGGGAACTATAATCACCACTATTAATAGATACTGAGAAATATATATTAGAGGGATTTAGTATATCTAAGGTATCTTTAGATAATTTTGTTTGGTCTAATCTAGTCCATAGTTTATTGTTATATGAAACTTCGCCGCAGCTTTCAAATTCAATATTTCCACATTGACTTTCTACTATAGGATTGACTATAAAAGCTCTTTTATAAATAATTGGGTCAGTAATATATTTAGTAGAAGCTAATGGTATAGGAGGATTGGTATCATCAACTTCATCTCCCCATTGATTTGTCCAAGGAGTAGATTTACCTATTGCAAAAAAGAATTCATTAGAGTTTATAAAATCTAAAAGTCTATCTACAGAACCAGTAGTAGATAGAGAGTAGTTAATTATAGATGTCATTTATTATTCTCCTACTTGTAATACCTGCACTTATTAATGAGTTTTGTCTTGGGCCGTCATAAGCAAGAGCTAATAAACCAGTTATATAAACGTTATTAAATCCTTCTAGCTTAAACTCTCTATCTACACTAGGGTATTGTGGTAGATATTTATTAGGCTTAATTTCTTCAATAGGAATTAAATTAATATCTAGAACTCTACCTGTCATTAAAACTAAATAATCTGAAGAATTAGCAATAGATAAATCTTTATAATCCTTAGAACATACTTGATTATAAAAGATACTATCTAACTTACTTTTAATATAAGGAGTAATAGAAGGCTGCCAAGCTTTTATCTTCTCTAGATAATTCATTCTATCTAAAGGAGATATTAGATTTGAGTAATAAGAACCTAACGCAGACTTACTATACCAAGAAGAATAAGAAGGGGCAGGATATTGATTTATTTTAGGAATACTCTTTAGTAACCAATTAACTTTATTATCTAAAGAAGCTAATAAATAAACTAACTCGGCTGCTCCCTGCCCGCTACCTAATACAGTAATTCTTTTATCTCTAGGTTGAATACTTAATATATCTTTTAATGTAACTATATTCTCTTGAGGAAAAGCATAAGTTACCCAATGAGGTATATTTACCTTAGAATACTTATTACCCGTTGCTATTACAACAGCTTTACCTATTAGCTCAGTGTTATCTAGAAGAGTGATAGATCCATCCTTTATCTCTTTTACTTCCTGTTGAATATAGTTGATCTTAGATAGAATATGTTCCCATATATAACTTAAGTAAGCGCAGAACTGATACCTAGTAACTTTAATATCATCTGTCTCTATTTCTTTTTGGGTTCTTAGTAATCTATCAGGATAATCTAGAAATCTTGCTAATGAGAAAGGATATAAGTCTTCTAAATAAGTAACAAGATCAAAAGAAAGAGGTGATCTCATTTCTATATTAGGAATAATATTAGGTTCCTTCCAAGAAGAAAAAGGGTCAGGATCTATTAGAGTAACAGGTATATCTCTATGAACTGCTTGTAGAGCTAAAGATATACCTCTAGGGCCGCCTCCTATTATTATTAAATCTTGCATCTATACTCTCACTGTCTTAATAGTAAATATTAAATCTTCTCCCTGAACTATACTAAGTACTTTTAATACTAAATTATCTCCTACATCTAAACTATTATATAAAGAAGTATCTATTTCTAATAGATTATTACTAAGGGTTATACTAGATAAAGAATCTATACCTACATCATTTATAAATAAACCTACAGCCCCGCCCCCATTATTTAACTTAATAGATAATTTAGTAACCTTATATGCATAAGGAGCAGATACTTCTAAATAATAACTTTGGACTAGAGGTAATTCTATATGTCCACTAATAGTCTCTACTAGGTTTGCTAAAGGATTTTTATATTCAAGTTGTGCTGTACTTGAGTTATATGTAAGAACTTTACCTTCACCTATATCTGAATAGTTAATTGTTGTTCCACCTAATTTACTTACAGAAGGTGAAGAAGCCGTACCTCCTAAATCTCCAGATAATCTTAGAATACCTTTAATAGAAGTAGTAGCATCTACTAGAGTATTAGTTAAGAGATTGGTTACGTATTGAGTTGTAGCTATCTTAGTACTAGAGTCCGATGTAGAAGGAGTTGGTGCATTAGGTGTTCCTGTAAATGTAGGTGAATTAATATTAGCTTTAGTTAATAAACCTGGAACAGTAGGAGAATTATAAGTACCTCCTAGATCTCCAGTAAGTAATATTCCCCCTTTGATAAGACTAGTGGCATTGGGAAATATTGCACCTATAGTAGCTTTTCTATTCTGAGAAGAAGTACTTACCAAAGGTAAAATAGAATCTTCATTTAATTCATTACCTGTAGCAGTAGTAAATTCTGATATTTTTTTATTAGTCATTTTAAATTTCCTGTTCTAAATAGTCGCCATCTTCAGTAAGAATTCTATCTCCATCTTCTTGGAGAATAAGTTTATCTTCTACTACATCTGATTCAATAATCCTAATACAACTATTCTTTACATTAATACTCAAAGAAGATTTAATAATAATATTCTCGACATATCTAATAACTATTCCTAGAGGTAATATAGAACTTACTATTCTTCTAATAATAGAATCTATAGGTTGATATATAGTAATCTCTACTAGAGAAGCTGTTGAGTATTGAGAACCAGAATAGTAACCTTCTCCTAAATAAGTAGAGAAAGTTTTATCATTGAAACTATTGAAAGATAATATATCAGACCAAGTTTCTTTTACTTTTACATCAATAGAATATCTAGAAAGATAATTAATTACATTGTTCTTACTAATTCCTTTAGCCCTAACTTGAATATGGGTATTAACAAAAGTTAGAAAGTTAGAATAAGATTCTTGTCTGACTCTATATAGACCTAATTCCTTAGCTTTTATATCTAAATCTCTAATAGAAATAAATGCAGGCGGAGCATATCTATTAGCTCCTATACTAACTCTAGAGACAGATAGAGCTTTAGATACTGAGAACAATAACTTACCTAGATTGCCTTCTATAGATAATGCCTCTTTACTAAACCATGAAAAGTCTAAAGGAAGATTACTTAACTTACTGTATATATAATTTCTGTAGAAATTTAAAGACTGTATAGATATAAGAGGTAATCTAATAACATCTTCATTACTAAATAGCTGATTAGTTAATAGAAAAGAACAAGAAGTAAAAGTATTAAAATACTTCTCATTAGTAAGAAGAGAAGTAAAAGATTCAAAATTATCTTTAAATAGACTACTGAAAGAATAAGAATTGTTATCTAACTTAGATATTAAAGATCCTGTAATAATTTGGTTATTAACTAGAGTCTGTAAATTAATTGAATTGCTTAATAGATTAATAAAAGATAAGAGAGAATTATTATTGGATACAGTTGTATAGGATATACCAGTAGTAGTTTCATATCTTATAGAGCCATCTAAATTATATTGATAGCCGCCAGTATTGTTAAATAATGGAATCTCTTTACTTAAGTTAAAGTCTTTATCTAATAATACTTCTAGATTAGAAATAGAAGTTTCTACTAATTCACTTAGGTTAAATACAGTAGAGAATAATAACCCATAAGTAATAGTATCAAGGTGATTAGATTGCGGGCTATCTGTAAAAGTTCTATCTCTATAAGAATAGAATTTATTGATAATTGAATTATATATATCAACGCCCTTATCTAGGTAATTATAATCAGATGTATATTGAAATATCTTGAATAAAGCAATAACAGAAACAACAGAAGTAGATAAATTATATTCTTCTATAGAAGTAGAATCTGATAGTTTATTAGAATGAGTCCATCCTTTAGATACTAAATTGTTTGATGGACTTATCTGATTAATTAAATAAGTGATTAAAGAACTTAATAGATTATTAAACTTTTTAGACTGCCAATATTCTGTATATAGAATTAAGGAAATAATTAACCAAGCTATAGCTCTTGTAGATACCTCCCTAGAATGTAGTAGTTTACTAGTATCTACTTTGAAACATCCTTCTTCAAAACAATCTTCTTCAAATACTCTAACTTCTGGGTTAGCAAATAAGTTATCAGATTTATCCCCATATAATAGTTCAGGTTCAGTAAAAGTAGCGGGCTTATAAGGAATAGAACCATATCTTTTATTACTAGAAGTAGTATCTATTAATCTAGATAGTCTACTAAAGTTAGATTCAACTAGACTAGTTATATAAGATTCTATATAGCCAGCTAAGTAATAGATATTGCTATTAGGTTTTACATCAATAAAAGTATTAAATATAAGAGATATAATACCTAAAGCTATATCTTCAATATTAGTAACTTGATCTTCATAAGAATACTCTAGAGTACTATTAAAAGTAGTTCTAATTAATGGATCATTGTTTAGATATTTTCCATATAGATAAGCTATTGTTTCTGCTGAAGATGATGTAACTCTTTTTAATTGAGCTATCTTTAGTCCAGATGGAATCTTACTAATAGTGTTTACTATACCTAAAGACGATATAGGTAAGTTCTTATCAATGAAATAGAACTCAGAAAAGTCTGGGCATATTACACCGATATCACAGAGCCATACATTTCCTAAACTATCAGTAGTTCCTTCTATCCAATATTGAGTAACATTACTAACTGTTCTAGTAATAGAAGATTTAACAGCAGTAGTCCAAATGCCACCTCCTTCAAAACAGTCCCCTAAGAAACAGCCCCCTTCAAATACTGAATCAGAATTAAGTGAGATTCCATTTACTTTAAGTTGAATAGAGCCACTATAAGAATATGCAGCCCCTTTAATAAAATCTAAACTAATATCTGTACCATAAATGGAACTACCTGAAGGTTTATTTAATTCTTTTATTCTTTCTAAATGTATATTCATAGTTGCATTAAGACTGAATATTAATAGATAAATTATTAATAGCAAATACACCTAAAGTATTTGGACTAATAACATTTGAAGGAGATTGAATACTACAAGCAGATACATTGGGTACTGATAAAGCTAAATTCTTAATAGCTAATCTATCAACTGGCTGTCCTAAATCTAGATCATTGAAATACTGTATTATCTTTTCTCTAATAGCATTAACAGTAGAATTAATATTACTTGTATTAATTAACTTAACTGTCAAAAGAACATCTAAGTATACTACTTCTAAAGGTCTAACTATAAAAGCCACACCCAAAGCTTTTACTGAATCAATAGCTTCTTCTATTTCCCTTAACTTACGTTCATTAGAAGTATTCACAAATACAGTAAAGTAACCTGTAACTGGTTGATGTTCTTTTATATAGAATCTATCTATACCAGAATTTAGAATAGTTGAATAAACAGCAGTATAGGTACCCTTTTCTAAAGAGTTTAAGTAGAAAAGAATTCTCTGTCTAAAGGTATCATCTGACTCTTCTGGATAAGCTCCAGATATACCTATTTGAGGTTTACCTTTAGAATCTCTATATTGACCTATGACAAATTTAATATTTGGGTAGAAAGTAGAATATAAAGAAGTGCCCGCAGAAAGATTAACAGAGTAATCTCTTTCTATAGAAGTAATAGGTAAAGCTACTTCGGAGTTATTAACAAAGTAATTATCATCTAAAGTAAACTGTACTAGACCATCAGCAGAGGATAGTATAAGTCCAGCACTTAATTGAGTAATCTCATTAGATGTAACTAATACAAAACCAGAGCCAGGAGTAGCTGGTCTTCTAAATAAAGAATAGTCATAAGCTTTAACATCTAGATCATCTCTTTCAGCTAGAGTTATAGAAGTAGATCTACGATACTGATCTATAAGATATTCATGCTCAGATATAACTGAAGCAATAGAACGAAAAAGAATATAGATATTACTATACTGACTGAATCTAGATAAAGGAGATCCTAATGAAGATAGGGCCTCTTTCATCCTAATTATAATTTGGTTTATAGTTCTCATATACTGAAGGAAGTATTAATAGTTTCGGTATTGCCTTTAACAGAAGTATAGGTGATTCTAAAACTAATAGAATCAATAGTAGATTGATACATTTCTACAAAACTAATAGACACCACATCTTCTATAAAAGATAAAGCTTTCTTAAGATAATTATTAGAATCATTTATCCAAGAAGGAGTTAAAGGTTCTCCTAATATAGAATAGAGTTGATTACCGTATTCATCATCTAGATAATCAATACCTTCTTCATCTAAACCCCAAAGTGTTATATATCCATAAGGAGTTTGTAATACCCTTTTAAGTAATAAATCTTCAGTAGGTAGTGGTTGAGATAGTACTAGATCATATAAAGGTTCATCTTCTTCTGTATCTATAGAAGATATTTGTAAATCTTGATTAAATATAGTTATATCTATCATTAAGTCAAAACAATAGGCGGATATACAGAGTATGGTAAGCCTATTATTAAGTATGGTGTAGGAGTCAATATAGCTACCCTGGTTTCACCACTAACTGGTAACATATTTACTTTAAAAAGAGATAGTTCTATTCTATAGAAACCTAATTCTAAATCACTTTTGGGTTCATATAAGAATAGAGTTCCTTGTTTAGAGGGCGGGGAACTATTTTTCCATATTAAAGACTCAGTACTATCGCAACTTAACCAATTAAATAAAGGATTAGTACTGCTGAAATAAATAGATATAGATAATAATCCAGGTATAGATCCTTCTAGATAAGGACTATAGATAGCTATACCTTTATTGATAATTTGAGGGGGCTGTATAGGTTTCATGCTAATAAATAAGCTTCAGTAATAATAGGTTCTATATGAACACCTAAAGCTTGACTAGAATATTCATATAACAGTCCATCATTATCTTCTAGAATAATAGAACCTACAGTAGGCTCATAATAAGCTATACCCTTATTTCTAACTACATCAAATGAATCAATAATAAATGTATGAACTGTTGCAGTATATTGGAACTCTGTTTGATAAGGAATTAATTTAGTGTTTGAATTAACTTTAGTATAAGAAGGTATAACTAATTGAACCCTATCTCCTCTTCTAGGAAGAGATGCATATTTACTAGAAAGAATATCTAAACTATTAAGAGAGAAAGTTACAATACCCATCTGTACATCTTCTACAGTTATATCTGCCTCAAATAGAGATAAAACAGGAACTCTAAAACATGTATCAAGAGTTGCATTTATCTTAATATTCTTAAGAACTTCTATACTATTTAATTCGTCTTCATCTAAGTTATCTTCTAATAGTTCATCATCTTCATTAATAGTATTAATAGTTTGTATTATTCTAGGACTATATTCTAATAGAGACATAGCAGATTGATTAGAACCTCTAGCTTTAGGAAATGCATCTATTAATCCTTTAACCTTATTAAATAAATCTAAACAAGATAGAGCTATATTAACCTGTTCTAATCCTGGAATCTTATAGCTATCCATCAATTTAATAAGATCGGGAATTTTAGATATAGCTTCTACCGCCCCAATACCCTGTCGGATAAAATTAAAAGTCTGACCAATAAGACCGCTACTATCCCCAAATATAGTACTTACTAAAGTCTCTAAATTATTACCATTTAAAACATCCTTTAATATATTCCCTATATTCTTATTGGATACATCAGAGATAATTCCTTTTATAGAAGAGTATACTGTTCTAGCTTTATTAAGATCATTAGAGTTAACAATACCACTAGCAGAAAGTATATTAGATATTTGATTAGTTAAAGTCTGTTCATCTAAAGGCTTACCAGATTCAATACTTATAATTAAATCTTTAATAGCGGGCACTACATTTCTTAAATCAGCAGGTAATAAATTAGTAATCTGTTTTTCTACTTCTTTAGCTAATAGTTCTGAGAGATATTTATCTGCCTGCTCATTATTAACTAACTTTATTGCCAACTGAGATAAGTCATCATTGTTAAGTAATTCCTCTATAGCAGTACCTCTAAAAGCTTTTGATAATAAAGGTCTAGCAGCAGAATATAATTCTCCATATTGTCCAGTTTTAGTAGCAGAACTAATTAATTTGGGAAAGTTACTATACTCTGCAATCTCTTGAGTTATGTTATTTACATTAGAGATAAGACTAGATACAAATCCTAAGAAACCTATACCAATCATAGTTCTTAGTTCTGCTAGGATTTTATTTAAAGGGTTAGGATATAACTTATTAATATAGTATTTGTTTAGTACATATAAAATATCTACTCTTCTGAACTCATCTGGAAAAGTAGGCTTTAAGTCTATAGTTTCTAATGTTCTATTCTTAGAATCTTTACTTTTTAAAGATATCTGTAATTCTAAAGGAAGTTTGAGTAAGTCTCTAATAACTCCAGCACTTTCATCATCAAGAAAGTTATCATAATCAATAGTAGCTTTGCTAATTTTTCCTTTAATATATTTTAAAATTACCTTTTTAATAGTTTCATTAGACAGATTAGATAGACTAGATTGAGCAGAAGGACTAATCTTAGTTATATCTTCTTTATAGATTCCAGATTCTTGAGAGATAACTTGAGTAGTACTATTATCTGTAGTAGGTACATCTGTCTTTGCAGGATTAGCTAAGGTACCTATAGTAAAGTTTCCTTCTTGAAGAGTCTTAAAGAAATCCTTATAGTATTCATTAGGTCTACCTTCTTCTCCTACTTTATCTGGATAAATATTAAGACCGCCGCCAGCTAAAGGAGATACTATAGGAGGAATAGGAGGAGTAGGGCTAGTACCAGATGTAGAGTTAGAATTAGGAGATGCTACAGGAGGTAGTTTATTATCTTGTTTAGTGGGATCTAAAGAACTAGTAGGTTTATTAGGTTTGACTTTAGAAGTAGGAGTATTCTTTTTATTAGAAGTATTAGATACTGAAGGCTTAGTAGGTTTATTAACTACTGGGGGTTTAGTATTAGGTTTATTAGAACTAAGAATATTAACTGGTTTACTATCTGTTTCTTTAGGAGTATCTACTGTTGTATCTGATGGACTTATAGTAGGACGGCTTAGGTCTAATTCTTTTTCCTTATAGATAGTATTAGGTAGATTATTACTAGGTTTATCACTAGCATGACCATCTATATCTTCTGTAATTGGTTGATCATCTACCCAGAAGTCTTCATAAAGAGGAGTTTGCTGTTTATATTTATCTGGTATACAGTTATCTAACTTAGAAGGAAAGGAAGGAATACCTGGTAATCCAGGAAACTCAATAATATTATCAGTAGGAACTGGAGAGAATACTATTGGAATAGTATTAATAAATAATTTGCCGCCTTTATAAAGTATTCCTGATTCATTATTACCCATGTAAGTAGCCCCTTCAGATACCATATAGGTAGCTGTAGTACCACTAACTAAAGTAACCCCATTAGAAAGAACAGCTTGACTACCTGTAGAAGTAGATATAACTCCTGTATCTCCCATAACAATGGTATTAGTAGCTGTCTTACCTTTATTAGATATGAGAATAGAAGAAGAGGCGGCTTCAATAGCTCTTTTAGCTCCATCAGTTGTAGCAGCATCCTCAGTAGAAATATCACTAGAAGGACTTGCTAATATACTAATATTCCTACCACTCTGTATACCTAAACTGTCATAGGATACAAATGAACTTCTACCTCCTGATATATTAATATGAGATTTATCACTAATTAGTGATGTATCTTGTCCCATAATAGAGGCTTCTTTAGTCCCTATTAATCTAGTATTCTGACTAATATAATCAGAGTTGTTAGTAGATATATTAATAGAGTTCTGACTTTGTTTTATTGAAGTGCCTTCAATAAACTTAGTATCATGTTTTAATTCTTGATATTTAACATCACTAATTAATGAATAAGAATTATTGGAATGAATAGTAAAATCCTGTGAATTCTGAAAGACAAAAGGACTACTTAGATTAAAGTTACTATTAGATAGAATACCTACTGTCTGGGCACCTAAAGTATATCTTCCAAATGAAGATACTAATAAACCACCATTAGCTAGTTCACCAATATCAGCTTCAGACTTAGCAATAGTGGCACATTTCTTAGAGGCGTTCTTTAGACAGTTCTTAAGTTCTGGATTATTTATCTTAGTTGGATCGCCTGCTAGATTAGATACTTGAGTTATCTTCTCTTCTAATTGACTAAGAAAAGCATCAGCCATATTAGTTGAAGCGGCAATAATATTATTAACCAGCTCATCAGGTGAAACTGATTTAAGTGGTTCAGCTAATATCTGATAGGAAATATTTCTAGGTAAATTAGAGCCATCTTTTATAGAAGAAGCTGCTTGAGTAGTTTCTAATGTCTTATTAGCTGAATATTCTTGTCCTTCTTTATTAATCTTTGCTGCTTCTTTAACAGGCTTAGTAGTCTGAATTATCGACTTATCTTTAGCTATAGTAGAAGGACTTTTACTTTTAATTTCTTTTATAGTCATTTATCTATTCCATTAAATTGTATATAGCATCACTACTATCATCTTCTATTGAAGACATAGTAATTAGGTTGCTACCTAGTATTTGAAGATGATCTAAATTACTCTTCTTCAATAAATAACCAGCTAAATAAAATATCCTTTCAACTCTACCCAATAAATCTAGTGCAGGCTGATAGAAATCTTTAATAGGGCTAACAACAAAGTTCTTATAAACATTATTAGAAGGAAATG
Organism: Calothrix sp. FACHB-168; assembly: GCF_963889195.1. Lineage (NCBI taxonomy): Bacteria > Bacillati > Cyanobacteriota > Cyanophyceae > Nostocales > Calotrichaceae > Calothrix > Calothrix sp. FACHB-168. Next base: position 24,137 of record NZ_CAWPNJ010000019.1, read on the forward strand.
TAATAATATAAGCCCTATTTAATAAAGATAAAGCTAGTATAAGTAAATATTGATTATATCCTCCTACTGGAAAGAACTCAGATAATATATAGTAACTAGTTTCTTTTAGGGCACTGGAAGAAATATTTATATCTATATTCTTATATAAATCTTCAACTAATAATTCCAATGGAGTATTAGTACTATCCTGAGATAAAGATAAAGTTTTTCTTATAAGAATAATCTCATCTATTAAGGAGATGAATATTGGATTAAGTTCTGAATGTATAAAAGAATAAATTAAATTAGTTTTACTAAGACTTGTAGAATCAATACCTAATTTATAAGAGTAAATAACTATTCTTTTTAATATAGTGGCAGCAAAGAAAACCGAAGAGTTAGGTAGATATTCATTTACATCTAAGTTATAGTAGTCATATGCTTTAGGTAACCACACTTGTAAATAAGTTAATATCTTTATAATTTTATCTAAATCGAATATCTTAAATATCTTGAAACTATAATCATATATATCTACATCTACAGTCTCTCTATCTTCAAGTAGAAGATTTATAAAATCTTTAGAGAATTTAGATACCTTATCATTAGAGTTATTAGAATAAGAATTAATAATATAGTTAGTTATACTATTAACTAATTCAGAAGGATGATTATAGTGACTATAACTAGTTTGAATATATCTGTAATATAATAGAGAACCATATTTACCGCCCCATATTTTATTACCAGAATATAATAGATCTTCTAAGTATTCTTCTGATATAGGAGAGAAGTGATTAGGTACTATTAACTTTCTCTTATAGTAATGAGAAGAATATTTACTATTATCTATATTTCCTATATATGTTGTGGATAGAAATAATATTAAATAACTTTCTATTAATTTATTAAGGTCAGTAAAACTAATTACCTTATCTTTAATGCTTTCATATAGTATAGAAGATAACTCTCTTAATCTATTCTCTGAGTTAGAGGACACAAGAGATAAATTAAGCTGTCTTCTATATCCTAATATCTCAGTAGAATTCAAATCTCTCTTAAGAAGATCTTCTTGAATAGATGTAGAATCTAGGTAAAGGAATTCGTTATTATCCATTTTTCTAGACAATCTCCTATAGTTTTAACTGAATCATTTTTATAATTAAACTTATTAGCTATATACATAGCTGCTTTATACCTATCATTTGTCAATACTATATCTATATAGTCCTTAGAGAAATCATTTACATAATCCAAACTATTAAATAGATAATTTAGTTTGTTTATTAAATAGCTATCAGGATTGAATAGATCAAACATATCTAAAGAAACATTAAAATATTTCAAGTAATCTTTAGAAGATATTTCTATATCCTTAGCTAGGTTATAAATAACAGATCCATAGGTAGTAGGTATTACTCTCTCATTTATATTAAGTAACTGAGTTGGCTGCCATATATTATTAGAAAGCTGTTTATAATATCCAGAACTAGAAAAGTAATTATAAGTATTTAGTTCTTCTGTATATAAAAGAATAGATAGTATTAATTGAATATAAGGGGGAAATAGAAATAGAATAGCTCCACCAGCTCTACTATCATGTAAAGTTATTTCTTCTCCTTCTAGAGATGTACCTACCATAGACCTACCTATTAAATATTCGTAGAGGGCTACTTGAGCAGGAGTTCCATTAGAATATGCTACTGCTCTCTTAATAGTAGATATTAGATTATTGTTTAATGAATCGTTATTTAATATTGCTGGCATTACTTAATTTAATGATTCTATATAACGTATTAACTATATGTCTAAGATTATTGATATAACTGGTCAAGTATTTGGTAGATTAACTGTTATTAAACAAATAGGATTTAATAAAGATAGAAGAGCATTATGGCTATGTAAATGCTCTTGTGGTAATGAAACTACTGTAACAGGTAAGGCTCTAAGGGCTGGTACTACTAGAAGCTGTGGCTGCTTAATAGTTAGAAATGGAGTAGAGAAAACTAAACATGGAATGACTGATACTAAAGAATGGAATGTATGGAGAGGGATGATGAAACGTTGTTATCAACCTACTCAAGATAAATATCCTTTATATGGAGGTAAAGGAATAATTGTATGTGAGAGATGGCATACATTTCAGAACTTCTATGAAGATATGGGAAATGTACCAGAAGGTATGACAATAGATAGAATTGATAGTAGTAAAAATTATGAGCCTGAAAATTGCAGATGGGTAGATATATATGTTCAGAACAATAATAGAGGAGATTATAACGTTAGATGGAGTTATAAAGGTAAAGACCAAACAGTTAGTGAATGGGCTAGAGAATTAGGATGCAATAATACTACTTTATTTGAAAGGCAAAGAAGAGGATGGTCTATAGAAAAGATATTAAGTACTCCTACTAAACGTAAAAAGTCTGCTTAACCTTTAAGATACTTAGCTGGGTCTTGTGCTGCTCCGTTAAGTCTTATCTCTGTATGCACGTGACTACCAGTACTACTTCCAGTACTACCCATCTTACCTATTAATTCACCTTGTTTAACCTGCTGCCCTTCTCTAACTAATACTTCGCTAAGGTGTGCTGACATAGTAGACATACTGCCACCGTGATCTATTATTATCTGATTACCATAAAAATCACCACAACTATCTCCTACACCTCTAGAAGGAGGACATCCTGTGACAGTTCTAGTAACAACTCCATTAGCCATAGCTACTATAGGAGTGCCTACTCCATTAGCTATATCCCAACCTCTATGCATCTTTCCCCATCTCATTCCCCATTTAGAAGTAATAGTTCCTTTAGCAGGCATAATAAAGCCACCTGGACTAAGAGGCCCATCATATTTATAAGTACTAGTTGAAGTGCTGCCTGGAGTACCATTAACAGTACCTACAGCAGGTGCAGGATAACCTAGAGAATTACCACCACTAGGAACTACAGAATTAATCTTAGGGCTACATCCTGTATAGATAATCCTATCTTGTTGAGTATAAGGAGGAGGAGGACAGTTCTCTCCTTTTAGAAGAGCTGAATCTGCTACAAGATTAGGTAAGGCACCAGTAGGACTAGAATAATCTCCTGGTTGGGAACCTATAGAATTAGGAATTGGGGAAGTAGTGCCCAATAAACTACTAAACTCGCTACCTAGAGTTTCTACTATTTTATAATTCAGACCCCTCTCTATAGAATTAAGAGTTACATTACTGTTACCTGATTCTAAACGAGGACTATATTTCTTAACTGGGTCATAATCAGCATATAGTACCATTGCCTGTCTCCCCCATTCTGAAGGAGACACTACTTTAACTGGTGTATCTCTACCTAATTTACCTGAAGCTGCCTTAAGAAATGCTGCGGGGAATAGATTAATTATATATAACTCCGCATTATCTTTAGGGGGGCGACTAGCTCGTTTAGTCCAGTAATCCATATGGTATTTATCCCATAATTGAAGCTGTTTAACTGGCCCTGCATTGGCTAATCCTTTAAGAGAACCTCCTACTTCTTTCAGTCCTCCTTGATCAACTACAGTACTGAAACTGCATACTTGAGTAATACCTGTACATCCAGTAGGAGATACTAATCTACTATTGAATCCTTCTGCTTCTATCAATACCATCTTTACTATCATTTCTTCAGGTATTCTATATTTAGCTGCTATTCTATTTATCTCTTTAGTGATAGGTTCAAAGTCTGACTTTTGAATCCATCCTTTAGCTAGACTCCTTTCTAACGTCTTTTCTAATAAAACTCCCATAGATTTAACCTCCTGTAATTTAGGTGTATTTATATTTGGTAAGACTACTTCTGGAACTATAAAATTACTAGTAACAGAAGCAGCGAATAATAAGTTAATCAATATATTTAATTGAACTCTACATATTACTAGTAACTAGAAGTTAGTAACCAGCAATACCAAAATAAATCTCTTTAGTCTTAGGGAATTTAGCTAAGACATTAAAGAAATATTCTTTGTCAAATTTATAAGGATCTTTACTTTTCTTAGATAAATCTATCTCTGCATGTGTAACTATTCTAGTAGTAGGAACATTTGTTTTAGATATTAAGTAGCCAAGAGAATAATATTGAGATTCTGTATATCCAGTATGATAATCATTATCTAAATCTATATCTGGGGGGCTTTCTAGAACTACATGATAAGAGAAATCATCTACTGAGTTATCTACCTGCTCTCCATTAAAAGAACAGTTATATCCAGCAGAAGCTTTATTTCTAGAGTTAACTAAATAATTAATAGTACCGTCTCTAGAAATAAGAACGTGATAGCTACTAGAAGTATTATTATTCTGAAGATTGGCTATAACTTTATCTCCTGGAGAAATAGTTTCATGAAGAACTATTAAAGGATCATACATACATTAACTTCCATAAGCTTTAGAGAATATAGCTTTAGCATTAGCAGATCCTACATATCTCCAATGCCAAGGCTCATAAGTGACACCATCGAAATTAACTGGATTTGGATAACTATTCTCAAATCCAAACCTGCCAGCATTCTTAGCTAACCATTTATAAGCAGGTGTTCCATTGAAACTAGCTTCTAAACCTGTATTAACAGTGCTATCTAGGATATCTGCTGCGTAACCAGTATGGTGTTCACTTCTACCAGGAACAGCATTAACTCTAGATATTTGTTCTCTAGATTGACCTGCTGCTAACTTGCTATCCCATATACTTTGTTGAGTAGCAATACTTCTATATCCAGATTTTATATACATAAAAACATTATCAGCTTTAGCAGCTTTCTTCATAGCTTGATATGCTGCTGCTGCTTCAGGATGTAATCTCTGACCATTATCAGCTATTACAGTACTAGAAGCATTACTAAATATCTGACCAAATCCTCTAGGCTTACCTAATATATCTCTACCCTTCTCATTAGGTTTGTAATTAGGTGAAGTAGGAGTACCTCCTTGAACATCACTAGTACTACCTGGTACTTCTGTGCCATATTGCTGGGTTAGAGATTGAGCGGCGGTTTGTCTTGCTGCTGTTAATTGACTTTGAACTTGAGCCGCCTGTGTATATAACTCAGCTAACTTCCTTTCTTGATTAGCTATATACTCAGGAGTAAATATTACATTAGGAGTAACTGTTTTATTATCAGGAACTACTGGTTTAGATAATAAAGATTTCAATCCAGTAGGACTCTTTTGATTAGTTGCTTCAGTAGGAGATATAGCATATTTACCTTCTACCATTTCTGCTTTCTTAAGATGCATAGCAGCTAATCTTAGTAACTTAGTAGTCTTCTCTTCTCTAGAACCGCTTGATACTTGTACTATATTACCATCTGAATATACTACATTAGTCCCCATAGAATATTGAACTATATCGCCACCTTGGTTTCTTAATTCAATAGAAGAGGGTACTGTTCTATTAGAATATTTATCTTTAGGATCTGTAAGTAATTCAGGAGAAGAGTAGGAAGAATTTATTACTTTACTACCTACTGCCTTAAAGTATGATTCTTCTTGAGTAATTCTATTAGGATGTCCAGATACTTGGTTAAATTCTGAGCCTTCTACTAATTGATTAGGCTCTTGTAGTTTCCCTTCTTTATAGAATTGTTTATATATACCTTCAGTAAAGAAGCAGCCAACTATATAGCCATCTTGCATTACACCATTCTTAAACTGGACTAATACTGGTGTACCTTCTTCTAAAGGTTGAATAGTACCTACTCCATTGAAACCACTATAAGAAGTAGCTACTCTACATCCTTCTATTAGAATCTCAGTTTCAAATAGTTCAACATCATAGGTATTAGATATATGACTTTGTTTAGTTACATTAACTATTCTTCCTTCTTTTAGATTAGTTTCTGCCTGATATACCTTTTGGAATCCATGACTCCATGTATATTGATCGTTGTAATTAGATATAAAACTCATAAATTATTGATTAGGAATATATTGCTGCTTTTGGATAATCCATCCTTTGTATTCTTTTAACTCAAAAGATTTATTAGTAAGAGTTTTGTAGGAAAGTTCTTTATAGCGTCTACAGAATTCTTTAAGATTAATAGTCTGAAATACTTCTTTAGAGGGAGATATAAATGTATATAAGAATTTATTCTCATATGGTTTAATATTATTTACTATTTTTCCCTTAGAGTATTTAATAACTTTCCAGCCTATTGGAGATTCTCTACTACTTCCTCTAGCTAAATTAAATAAGCTATAAAAACTAATATTATGATCCTTAGAAAACCTTTTTAGGCTAAAAGTAGTATATTCCTCATTAGAAGGGCTTATTAATATATAATAATTATTCATTTTTCTTTCTTTAGTAATAGGCCCAGGAGCTTCCTTCCAACATTTACCAGTGATAACTCTTGATATATGAGTAGGATTCATATTTAATGTTCTAGCTATGGAAGTACAAGATTCTCCTTTAGAAGCCCTAATTCTAATTTGATAAACTAACTCATCTGTTAATTTACTATTGGGATTACTAATACCTTTTAAACCTCTAAATAGTTTATATTCTGTAGCATGTTTAATATTATCTAAACAGGTTACCCATTCTAAATTAGAATAATGATTATTAACTTTATTCCCATCTTTATGATTTACTTGATATTCATCTCTTCTTTTACCTATAGGGCCAGGAGGATTGCCAAGAAAAGCTAATGCTACTAACTGATGAACACTTTTAATAGTTTGTTTACCTTTTATATTTACATTAACTTTCTTGTATCCCCTCTGATCTAAAGATTGAGAGACTATAATCTTTTCAGTTTTTACTACTGAACCATCTTCATTAATAAAATATTTACTGTTAGGTACTGATTTAAACATAGTAGTGGGGGTTATATATCAATGTATATATAACGTACCATACTGAAGTTATTAAAAGTAGTATGCTGTAATCTGCGGTCGAACTTAAACTAGTTGTCCAACCCTTTTGTCCTTGTGCAACTATCTTATGTTGAACAGTTCTAATCTTATAGATAGGCAGCACTAATTTAGATAAAGTAGTTTTAGATCTACCTGGATTAGTTATACCTACCATCTCATTAAATAATTCACTGGGTTTAGTATTAAGACAGGGATCTAACTTATCGTTGTTAGATAAATTTTCAGATTCCTTAGCTATACCTTCTACTCTAGATCTGATTTCTTTATCTTTATTATTAGCTTCAGTGTAGTCACTTATAATCAGAATATTATTGTCATGAAGAAGGGTATTATAAACTCTTATAGCTTCTCCTGGATAAAATGTAGGGTCTCCTAATAATTTGACTTGGATACCATTTACATCTCTTGACCATATTCTAGCTGCTGACATACCTACAATAATGGCACCTTCATTCTCATTAGAATAAGTACCTATAGCTGCGTCATAACATATTTGTGTTCTACATGGTGGAGATGGATTTCTACCTTCTAATTGCCAAGGCATAGAATAGATACCTTGTTTAACAGAATTCAAAAGAGATTTACCTTGAGATTTAGTCTTAGCATCTATTACTACAAATTTATTAAAAGTAGCAATTGTGGAACTAAGAGTTTTAATGGATAGGATTATTTGATTAGGAGAAGGAGGGGCGGCATTTAATTCTTTAGGCCAAGTTCTAAAGAAATATGTTCTATATGATCTATCTTCATCTTCAAATCCTGAGAAGTCTATAGAACGGGGCCCAAATATAAAGTCTCCATTGACATGAGAAGCAAAGAAATCAGTTGGTCTCTCTTCTGATTTAGCCATATAATCTATGACTTCCATTGGAGTTTTATTAATAACTTGAATAGTAGAATTAGGATTACCTTTTACTACTGGAGGTCTCTCAGCCCATACATTTAATCTAGGCTCTGCTTTATGTGCAAAAGGTCTAAGTGTAGAATATCTAAGCCATTCTGCTGGATTATCTGTAGGTGGTTTAATAATCACACTATTATCAACATCAAAAGCGAATCCTTGTACATTCTTAGGGCCTAGATTTACTGGTTTCCAACATCTACATTCATCTTTAGATAGAGCCGTATAACCTGCCGCAGCATTTAATATTCCATGTAATAAAGGAATTCTATCTCCTTTAATAACACCTGTTGCATCTATTTCATTACCAGTATTAGCAACTCCTTGAAACTGAGGTAAAGATAATATTCTTGTATCAGCTAATATTCTAGTTCTATCTCTACAAGAAAGAATAAGTTGTAATCCTTTAGTATCTCCTGAGAATTCTAATTTATCTATAAATCCCCAGAATATAGGAGCTAAAGGTTTTTTAGAATCTGGAGTATATTCTTTGCCATTATAATCATTAAATCTAACTGGAGTCTCATCTAATAAATCTGCACTAATAGGTATAGTGGGTGAAGCTAAATAGCCCGCATATATTCTAATCTCATCTTCGTAAGTAAGATTAGGATAATTTCCTCCTCTATAAATGGATAAATCTGGTAGTGGAGGAACAGGTGTATTATGGTCTGGTAGATTACAAACAAGAATAACAAGAGCAGTAGAAGTTCCCCAATCTCTAACTAGTGTTACTTCTACTGATTTAATAGTCCATTCAAGGATTACTTCTTGAGTCTTCTTAGACTCAACATCTATATAAGTTCCTTTATGACTATGTTGAGTAGTAAATAGGATAGGTTGATTATTAGAATTACCTCCTGCATATGTTATGCAAGCAGCAGGAACATTCTCAGATTGAGACCAAACTTTCATTATATATATATACTAATTAAATATTACTAACTTTATATTTCATATTTGCTTAAGGAGTAAGCATAAAAAAATCTACTATTAATAGTAGATCTTAAATAAATATTTAATATAAATAGTTAACTATTATCTACCAGCAGCATTATTAACAACACCAGTAGTATTATTTTCACTAGAAGTAGTAGTATTACTCTTAGCCTGTTGAACAGTTTGATTGGGAATATATCTAATACCTTCAGCTACACCTTCCCATCTAACGGCTGCGACTCTTCTACCAGGCATAATACCTAAAGATACAGAGTCAGGCTTACATCTTTGTAATTCGTATCTACCACTAGCTGCTCTATTAGCAGGAATAGTACCTAGTTTACTAGCATTGACTCTAGCAGGAAGAATACTAGCTGCACCTAATCTATTAATTTGATCATTTGATCTTTGTCCTAAAGAAGCATCATCAATGATTAGTCTAGTAGCTAGTGCATCAAAAGTAATCTGGAATCTAGGCCCTCTAGTTAATTGAGAGTCTCTAGTAATAGTATCAGTACCAAAGGTTCTTTCGATAAAAGCCATATCAACTAAACCTTGTTCTAATACCCATGCTATTTGGATTTCACCGTCTAGATAGATAGGAACTCTTTGACCTAGCTCAAGATATGTTTCAGTTGCATTTCTTACTGAGAGAGTAAGAGATTGAAATTTACCAAACCAAGCAATCTTTCCACTAGAAGTATCTTGGCACCAAGTCTCAAAATCATATCCTTGAAGAGGATCTAAACCAAAGTTATTGACGGGAGCGTCATATAAATTTGATACCATAATTTATTTTATTAACCAATATGATTCAATGCCCAAACTGTACATCAATCAACATAGTAAAAGATGGGAAAGATAAGTATAAAAAAAGATGACTTAAATAAAGTAAGTCATCTTTTAAGTATTTATAAACTAATAATTAATTACTAAAAGTAACTAGACCAGTACCACTGTCTCTAATTAGAGTAATGTAGATTTCATCTACAGCATATAGAGGTAAGAAAGATAAAGAAATATTCAATCTACCATTGATATAATCATTAGCACTATTATTACTATTATCTGCTACAGAAGGTGAGAAGTTAGCTATCTGTTGATTTCTAAGTCTTTCCCCCATATATGCGTTAATAGCAGAAGTTATTTGAGAACGTAATAGATTAGTATGTGGTTCAGCTTTGTATTGCTGAAGTAGATCATATATATCTTGTCTAATAATATCGTAAGTACGTCTAATAAATATCTTCTCCCAAGCAGGATCAGAAGAAAGAGTTCTACCATTAGTGAACACATAATTCTGAGTAGCTGGATCTAAAGCTAATATTTCTAATCGAGCATCAGTAAGTAATTGAAGAGCGCTCATAGTAGAAACCTTTATAGTATCTACTTCAATAACATTAAATACAGGCCCGCTAGTTCTTCTAGCATTAGGCCCAGCAAAGAATGGAGTACTTGCTAACTTACCTGCATAGATAGCATCAGGAGATAATCCAAATCTAGGTGCATTAGGTTGTCCCGCATAGGTAGACCAACCTGCTACTATAACAGCTCTTCTAGAATCAAATCCAATTGTTTCTTGAGAAGCTGCATTTACACTAACATTAGGTCTTGCATTAATAATAGCTACTCTAAGTCCTTCTAATTCCTTAGCTGACTCAGCATGAGTTATTAAAGCAGCTTTGATATTAGGAGAATTATATTGACCAGCACAGAGTACTATATGAACTGGTTGACTTTCAAAAGATCCTAATGCTGCTATATAATCACTTTCTGTTATAGGAGGGCCATCATATCCATTCTCTAAAGAGAGATTAGTTAGATAAGTGGGGCCATAATAATCAGGATGTCTAATATCTTCTAAATCAGTAATAGAAGAATCAGGCGGCGCTAATCTTTGAGGAACTGTCTCTAATAGAGAAACTTCATAAGATAAGGGGCTATTAAACTTAGGTAGAAATATACCTCTTACATAAATAGAATTCTTTAACTGATTAAGAAATCCATTAGCATCTACATCAGTGAAATCTAATATATAAGATTCAGGACTTAACTTAGGATTAAAATTAGAAGAATTTAAATCTTCAATAGATAATCTGAATTTCTTATTAGAGAGGGGATAAACAGAAACTCTAAGTTGATTTCCCCAAGAGCCTTCACTGACAGCTAATAGTCTTAGTAAAGGAGCCCCAGTTTTAGAATATAAATCTAAGACTGCATTTCTAGGGCCTTCTACACCACCTTGAAAGAATTCCGAATCTTCATCACCATAAGGAGTTATAGTAATACCTGGATCTTGATCATCTAATAGAGTAAAGTAATAACTAAATTTATTACCTAGTAATCCTGTATAGTTGGGATCTACTTCAAATACTGCTCCATTATCTGCTGTATTTCTAGTAATCTCTCCAATAGGAGATCTACCAATAACAGTACTACTAAAATTAGTAACAATTTGGTTAGGTAAATCACCTTCATTAATAGGAATAGAGTAGATATAACTATCTGCTCGGACAGTGAACTGATCTCCTACTTTCAGAGATATATCAGTTGTTTGACCTGCAATACCAAAAGTTAAAGATAATCCATCTGTTACTTCTACAGCAACACCCTTACCATTCTTTACATCTACAGTTATAGAATCAGTTATAGCTGACCAGTTTATATAGACTTTCTTAAGGGAGTTTTCTTCTTCTACTGTAATTAAAGTACCTGTAAGAGAATTAGTAGGTTCAGTTCCTAAAGGTAGGAATACATATTTAACAGTAGCATTGACACCAGATATCCCTGTAACTCTAAAGTAGAATCTTCCACTATTAGTTCCAACAAAGCTACCAGAGCTGGAAATAAAAGCAGTTATAGGTGTTGTGCTTCTATCTATTACTTCACCTAAAAACTTAATATGGAAAAGTAAAGTATTAACTTTCTCAGCAACTCCAGAGAAAGTAACATTACCTTTTGCTAATTTAGAAGAACCTAGTACCCTAATTAGAGAAAAATCAACTGCACCTTGATCATAGGCAGCTTGGAAAGCTAACGATCCTTTCTTAATATCAGAACCATATCTATTAGCAAAATCAGTAAAACCTGTAATAAAACTAGGAGTATTAGCTGGGCCTCTACTGAACTCCCCAACAATACCAATTCTATTTCTTATATTCTGGCTAATAGGCGTTCTACCTACATTAGCCTCATTAAATATTATATTTGGAACTTTCATGCGAGTAATTAAAAAACGTTTACCTATAGGTCATACTCATTACGAGAGTAATTGATAGGTAAACGTTCTTAGTAAGCAGTTATTTAAAAGGGTATAATTCGCTTACTTCTATATGTTCCTTTTAGAGATAGTATACCCTTTCTATTTCCAGGCATAGATATTAGCTCTATAGAAGGTAATTGAACTTCTAGGAGGAGAAAATAAAAAGGTTTATAATCATTCTCTATTATTAATCTTTTAGGTCTCTGTAAATTAATCTTAGTTTGATTAACTATACCTCTTTCTATTTCAAACTCTCTATCTAAATAATTTATAGATACATCAGTAAAGTGACCAACCTGCTCCCATTTATTATCTATAAAGTATTCAAGTTTAGCAGGAAACCAACAACAAGGATCTAGAGTAGTTTTACTAGAGCTTAGATAATCCATTTCTAATAAACAGTATATATACTATTTAATTCATCTTCTACTAACTTTACTTCAGGAATAGTTAATTGATTATATATCCCTAAGAAAGCTATATCTGCATTAATGGCGTTACTAGTAGAAGGAGTAGCTTCTAATGGGGCACCAATTCTACAATTAAATATCGCATTCTCTGGATTAAAAGCAGCAGTAGCAGTTGTTAAAGTAGATCCATTATTCCTAAATACTAGAGTATTATCTGATCTGTAATAAGTTAAAGAAATAAGACTCCAAGTATTATTAGTTAAGAAAGCTGAACTACTTCTTATCTGAGGACTAAACCATGTATAGTTATATCCTCTCAAATATAAACTTAATTGATTACTAGAATTCTGCTCTAGGTATAATCCAGTATTATATCTTTCACTATTTCCAGTATCATTAATCTTGGGATTAAATAGATTGAGGATACATGCATTTATTCCTACACTGTTAGGTTTATATATAAGGAATATAGTAAAGCCTTTATCAAAATTAAAGAGTCCATTACTAGCAGTAGCTAAGTCTAAATACTCTACATTGGCTCTAGTGAATCTCATTACATCAATAGAACCTTTAACAGTCATACTAGGTCTATTAGATGAATTAGTTTGCTGGAATAATCTATTGTATCCAGAAGAAGTATCTAACCATTCAGATACTTTACTACTTACTAAAGTAACTCCTAATTCTCCTCTTAATATTAAAGTAGGACTATTAATTTTATTTAGTGGATTAGGTAGAGTATTAGTTGGTATTGCTCTAGAAGTATCACCTTTAACTATTAAATAACTACCTGTTACAGTCTTACCAGCATCTCCTGAGTTAAAGATTAAAGTACCTGTTACTGGATTAATAAGAACTTCATTTAACCCTAATACATCAGTAGGATTAGTTCTAATAATAGCAGGATTACTATAACCAGATATAGAAAAAGACATTTTAGTAGTATCTACATGTTCCATAGCAGTAAATGTAGATATGGGACTTGTACCCCCATAAGGAGATTCAGGTATAAGTAAACTATAAGGGGCGCTATTAGGAATACTAGTAGAACTTAAATTAATAGTTTCTGTAGGGGCACCATACCAAGTAGAAGAGAAAGATAAGTTATTAGTCATATCCTTAATCTCTCCTTCACATACTACTTGAGTATAATATTCATTAATAACTCCCCCTGAACTACCTAACTCTTCCCAAGCTAAGGTTAATCCATCATCTATACCTATTAGATTATCTACAGTAGTATGGGTAGGTTTAGCAGCAGTAGAGGGTACTACCCAATTAGTTCCATTCCATGTAGGTGTATCTAATACCCAAGTAGAATTAATATTATCCCAAGAATAATAATCCCACGCTAATGGATTAGGTATTGCACCTACTGTATTAGCTGCTGTAGTTACACCTGCTGTAGTAATAAATGAGGGTAATGGAGTAAATACTGTATTAGGGGAATAGAACACACCCTTTTCTAATTCAATAGAACCTCCATATAAAGTATTATCTGTATTAATACTTCCTAATAAAAAGCTATCTTGAGTAGAACTATTAACTGTTACATCAGTAGAGTCCATTAAATAATTTTTAGCTACTACATACTTCCCGTTTATAAGACGAGGAAATATATGACCGTCATAAGTAGTATTACCTGTATTAGCTATACCTCCGCTTATATAGTTAGTAAGAGCTGTAGTACTAGCAAAATTAAAAGAATAGAGATATACATATGTTCCAGAAAAAGGATAGAGTACTCTTACAGAAATATACCATCTACTATCTACAGAACATACCAGTATATTAGGATTACTAAACTGAAAAGCTAAAGCGTTATAAGTATTAGTTGTCCATATAGAGTTAGCAGCTATACCCCCATAAAAATCTATCCAATTATTATTTACTGGCCCCGCACTAACTGTTGAACTATCAGAAGCCCACCACCATATAGCTAACTCTCCAGCAGATCTAACTCCACATAATGCTAATCTATCCAATCCACCAGAAGGAGAAGGATTAGGATCTGCTTTGATAAAGAATACTGAGTCATAAGTAGAGCTATATAGATTACTAGCAGCAAAGGTGAATGCTAAAGAAGTATTCCAATTATCAGAGTTATATAACTCTGCACTTCCTGAGTTATTAAAAAGAGCATAAACTTTAGTTCCATAATCTACACCATGACAGGGTAGATTCTTAATCTGAGTAACTGTATCATTATCAGGATCTACACTCCATAATCCAGTAGAAGCGCAAGCTATATAAACAATACCTGTAGTTGTATCTACAGTACATTGCCTAATATCTATTGCATCTAAATCAAAGTTATTAGTGTCGTAGGATTTATACTCTCCATTTAGAACTTGGAATAAAGTAATACCATTCTTATCCCAACAAAGAATCTTCCTCTCTGAATATTTAACAAATCTACATTTACCATTAGGTTCTAAATGAAAATTATTGTGAGGTAAATAAATAGAGTTATCTGCTTGAACAGGCATACTTCCTAAATAAGAAGCTACTTGATTATAAACATTACCATTAAACCCTGTAGTCTTTCTTTTATATATCTTATAAGTAGAAGTTCCTATTACCCCTCCAGTAATTAACTTAAACATATAAAGTTCAGGAAAAGAATTACCATTTAATCCTGACCAAGTACCGTCTAAATTAGGCTTAATAGAACCAGTAGCTAAATTATTAGCATCCTGAAAAGGTAGAGTAGCGTTAGCTGAGTGAGAAAAAAGGGATTTAAATACAGAATTAAATGTAATGTTTCTGGCAGAATAACTATTTGAATACTGACCCGTATAAATACTTCTAACTATTCTCCCTAAAAAGCTTGTATTAGTACTTAATAATGTACTAGTAAAAGTAACTTTTCTAAGTAATTTATCTATAGTACTGGATGAGGAACTAGCACTAGCTTGGAAATGTGTCCCACGATTATAAAAAGTAGGTCTAGTGTAATTACTACTAGGAATATTAGATAGACTAGGCATATGAGTACCTACATATAATCTTCCATTAGGAGATCTATTAGTAGGAGTACTACCTCCAGTGTTATGGTTAGTAAAAGGAGTATTACTAGTTATAGTATCTCCTACATCTTTAGCATAATCTAGAAATACAGAATCAAAAGGCACTCTTAATCTATATACAAAATCTATTATTTCTGTAGCATTCTGTGTACATGGAGTATCTAGTACTACATAAGCCATAGCTTGAGTAGATAAAGAGTTAGCAGGATAGTTAGCTTGACTACCACAATGGTCTATAGAAGAAGATAGTTTAGTTAAAGCTATAGTTTTAAATGTTCTAGAGTAACCATTACCTACCCCATATAAAGATTCAGTAGAACCTAATCTCTGTCTTATTTCAATAATGTAATCTGTATTAGCAGTAGATGGGATAATAGATATATAAGGGCCAGCATTAGCGACATTAGTTATTGCAGTAGCAATGAATCCATCTAAGAATAATATTGATCTACCATAATCAATAGTATTAGTAGAAATAGAAATATTACTAAGAAATATACTGCCTCTCTCTTCTATAAGAGTAGGGAAGGAAATACTATCTGAATAGTTAACTATTCTATTAATAAAACTATTAGTAATATTATTCTTATATCTCTTATTAAATCTTTCTACTAAAGTGTTCTCATCTTTAATAGATATTTCAAATTCACCTTGTAAAAGATTATCCAATCTGATATCCTCCAGCATTAAATTGATATGGCTGATTAGTTATAGTGTTTGTAGAACCATAACTAGTATTAGTTAATAAATAGCTAGTTCCTTCTTGATAAATTAAAGGAGCATTAAAAGAGTATGAAACATTATTTATACTATTTGATGAGCCATAACTAAAATGATTAACTAAGTAACTAGTTACTTGTTGATTAATAATTGGTGAGTTAAAAGAATAAGAAATATTGCTTTTAGTATTACTAGAACCATAAGAAATACTATTAGATATAAACTCTTCTACAACACCAAAGTTAGAATTAGATTTAAAGTAAAAGGGTTTAGTTCTCTTTACTTCTACATTACCTAACTCATCTTTATAATAAATAGCTAATAAATGATTATACCCCTGAATAGTAGATATAGCTGATGTTTCACTAGCTAATACCTGATCAACAAGAGTATAGTTACCAGTAGTATTTATATATAGTTCAGCTTTATATACCTTACTAATATTAAAACTAGAATAATCCCAACTTAGTATTGCTTCAGGAGTTAGATTACTTAAATAGTAACTATTCTCTATTCCTAAAGGCCCTAATACACCTGCTTTAATATCAAGGGGTAATAAATCATCAGCTACATAGTTCTCAGATACCCTACTAATAGAAAGAGGTAAGGTTGAGAACAAAGAGGTATTAAGAGTTAAGTCTTTAAACTTAGAGCTATCAAAGCTAGAAGTTATTCTTAGTACTATTGGTTGATTACCAGCTACAAAGTTATTAGGAAATACTATTGTAGGAGTAATAGAATTTGGGTTCTCTATAGTTATAGAGGGGCCGCTAACTTGAGTCCATTCAAATCCTATAGAAGAAGAAGAAGTAGCTACAGTTATAAGTAAAGGCTGATTAAAACAAACATAATATATCTGCTCAGGTATTACATTAAACTCTAAAGGAGGAGCTGGAAAGAATAGAAACCTTTTCATGCTTTTATATCTTCTCCATCTACTAATTCAATAGAAGTGTTTATCTCTTCTATTAGAGGAATAAATCTATCTCTCCAACCCATATCTATATAAGCATTTATTCTGAATAGAATATGTCCCATATGGAAATATGAATTAGCCCCAGTACTCCATTTAAAACTAGAGTAGTTAGTATGAATAATATCTAATCCTTCTAACTGTCCTGGGAATTCAGGATTAAGAGGAAATTTCTTATGGTGAGATATATCATATAGAGCTAATCTAGTTAATTCTAAATAGTCACTGATAATATCAAAAGGAGGATTAATAGAAAGTTCTACTTGAGTAGTTTGAGGACTAGTTGAGTAATAATCTAAAGGACTCATTACTACTTCTTTAGGTATAGTAATTAAATCTCTATCATCACTTATATCTAACCCATCAATAGAGACTTCCCTATAAGAATAAGAGACTATGAAATGATACATAGCCTCTTCTATATTACGTCCCATATTATAAGCTTTATATAAAACTGAAGGGTTAACTGCACTAGGTAAAGGGAAGTTACCATCTTCAGTTACTTGAGCAAATCCAGGAAATATAGAACAAGTTAATCCTTCATTTAAAGGAATACCTGACATAAATCTAAAATTAGATATAGGTATAACTTCTTTAGATATAGGATGAAGAACTAAAGGAGCAATTAATAAAGGATGATTCGATAAGAATTTAAATATTGAATAAGATAATTGAGATAACGAAGGAACTACAGATTTATAAAGCATGATTAGGGTTCTCTCTATTATTAACCCTTCTTAAAAAGTCTATTTTATCGTATACATTCTGTATTCTAGGAGAGTGGGATGACTTTACAGAACGGGCTACACCATAATCTTTATTATCTACTATATAAGTAGAAGAGTTACTTAAAGAAGAATCAGACATAGAAGTTGCATCAATAATTAAAGATCGGGGCTTAACTCTAAATTCAGTTTTTATAGCTAGAGATCTACCAGTAGCTATCTCTAATCCTGGTATCTCTGTAAGAATATCTATTACTTCTTTTATTTCTAGTTTAGTTTTCTTAAAAGCCGTAAATTGTAAACCATAACATATCTTACTATCCTGAATTAAAGTAGAAACTAATCCTGCTAATACATCAGTATATTGAGATATAGGATATATAGCTTTAAGTATCTCTATCAGAGAATCTTCTACTGATAATGAGTTAAGGTTTATAGATAAACTATTATCATTATTTAGATATTTCTTAGTTTGAGGAAATAATTTAGGATCAAAAGAACTTAATCTAAGTCTTAATTCCCCACTAACTGAAGTATAACCATCAGCTAATCTAAACCAGAAGGTATCTAAGATATAGTCTTGTTTAGCAGTACTAGTAGAACTACTAGATACATTCTTAAGAAGAGCTTTAACATCTCCATTCTGAACTAATAGAGTAATAGACTTAGGCCCCCTTTTATCTAGATAAGAATAAGAAGGATTAAGTCCATATACTAGACCATCTATATAAGGTATGGAGTAACTAGTATTGTTTCTAATAGAGGGATTAATAAAATCAGAAGAATCAGAATATAAACTATCCCAATAGATTGTATTAGTTAAAGATTGACCAGTATTATCAGCAACACATATATAAGAGATACCAGCCGCATCTACTATATCACCAGCAACATAAGCAGTAATATTATCCCAGTTACCTTTATAAGCAATAGAAGTTATAAGATTAGGTTTGACCGCTTTAGCATATTCAATCTTATCTATAGTATAGAACTTTAGTATTATTAATTCTCTACTAACAATATTGCTGTGTCTTCTAGCATTGAATGTTAATGAGTTAACTTGCTGAACCATTCTAAAGGCTAATACCTTTCTTTCATGTTCATCATTATCTATTTCATATAACTTCTTTTTAACTAGTACTATATTTGCTAAAGAAGCACTTCCTTTATTAGGAGAGGCTAGGATATTAGTTAATGCGCCGCCAGTTAAGGAATTATTCTCCAAACAAGCAGTATTAAAAGTATCTGCTAGTGTATCTATAACTTCATCAGCAGTCCATCCATCTCTAATAAAGAAAGAACCTTCAATAGGAGGATTCACTTGTAAGGTAGGATGTATCTGAGTTACTGCCTGTGTAAGTTGTTCAGCATCAGCTATTATTAAAGGTTCTCCTTCCATTGAAGATATATAATACCAACCTAATGCTATCTTAGTAGATGGTATAGATAGACTACTTAGAGTTCTAACAGTCATCTCTACATCTAAATCTTCTAGTCTTAAAGGTTCTTTAATAGGAACCTGATTAAATAAACTTTCAGGAAGAGTAGTTTTATCTATATCTAAAGCTATATAAATAGTTTCATTAGAATTATTAGCACTAGGTAATGTAATAGAAGAAGATTCTACTTTTCTACCAGTCTCATATAGTTTAATTATCCTATCTAAATCAACAATAGCTTGTTCTTCTATCTTATTACCTAGATCTATATTCTTAATATCTGAATTAATAGGTAATTGTCTTATAAGGATAGAAGCCGTTAGAGCAGCAGCTATACTAGTTATACCTTCACTGAAAGGACTGGTTCCTAAAGTCATAAAGTTAACTACGTTCTGAATTAACTCAGAGAAGTTACTTTCATTAGTGGAATATCCAGGAGCAGTATATCCAGTACCAGAAGTTAATTGTCCTACTGGATTGTTGTTAAATAAGAAAGTATTATCTAAGTTTTTAGAGGCAGCTAATATAAGACCTATTCTAGGATATACCTGTACTTGAGCTACTCTAATAACTTCAGTTGGTTTCCTCTCGTAAGGTTTTATTAAAGAGGAATAAGAGATTACCATATCAGTAAAATCTATCTGATTTACTTCAAGGAACTCTTTAATAATAGAATTCCCAGAGAAGAATCCTTCTCCGGGACTAGCTCCACCAAAATTAGACATATTAGTTTTATTTTATTCGGCAGTTTTCTGAATTGTATATTCTTGATCCAGAATGTCTTGGATGACTTTAGATTTAGTACTATATGTAATATTATAAGATTTACAAATAACTTCTAAATCTTTTCTAATCTTTCCTAATAACTCTCTTTCTCTTTCGTCTCTTAAAGGAGTTGAAGGTTTATTCTCTTGTTCTAATATACTAGCTACTAAATGACTAACATTAGAATCTAAAAGGGGAACTTCCCCCTTAGATTCTAATATCATTTCTTCTCCAATAATAACTGGAGGCTGAGTATAATTCAAATCTGGAATAGCTTCCCCTTTATTAGTATTTAGAGATAGTTGAGCTAGTACTTCCTTTTCTATATGTACCATTTGAGAATAATCATTGAAGGAAGAAGATAGAAAAAGTAATTCTTTATATTCTTCTTCTTTATCTGTATCTAAATAGAAGTCTTCACCAGTAGTAACAAAATGATTCTTACTACCATATACATATCTAAAAGGAGCTAATACCAATACTCTGACTTTCATAAATCTAAATTATTTAGCAAACATTTCAACTACTGATTCTACAGCTAAACTAGCCCCTAATGTCAACTTTACTAAAGGTTCTGGATCACCATAACGTGTTAGTTTACTAACAGGTAATTGATTACCAAATCTTAAAGTAAAAGGAGCAGGACTCATATATATAGGATCAATACGACCTAAAGAAGCTGCATCTTTCTTAGTAAGATATCTAGTAACACCATAGTTCTTTACTACTTGACCAATAGGCATATTAGAAGCATATTCATACTCAAATACAGCTACATGAGTTTTACCTGAAGCAGTAAACGTACTAGCAGTTGTTAAATCAACAACTGTACCATTAATATCTGCAATAGCATCTGATTGGCTAGCATAATTCTTAGCAGATTTTAATAGATACTTTCTGCTAGGCATAAAAGCTGTGTTAGCCGCAGCTATAGCATATACTCTTCTCTGTGCTGGAATTAGACCAACTTTAGACTTGAAATCTAAAAACTGATCTCTAGACATTACTGAGAGAGCATTTCTCTTAGGAGAGTTATCTACTGTAGCTACTTCTGCTAGAACTAGATCAAATCCAATAGGTGCAAAAGGTTGTAGTTGATATAATGGATCCCACTGTCTACGTTCTGCTTCATAATAAGCATTGAAGATTGTGATTTCATCAGTAGTAGCAGTGCCGTTATAAACTTTTTTAGATAAAGCTTGTAAGCCACCTTTAGCTAATACACCTTGTTCTACATCACTAGGAAAGAAAGTATGAGCAATAGCTTCAGCAGTTTGTGGATCAGCAGCTACATAATAAGAATTACCCGCAGCTTCAGCAGCAGAACGACTAGAAGGTTCTAGATATTTAGGTACTGCACCAATAATAAAAGATTGACCTTGAGCAACTAAAGAAGATAAAGTACTAAAGTCAATTGATTTACCTGTGAAACTATAATCAGTACCTTCTACTTCAAGCAAACCCCCATCAAATTCAATAAGATCATCAGTAATAGTATATGTTGGAGATTTCTTTAGGTAGCATTGAGCGTAAGTTTTATCTCCACCTTGAGTTCTAGCTCCGGGAAATATTTGGTTTAAGAAAAGTAAACCCATTGTTAATTATTAATTCCTGTATAAATTTTGATTAATATAAGATTCAACTCTCAGTTAATCGCAGATATAACAATTAACTGAGATATATAAAATTGAATCAATATAGTATATATATAATTAGAAAAGTAAGTGGAAAAGATCTCCAAGTACACCAAGACGTTGTTCAATTTGATCAACAGTACATACTGTCATATGAGCAACTCTATCTGGATACTTGAGATATGGCATACCTGCATTACCCATTTGTACATACATACCAGGAGCAGCAGGGATTTGTGTTTCAGTTTGTACTCTAGTCCACAGACCAGGAGCTCCACCAGATTCTTCAGATACACAATATTGTGTTCTACCTGGAGCTTCACTAGCACCTTGACTATCTTGTTCTGCTACAAAGACAATTTTATTCTTAGGCCAAATTCTCTTAACAAGACCATCAGTAGGATCTTTATAGATAGTATCTACTATACGAATAGGAATACCTGCAATAGTGGCTAATTTACCTTCACCATCAAGTGTGATAGAACCATTACGCATTGGCACTCCACCATTAGGAACTAATAGACCCACACCAGCAGCAGTAGTATTCTGACCAGCAGTTACACCAAAACGAGGAATCCATCCACCCATAGCTATCTTAATCTCATTGTTCATTGAGATAATATCTCTAAGCTCTGGGCCCATATACATGGCAGTTAGCTTAACTTTATTAGTATCTCTAAACCAATTAGAGAATCTAGTAACACAATCAATAATAGCTGCATCTGGTTCTGTCCAAGGAACTCCGGCACCACTAGCTGCTGGATCAGCAACGTTAGCATCTACTAGAGTTCTAAATAGAGAATGTTCTGCTCTACCTCTAAAACCTGAAGTAACATTATAAGCCCACATGTTATGAGCAGGTATTCTACTAGATACAGCAGCGCCTACTTGAGTACGAGGATCAGTATAGTTAATACCACCTAGTAACATCATAGCTCTATAGATATTCCAAGTCTGGTTATGTTGATTAACCATTCTTGTCATCTTAGTTTGAATCTGTTCTGCTGGAGACCATCTTTCATTTAAGGTACCAGGTCTAACTCTACTATTAATTTCTCCATAAGAGATAAAAGTAGAACGTCTAATATAAAGAGGTTGAACAACTCTACGAGTCATCGTACCTTCGTTATCAGAAAGAATAACGTCAGGCTTACCCATTTCTACCATTGGGAAAATGGTATCAATACCTTGGAAATTCTGTTCTATAACTACATGTCTCTCTAGAATATTTTCTTCTGGAAACAATTCTGTTAGAGGAGTATTACCTACTAAAGGAACTATAGATTTAGCTAGTTCAGTAAACGTAGGTTCTCCAGGCAACGAATGGTTAGCAACAGTAATCTGTTCACTAACATAAGGGCCAAAATTAGGAGTCGCTAAAATAGGATTCATTATAAATTAATTACCTTAAAAGTATTATTGACCCAGCTTTAATTTAGTAGCTTTGTCTTTATTAGATTGAATAATCTCTTTCATGCTGGCTTCTAAACCAGTTGGAGAGCTGATAGATTGACCAAACTGTTCATAAGTAACAGGCTCAGTTTTAATAGCATCCATTACTAATGAAGTGATTACTTCCAATACTGATTTAGATTCTTCGTTACCCGCAGCAGTAGATAGTTTAATAACATTACTATTACTATCTAAAGCAGATTCAATTTGACTAAATCTTTCAATAAAAGAAGCTGGCATTCCTTGATCTACTAGCTTTGAGTATCTAGCAGTTCTTTCTGCTTTAGCTACAGAAGTAGAGAATGCTTGAGAGATTTCTTGCTGCTTATTTAAAGCATTACTTAAATCAGCTATCTTACTATTAAGACCTTCAATAAGTTGACTATTCTGAGCCTTCATAGCTTCTAGTTGCTTTTCGTAAGCAATAGAAAGATTATCTGTAACCTGTTTAATAAGAGCTGCTACATCTAACTTAGCTTGGGGCTCTTCAACTACAGATGTCGAAGAAGTAGTAACAATAGCAGGCTGAATAGGTTGTTCTAAAATTGGAGTTGGAATAGTTGCTGTAGGAGCTATTCCTGTAACTGTATTACCTGTAGCTTCTAGTACAGCATTAACAGCTTCAGTAACAGTTTCTACATTATTGTTTTGTTGTGACATTTCAATATCTGAACTAGTTAAATTAGTATCATCTATTGATAGTTTAATCATGAATACAGATCTGCTTTGTGGGCAGTCATTCTGCTTACTATTATCTATTTCTTCAGAAGCATTAACAGATAATGCTTGAACTTTTAAATCCCTAAAAGGAATAAAAGGAGAATTAGTTAAAGCAACTCTAGTTAATACAACTCCTAAATTCTCACCAGTTTCTTTACTTTTAAAATTCCTTATAAGTTCAGGAGATACATATTCATACTCTCCATTAAGAACTAATTTATAAGTATCTTCAGGACAAGAATATAAACCATATAGAATATTATCTTCTATAGATAACTTTTGTAGTTCACCTTTCTTAAGTTCAGCGTCTACCGCTTCATATTCAGGATCAGTAGAGTGACCATAAGTAATATAAGAAGTAAAACCTAAAGCGTCATTCTCAAAGTTAGATAGTACTGAATTGAATTCATAGTCATCAAACTTAACTTGTCCATATTTCTCATGGTAGAAATTTCCTTTCTTAGCAATAGGTATCTTTAACATACCTTGTGAAAAGTAAAGGCGGCTTTCTAATATATCTTCATATACTTCTTCTTTAGGAGAAATATCTTCTATCTCCTTCTTAATCCATAATCTACAATAACCTTGAGGACTGATAGAACCTTCTACTACTGAACAAGCATTCTCGTAGTAATAGCTACATGTTTCACATTTAATACTTCTATTAGATAGATAGAGAGGAGACTCATTAGTATATAGAGCTTCTTCTTGAGAGAAAGAACCAGTCTGAGATATTACCTGATCTATGCTATCTTCAAGTAATTCTTCTTTAGATATATCTGTATCCATATATTGCTTTTGATATTATCAATCTAAATAATATCTATATATGCAATAGTAAGTGGTAGGAAGGATTGCCTATTTAGTTTATGAGTAGATTATCTAATATCTATATTGAAATATTTCAATATAGATATTAGATATGAATCCAACAATAATAGATATTCCACAAGGTATAAGAAGTGATGCAGTTGATAAATTAAACTATTTACTAGCTCTTATGGCTGATCTTTATTCTCAATTTAAAACTGCTCATTGGAATGTAAAAGGTATGAACTTTATATCTTTACATAAGATGTTTGATGACTTAGCAGGGGAAGTGGATGGGCATGTAGATAGTATTGCTGAAAGATTAGTAGCTTTAGGGGGAATAGCTTATGGAACTATAAAGATGGCAGCTTCTAGTAGTACTCTAAGTGAGTTATCTATCGAACAGTTTAATGGAGCTAGTTACTTAAAAAGTCTAGCTATTAATATAGTTAAGATTACTTCTCTATTAAGAGAATATAGCGGCGCATTAGATTCTAGTGGAGATATAACAACAGCTAACTTTTTGCTAGAATTAGCATATTCGTTAGACAAAATGTTGTATTTTATAGAGTCTCACTTATCTAATGCTTAAACTAATTAATTCTATTCTTTCTGAGAATCCTACTGCTGATATAACCTTAATCAACAAACTACAGCTTCTAGTAGATAAATATAATCTTAAATGGGTTCCTTCTAAATTAGGTAAGGGGGCCTATTTTATTATGCACACCCTTAGTACTAGTAAAGAACTGAGTTATGAAAACTATAGAAGGAATTGGAGTAAATCTAATAAACTTCAAGGTAAAGGAATGTTATTGAAAGGAGATAATCTCAAATCATTTAAAAAGATATATAAAGATATTCATAAGGTTAATTTAGGTGCTAATTTAAATAGCTTATGGATAGGTGATTGGTTACATGCTTATGATTATTTAACTAAGATAGTAAATAATGCGGCTGGTAAAACTTCTAAAGTTCAAAAGCCTAAACTTAAATTAGTTAATGGAGGAAAGACTAGTTGGGCTAGTGAATTTGATATTCAAGAAGAGTTAGTAAAACTAGCTTCTTACTCTAATCTTAATTTAAGAAGAGAATATGTAATTGATAATCTTCTAAAGAATAAGACTAACAATCTAGCTAGAACAAGAAGATATGATTTAGTTCATATATCAGATAAGAGAGTAGTTATATATGAATTAAAGAAAGGACTTCTAACAATAGAAGATGTATCTACTTCTTTAGGGGAGAAAGGATATATGAATCTAGCTAGGAGCCACTTTGGTAAAGAAGTAAAGTTAGTATTTCTTAGTCCTATAGGGATACAAGAAGAAGCTAAGAGATTAATAGATGAGATGTCAAATATAGGATTCTTAAAAGTAAATGATTTTGCTAAAGCTATATATTTATCTATTGAAGAAGAGATGAAGAAAAAAGATTCTTTATGGTTTGCTAGAGAGAGAATCTTACCTCAATTTCCTAGATTACTAAAAGAGTTAATAGTTAAAAGAGAGGCGGCATGAAATCATTAGAGAGAATATTATCTACTAAAGCTCTACTAGAAATATTAGAAAAGAATGTTAGTGAGCCAGAGATAGATAAAGAAGAAGGTAAATTAAGATTTAAGATAGCTAAGTTAACGAGAGATAGATCAGTATCTATTGATCTAGATAAGATAGCTTGGGGCCCATTAGAAACTGTATATGAATCTAATGTAGCGGCTCTAATGATAATGAGAGGCTACTTAATATTTCCTATAGAAGGAGGATGGATAGTAGTTAATCCTGAAGGAGAAGAATATCAAATAGATGGAAATAGTTGTACTTGTAAAGGTAATAGTTATAATCCATCTAGTAGATGTAGTCATTTAATATTAAGAGATTGGATGCTCAATTATAGAGCTAGAGGAAATGAATATAGATTAGATAAAGGATATTAAAATAGGCGGCTAGATTAGCCGCCTATTTTATTTACTTGTTACTTTTTTCTTATCTTTAATAGGTGATGCCTTAGGTATAGAGGGCATAACTTTAGAATCTTTCTTAGCTTTAGAAGCGGTAGAAGAATTAGAACTATCTCCATCAATATTAGTATTCTGATTGATATTAATACGTTCTTGTCTTCTATCTGGGAAGATAACAGTAAAGTCATCTTTATCAATTTCTCTATCTGGGAATTCAACTAACTCTCTAACATGTTTGAAATCTATTTCATTAGAAGGATTAATAAACCCTAGATTAGATAACGAATCAATAGCTTCTATAAGAGTCTTCAGTTCACTATTTCTAGTCGGTCTCTTTTGTATAGATCCACTTAAATAGGCTTTTGGGTTTCTTCTAGGATCAAAATTATATTGAATTAACTGTGCGCATAGCTGATTAGTAAAAGGCTGAACTATGCTATCAAATAGAGAAGATACAAATGTATTAAATAATTCTAACTGTCTTTCAGATGCGCCTCCACTTCCTAATCTATTAGAATTATCTCTCATAAGAAGATTAGGTATTCCCAATCCCATCATCATATTATTATCACAAAGTTCTATAGCTTGATTGAAACTATCAGAGAAATTGTTTCCAGTAGTAATGGCTTCTACTTTAATAGGTTGATCTTTACTTATCTGTGTGAACACTAATGCAGTTTCACCAGATAGATTCTGCATCTCTTCTGTTGTAACTTCATGTAGAGTCTTAGGTCTTATAGTTCCATCTGGCTCCTCTACTGTTTCTCTAGTATCTACTGGAGGTACGACAACATATATAAGAGGAGTGCCATATCTATCAAGAGCTACAGTTAACATATCTCTATAAGCTTCTTTAAAATAATGATAAGGAAGCACGGGTTCTAGAATAGACTTTCCATATGGATTATTTCCTTCTCCATTAAGAGTTATATATACTCTTTTACTTTTAGGTAGTCTGACTAGGTTACCTAAGATCTCTCTTTTAGAGGAGTAATATCTACTATTGAGTAAAGGATAAGGAGCTGGTACCCATACACCAGATTTGAAGGGACTATGTGTTACCTTATCTCCATCTTTAACTACACCGAAATCATTTAAGTGTAAATATACTTGCAGTGGATGATAATTAATTAGACTATCTACCCATACCTGAGGAGTTTCATTAGGGCCTATCTTCTTCTGCCAATTTATTTCTGATACTCCATAACCACACCATAAAGAAGGAGTAGCTATTTCTATAATCCACTTCTTAATATTATCTTGAATATTAGCTTGTACAAAGTCATCTATTTCAGGATCAGGATGTGAATAGGAACCAATTCGAGCTATTAAAGCTTGAATAATATATTCTAAACCTTGTTTAATAATAGGTTCTTTTCTTCTAACTGAATCCCAAGCAGCAAGTTGATAATAGGAAGGCTTGGTACTAAAAGAAAACTCCTCACCATTAGAATTATATGAAGTTGCTCTTCCTAACTGACTATATACTAAAGGCTGCTTTCTAAATATTGCAGTAGTATTAGATGGGGGATCTGTAGGAATTACTGATATATTGCCTTCTGTAGGATGTAAATCAGCCATTTAGATAAATAAATATATAAATTAATAAGTACTTATCTAACTTTACATAGATAAGTACTTATTAAGTAAGTAGTTAAGGTAGATGAAAAGTAGGTCTATTTATTGAAGCCATATGATTAGCAGGAGCTAAGTCTTCTATCTTTTTAGACATCTCATCAAAAGTCTTCTTCTGTTCTTTATTCTGCTCATCTACAAAATTACTTACTGAAGAATAAACAGCTTCTTGCCAAAACTCATCTAAAGCTAAATACTCTTCTAATGACATGTGAGTAATATTAGCTATTATTATCCATTTATCTAAAGATGCCGCCTTCCTAATATTATTACCAACTCTTTCTACATAAGAATGTTTAATAAATATTAAATCTTCATCAATAGGATAAGGTTGATTTATAAACCTATTTGATAGAGTTAGAGAACCATCCCAATAAGCATGTCTATCTATATGATTAGGAATAATAGAACTAAATCTAGAGTATTGAACTAATACAGAATCTTCAGAGAAATAATATATTAGTTTAAATGGTTCTAGGCTGGTAGCTTGGCTGCTTTTGGTTTCTGCGTAGTATCTCCAGTCACTCCCATTAACTTTTTTGCCTGGTCTTCAGCAGCTTTTCTAGCTTTCTCATCAAGAGAAAACATATTCATAAATACTTCCATATAGAAAGATTGGTCTCTTAAGTCCCAACTATCAAATATAGTAATAGGTTCTGCTTCCCAATATTGTTCTACTGCAATATTATCTACGTGGGTTAAACACTTTACTGCTAGTAAATCTTCTGCTAAATATCCTGCTGTTTTATCAAACTCTCTTAGAATATCTCTTCTATCTTTAAATGATGGAGCTCTAAAAGAAATGTCTTTACCACTAGGTAATTTAATATTATACATAAACTCAATATGTCAGTTCTAATCTTCAATACTAGAGACTGTAGTTGCTAGAAAGTGGGCACTATTTAAATAGTCTTATTAGTTATATAGAAGAGATAGCATTAGGTATCTTTTCCCTTGAGTAAATATAATTATCGTTCTCTTTTCAGAAGAAGAAGAAGTAGAAGCTATAAATCCAATCCTCTACTTAATACAGCTAGATTTAATCTATTGTTTAGAAGTAGTACTCCCTATGAGTATCAATCTCAAGAAGATTTATATAGGGGATTTCTTAATAATGAATATATGGAGATGGCTGAAAGAAGAGCCGAAGAATCTAATGCTGAAGCTGAATTAGCTGTTAAAAGAGCAGTATTAGATAGAGCAATAGATATATTTGATGCTTCTTTAGAAGAAGATGGATTAGATTCTAATGCTGTATATAAAAGATTATTTGGAGCTTTTGAGACTAGAAATCTATTTGATGATAATGACTTAGATAGAGAATTCTCTAGAGATTTACTTCATGACTTAAGTAAGTTTATGAGAGGAGAAGAAGTAGATAATAAAGAACTTATTCCTCAATATAACTATATAAGAGAAAGAGAAAGGGAATTATTAGATAGAGAATTATTGGCGGCTCCTAATGCTAGTAAAGCCATCAATGATGATATAGAAAGATTTAAAGAAAGGGCTCATGGTACTAGTTCTAGTATTAATACTATTACTGGAGGAGGATTAAATAGAAGTAAAAGTTTACTAGAAGATATTAACTTTGTTAATAGACCAGGTATCTTACCAGCAGTAGCTATGTTAGCTGAAGCTAATAAAGAATTCTTTATAGATATCTTCCAACTACAGAATAGAACAATACAAGACTACTACATAACTAATATTATCAATAGAGCTACTGCTTATAGAGAATCAATAGCTAGAGGAGAAAACCCAGATAAGTTTAGTTTTAATATAAGGATGGCATTCAATTTAGAAGCGCCTCATGATGTTGGTTCTATGGCAGGCATTCTAGGATCTAACTTGGGCTTCTATAACAAACTAATGAGATTAAAAGATTTATATAAAGATGATATAGATATTAATGTTCTATTCGCTGATAAGAAAAGCCACCCTAAATTTATAGTAACTGATAATTACGCCATATTAGGATCTCAAAACCTTACTGCTCCTGTTGGTAAATCTGTTTATCAAGCAGGATCTAACTATGAAATTATTAAAGTTCTTCATTATAAACAAGAAGGATATACCCCAGATGAATTAATAGAAGAGATTAGAGCTGGTAGAAAGAGTGCTAAAGATATAGATGCTCAATCTCTTTTATATCTGCAAGCTAGACAAGTAATGAAAAGAACGTTTAATAAACCCAATGAAAAGAATCTTTCTAGTGAAGTGAGTAATATAGGGGGCCCTGTAGAAAACTTTAATTTTCTTAAAGGAACTCTTGAGTATATAGATGGGGCTGGTAGAAGAAATGATGCCCGTATGTCTATGATTCTAAACCAAGTATTCTTACTTCAATATGAAAAAGATTTAATGTTTGGTAATAAAGGTCTTATTAAAGGTGAAATGGGGCCTCATTCTCAACAATTATTTGATAGTAGAAATCAATATATTAATCAGAAAGCTCAAGTCTTTCAGAAGATGCAGAGACAATTCTTAGAGATGGTTATTGAAGGAAGAGGAGTAGCCTATGTAGATATCAGAACTTATAGAGATAAAGTTCAAGATCCAGTAATGGATAAGTTAAGTGAAGTTGGATTATTAAAAAACTATAATTATGATCTAACAAAGTTAGTAGGTGACTTAGCAGTAGGTAATACTACTAAAGAAAGAATTAACTCTTTAACGGCTGAACTAAAGAAGTATAGCTATAAAGGACAGGCATTAGATGAATCTATGGCTGTTCAAATTATGGCTATGGCTAGTGGAAATATACAGTCTGTTAATGTAGCAATGCAGCATGGTAAAGAGTGGTTAGCAGAAGAAAGAGATAAGAGTGGTAAATGGGTTCCTATTGCTGCTAAGAGTGGATCATCTAACCCTAATATGTACTCTGGAGCTTTAGCAAATAATGAGTTTGAAAAAGATTTAACTAACTGGGAAATAGATTTTATTACTGCTAACGATAAGGTTAGAAAGCTGGCTAATGTACAGAGAGATAGAGGTACTTTTGGATTTGGTTTAAGTAGAAACCAAGAAGAAGAAATGATGAGAGATCAGGCTAATGCTTTTCATGAGAAGGTCAATGATA
This sequence comes from Calothrix sp. FACHB-168, assembly GCF_963889195.1. NCBI lineage: Bacteria > Bacillati > Cyanobacteriota > Cyanophyceae > Nostocales > Calotrichaceae > Calothrix > Calothrix sp. FACHB-168. The sequence continues at coordinate 55,470 of NZ_CAWPNJ010000019.1, forward strand.
TAAGAGTTAGAAGAATAGGTCAGATTGAATATAGTGATGTTTATCAAGGGGGAGAATGGGAAAAGCAAGTAGATAGAAGTAGATTGATGGAGCTACATGATAGGTTAAAGAATCTAACTAGTGATCTAGGTGTAGATAATATTATGTCTGTTGGAATTAATAGAGATAATCATAGTAGAGCTATATCTTTATCTGTTAGGTTAGATCCCTCTAGATTAGGAGTTAGTGGATTAGGGCCTATTAGTTATAAATTCACTACGTTATTAAATGGAGCAGGTAGAGATGAAGGTTATGTAATGGAACTTAATAAATCTAAGATGATTGGTAGAACAGAAGTAGTTAATACATCAGGAGTCAATCTAGTTACTGGATTTGAAAGGGATGGTAAACAATTAATAGTTCAACATGGACAAAGAGTAGGATTATCTCCTATAGAAAGTACTATTGCATTACTTAGTTCAGTAGCGATAGAGGTAGGTAATCAAGCACTTATTAATAAACCTAGAGAAGAGTTTGATAAATATAGAGGTAATTATGATGCTATAGGAAGTATGGTAGTTAATTACCTATTAAAGATGAGTGGGGTTAATAGAAAAGATATATCTTCTCTATTAGATATGGATGGAGGAGATTTGTTATATGGGATTATTACTAAGTTTGAGAATAGATTTACGGGTAGAGATGGCGGCGTATTAGATAAGGTTAGGAGTTTAAGTAATATTTCTTTAAACGATAGTAATAGAAATGTTCAGATAAGAAATCTAATTAATACGATGAAGTTAATGGCTCTTAATAGTGGTACTAGCAGAGCTGGAGTTCTAGTAGGAGGAAGTAATTTTGATAGCAGTAATTCTATTATTAGTCAATTCATAGCTCTTATGGGTATGGATGAGTTTGCTGATTTAAGATATGACGTTATTAACGCTAACTCTAATAGCTTTTATAGAAAAGGAATTGAGCAGGGTATAAAAGAAGTTAGTAATAGTAAGTTTGAGGATAGATATTTATATGGACAAATAAATACTTATAGTGGATCTCAAGGAAGTAGAAAAGTTCCTATATATGGTTTTGATAGAGGAAGAGAAAGAGATGTTCGTATTATTAATAGTCAAGGAGGGCTAGCTAGTTTAGCTTTACTTAATTCTCCATATGCTTTTGGGCCTTCTAGTGATTTAGGTAGAGGAGACTTAGCTTTCTTCTCTGTAGCTGAAGGAGGTGGATCTAGAGAAATAGGTAATATTGGAGATGATCTAACTAATGAAGCTTTACTTCCTTTCCATAGACATGCTGGTGTGGGTCATTTAACTCTTATGGATACTATAGAAGATAGTGGAGTTGGTGCCATATTGAAAGTTAGTGAAGCGGCTGATTATGCTAAAACTATTCAACATTTAGGTGGTGGTTTTGCTAGTAAGACTGGAGAGGATTATGTTGAAAGATTGAGAGAGATGAGTGGAGAGGATGATACTTTCCTTATGTTTTACTTTGACAGAATTGGTAAGGCTTCTCAAATTAACCAAAGATTAAAGAATGTTGGTGGTACTAGACCTCTTATGGATCTAACTATGGAATACCAACAGCTTATAGATACTATGAAGGCTGTTAAGTATAAGAATAAATTTAGTAAGGGTTCAGTTAATGTGGCTACCAGTGATCAATTAAGAGCAGCTTATCTAGATGATCTAAGAACAGGATTAAAAAGTATTGGTAAGAGTAGTGATTTAATAACTAGCGATTATGCAATAGGAGCAGAGATAGGACAACAGTTAGCTCCAGTATTAAGCGCTCAATTAAGTAAGGTAGTAGAAGATATTAGATCACAAGTAATGAGTGAATTTAATTTCTCTAAAGAAGAAACTTATGGTGGTATAGGTGCAGAAATATTTAGGGCTAAGTTATTAAATGTTAATACCCATGCTTCTATGGATAGAGGAATGATGGCTTCTTCTAGAAGACATGGTTCTCCTATTATGCTTATGCAATTAAGCGGTGCTTATTCAGATTGGTATTATGCTAATCCAGAATATGGTGGTGAAGATGGCATGAGACAGACTTTTATAGATAGAAGTGTTAAGACTGTTCAAGGAAGTAAGTTAAGAGCAACTATTTCTTCTAGTGATCTTATAGATGCATTAGGTATAGATAGCTGGAATATAATGAATAATGTAATGAGAGAAAGTGGTGAAATTATAGCTTTTGATAATGAGGATAGAAAAACTTGGGTATATAGATATGATGAGAGTAAGAAAGAATACATAAAAAAGAATGTAGTTGATAGTAGGAAACAGTTTCCCCTTATCAAAGATACTATTGAGAAAGTAGTAGAGAAACCCAGCTTTAGTTATGTTAGTGCTACTAGTAGTACTGCTTCTTTCTTCGAGGAGAATGCTAGAGAGGTATTAAAAGATATTAGGATATTAAGTGCCAACTTAGATAGTAATGAGATTCTAGTAGAAGTTAATTATATGAGAACTCTAGTACAAGGAGGAGGTAGAAGAACTGAATCTAGTGCTGGTGGTTTATTTAAAGGTGTTCCAATATTCACTAATATGAATGGAGTATTAGATGAATGGATAGGACAAAGGGGTGGCTCGTTAACTGGAGCTAATATAAGAAGGGAACAGATACAAGGTATAGCTAACCCTAAGAACTTTAAGAGTTATTTCTTCTCTCATGGTGCAGAGATATTAACACAAGAAAGAGATAGTAAAGGTAATAGTAAATATTTAAAAGCATTACTTAATACAGATACTAGAGTATTAGCCGCCTCATTATTGATGAGTATGGGTAATAGATTTGGTGGTGGAGGTAGTGATGAGGCTATGGTTGCATTAGCTGAATCTGCTAGAAGAGGAGATTTAGGAGAGTACTTTAAAAATAGATATCAATATATAGCACTTAATTCTGGTAGTACTAATGCCTTAGATATAGCTAAGGCGTTTCTTAAGGGTATTAATGCAGATCCTACTGGTGAGTCACTAAAAGTATTAAGTGGTAAAGATTCATTAACTGGTGACTTAGGTGATCTAAACGTTAAGTCTATTGGGTTTATTGAATATGATGATATAGCTAGATCTCTTAAAGGAGAAAGAGGGGCGGCTAATAATCTTAGAGATAAGTTGAAGTTATTATTATCAGATCCTACTAAAGGAATTATTAACCAAGAATATCTAGCAATGGATAAGAGTGGTAGAGGTAGAGAGTTGAGTATTATAGCTGGGGGAATAGATTTAATGGCGCAGCTTATTACTTCTAAGGCTATTACTATTCCTGTAGCAGATGTATTAGGAGATGAGAATACTTTTAGAGAACTAGCTGCTATTGATGGTCAAGCTTATAGAAAGATTATCGAGTCTGATAGGAAAGATGAATATGCTCAACTATTAAATTACTTAGCTAATACAAGTCATATAGTAGGTCTATTAGCTCCTACTGCTGCTTCTCAATTGAAAGTACCTGTTAGTAGTAAAAGTAAAGCCTATTTAGAAGCTCAATATCTAGTACCAGAGGCTTTCAGCGCTCAAGCTAATGTATTTAAGGATAGTGGTAATGTAGCTAAGTTAAGAGATCTAGTATCTACCCTATTAGGTGCAATGATGGGCGGCACTGGAGATGAGTTTGTAGGGGCTACTAATAAGCTACAAGTATTTGATTTAATGGATGTCTATTCTAGAAGTCCATTATTCAAGAGTAAGATGCTAGGTTTCTATCATAGTGCGATAGGTAGTACAGGTCAGTTTGATTCTTTAAGAAGAAGATATGAACTATTTGGTACTATTCAAGTGATGATGGGATCTACTAGTTTTAATTACACAGAACAAGATAAACAAATGATTGCAAATCTTATTAAGAGTAGTAAGGTTGGCAGTATGGAAGATGTTAAAGGATTGTTAGGAGTTCTAGAAAAGAATCAATCAAGAGGTCAGTTTGAAACTACTCTTAGTTTAGGTATAGAAGGAGTAATGAAAGAGTTTGAAGCTGTATCTACTGAATATAAATTACTTAGTGATAAAGCAGAAGGTATTAGTCACGCTTATTCAGTGATAGAAGGGATGAGTAAGAGTGGAATGCAGAGAATGGGGTTCTCTTTCCCTCTACTAGAAATAGAAGGAGGTAAGGTCAGATTTAATAAAGCTGTTAAAGTATATAGTTTTGCCCCTTCTGCTGAAGATACTCGTATTGTAGGAGAACAATATGGGGATCAGATGAGTGAAGAAATAAAAATAATTATGGATGTTTGGGAAGGTTTAGCAGTAGGGACTCATGTTAATAAATTACTAGACAAGATAGCTGTCATGGGAGATGAGGGAGAAGTAGAAGTGGGATTGGAAGCAGCTAGAGATATTATTAGGTGGCAAGATAGCGCTATGAATATATTTCCTCTATTACATGGAGGAATAGCTGGTACTAGATTGCAACAGGTAATGGGTAATAAGACTCCTATGGAGGGAGCTAACTTTACTGCTGCTGGTTCTCTATTAGTTCCTAATGGAGTGTTGGTAGGAATGGATGCTATTCAGAATAAGTTTGGTGGTAAAGCAGCAGAAGATAGAAAGAAAGCTTTAGTTATTCTAGAAGATAGAATAGGTAAGAATACTAATAGAATAATTAAAACTAAAAGACAGTTAGCTGAGTTAGAGGCGGCTAATCCTTCTATTCCTTGGAAAGGTAAAGACTTTAGGGAGTATATGAAGAATGCTACTAAAGGTGAATTAGAAGCTGCTAGTAGAAGAAATGATTTACTTAAAGATTTAGGTTATTATAACGACCATAGAAGATTACTTAGCGCTCAACATGTAATGTTGCATGATGGATTAGGGCCTAAAGGAACAAAACAAATAACAAGATTAATAGAAGAGTCTACTAAGATTAGAGAAGCTCTTAGTGCAGCTACTAATAATGATGATAAGGAAAGGATACTACTTCATATAGAAGATAGATTAGGTCACTATCAAGATTTGAAAGTGGAGAGTTCTATTAGAGAAGGAGATTACTTTGCTAGATTAGCTGCTATTGCAGAGATGCAGATTCTTCAAGTGGAAGCTTTAGGTAGATTAGGTAGGAATAGTGGTAAGTACGGTGATACTACTATTGAAAAGATGAAAGCTAATACATTGGGTTTAATTAATGCTCCTTCAGTAATAGAAGGTCTTAGGTTAGGTAGTGGTAGAAAAGGTATGTACATGCCTAAGATGAGAGCTGAATCTCTAGCAGGTGAGATTAGAAAGGGGACTATGAATGTAATAGATAGATTTAATGATGATAAGAGAAGTTTGAATGCTCAAGTTATACAAGAGAATATAGATATTGTTAGAGAACAGATTAAGCAGTACCAAACAGATTTAGAAACTAAACATGGAGAGTTCTTCTTAAAGAGTCAGCTTAATCAAAAGATACAAGATATGTATTCTAGATTAGATGGATTCCAATCTAGATTAAGCAAGAGTAGTAGTCCAGAAGAGTTAGCAGATATTAAACATTTATTAAATAGTGATTTATCTAGAAACTTTGTAGAGCTAGATCTAGTTAGGATGAATTCATTTAGAGCTTCACCTATAGGTAATGAATTTATTACTTATAGTAAATATGATGTATTCTCACTTGAAGATTTAAATAATAGACTTCAAGAGAAAGGTTTTACTATGAGTTTTAATATAGATAGAAATAAGACTTTAGGTTTATTTCATCCTATAGGATTCTATACTAGTCAAGGCGGTGACTTTGATGGAGATAGTGCGGCGGCTATATTTGAACATAGTAGAAGATTAGATCTACAAAGAGAACATAACTCTGTAATTATTAGAAATATAGAAGAAAGTATTATTGATGTAACAAATAAGATTAGTAACGAAACTGATCCTACTAAATTAGCAGATTTAAATAAAGCTTTAGATAAGTTAGAAAGTAGAAAAAATAAATATATTAATGAGAATAGAGACTTAAGTGTTACTCTTCAACAGGTAGAGAAGACTAATAGTATTACTGAATTTAAAGATAAAGCTGCTAGTTGGGTAAGTAATTATCTAAAGATAGATAAGGCTTTTCTAGAAGGAAAAGATACTAATGTAATATTTAGCTTCTTAGAACATGCCAGAGATTTATTTGATGGTATGAAGAATATAGTTAATAAGCCTATGTTAGAAGGTCTTATGGCTATAGGAAGAGATGAGAAAGTAGTTCAAGATAAAGGTGCATTTGAAAGATTAATTATAAGTCATAGTACAGGTAGTGATAATAATTTATATGAACTATTAAAAACTGATAATGGATTAAGAGAAGATATTAGACAGAATTTAGTAAAAGCACATCAGAATAAAGATGGGTTTGATAAAGGTTTAACAGAGTATTTAGGTTCGTTGACTCAAGCTCAAGTAGGCAGTGATGCAATTCAAAAGTATCAGTCTAGAGGGTTAATGGGTGCGGGCATGAATACAGAGAATATGGAGATGATGAATAAAGCATTAGCTCAAGCAGGTAGTGTGATATTAGGTAAGACTTATAACACTATGGCTGGGTTATTATATGCTGAATCTCCTATGTTAGCTATGGCTCATGCATTAGAGAATGATGATCCTGAAGGTACTCTAGGTAATCTAGTAAAGAGAAATATAGGAGATCAGGGATATCAGGATTTAATGCAGAGTGCTAAATATGCTAGAGGATACTCCCAAGAAATGGGGGGATTTCTACAAACTGTTAATCAGATTATGAGAGATTCTATTAAACCTAAAGATGCTGCTGGATTCTTCAGAGAATTAAATGATAAGTTAGATGCCTATAGAAAAGCTAATGAGAAGGATAAAGATAGAATTATACAAGAGTTAGTAGAAGACTTCGGGCCTGGATCTGGATTAAAGGCTTTAGTTCAATTAGATAATTTAGTAAGACATATAGAAGGACTAAGAAGAGAAGAGAATGATACTAATGAGAAATTAGCTAATCAAGAGTTATTAAGAAAGTTTGGTATTAATGAAGAAAGTCCAGAGTATAAAGAATACTTAAGAAGATTGGGGTATGTAAATCCTAATGGAACAATAAATGCCAGTAGTTCAGAGGGATTAGAAAAACATGGTAATAAGAATGTAGTACTAGCAGCTTACAAAACTAAGATGGATTTAGTAAGTGTAACTAGTGCATATGCTTTTGAGAAAGGAAGAGGAAAAGAATTATTATATAAGGGCGGTAGATGGAACAGTCCAGATAGTACTGGTAATACTTTATATAGTATCTTTAAGGAAGATTTAGAATCAGGATTACCTCAATTTAAAGCAATAGATGAAGCCATTACACCATTAATAGATATAGCTGGTAGACATCTAGCTAACCCTAGTCTAATACCTATTAATACTCTTAATAGAGACGAAGCTGAATATGTTGATTATATTAAGTCTATGATTCCTGCTCAACATGTTAGTAAGTATGAAGAGATGGATGAGATAGATAAGAAATATCATGCTCATGTTTTCTTAAAGACTAAAGGACAAACAAGCCACTTTGCTGGAGACTTTGGAGAAAAGCTAATTAGCTTTGCTAAGTTCAATGCTAATAGAGCTGAAGCTTATGGTGGTAACTTTATGGCAGGCGGTAAGAATTTATTATTAAGTAAAGATAGTAGTTTCTTTAATCATCTAATGGCAGCAACTTCAGGGAAAATAGATAATGAGACTCTAGCATTCTTTATGAATGCTAACGTAGCTACTTTTAGAAGACATACTGGTAAGAGTAATGCTTCAATAGAAGATGTTCTTAGTGCAATGAATAGTATGGGTAATCTTAATACTAGTGAAGAGAGTGCTAGGATGGCTGAGTTATTAGCCCCAGCATTAAAAGATAAAGAAGTAGCTGAGTTAATGATGGCTAGAGTTAGACAAACTCAATATGGAATGATGTCTCAAACTGTATTAGAAATGCAAAGAGGCGCAAGTACTGATAATTTATCTGAGATTAATGAAGATGATTTAGTTAAACATGTACAGAAATTAGGCGCTAGTAAAGAAACAGCTAGAGAATTTGTACAAAGACATTTAAGTTATTTATTAACTAAGTCTATAGCTAATCCAGATAGTAATGGCAGTGAACTAAGTCAAGCAGAAGCAGATTTAAGACAGAAGATGGGGAGAGGATATATAGCACCTAATGTAAGAAATCAAGGTAGTAATATAAACTTAGGTCAGCATTTAAAACAGACTACTTCAGGTCTAATTAATAAGAATTCTGATATAGGTTTAGAAATATTTGCTTTACCTTTATTAGCAATAGCAGGTCAAGCTATTGCCAGTGGGGAAGTTAATCCAGAAATATTCCAACAAGCAATAGGAAATAGTATTACAGCTCTTGCCTATACAAGACCTTATCAATTCTCAGGGAAGACTGATTTAGGAAAAGGTATTACTGCTGCTTCTAGTATTGCTGCTGGTACGGCATTTAAAGCTAGGATGGCTATTCAGAATCAGGAAGATGGAGATATTGGTAAAGCTCTTACAGGTTTGGCAGTTAGAGAAATAGCTATGAATGCGACTATAGGACTCGTATCAGAAAAGTTTACTAATGTGGCTGCTAGAGCATTAGGAAGAGAGAAACATACATTAGATATCAACACATATGAAGGGATAAGGGGTGTGGCTGCTACTGCTTTAGGCGGTATAGCTAGTGCTGTATTAGGTATGTTAGTAGGTGAAGGGGCTAAACAAATAGTTAATCCTAGTAATCCTAGTGTATTAGAACAGACTCTAAAAAGTGCAAAAGAATATCTAAATAGAGTAAAACAAGTATCTAATGAAGAATTACTAGACGATAACTCTAATTTAGAAAGTAGTAATGGAATAGTAGAATATATAACTTATAGAAGTTATAGTGGTGATCCTGAGATTAATACTGCTACCCAACAAGGTCTATATGCAGAAGATTTAGATAACGAAGGGGTTAGTGAAACATTTCAAACTGATAATACCTATGATGGATATCAAACTGAATTAAGTCCTTAAATAATTATGGATTATCTTAAGGGGTAAAATATTTAATTCTGAAGTAACTGTTTTATAGTGAACTAACTTATTAGCTAATTCAATTAATCTTCCTTCAGGTGAATATAAACCTACTCTAAGATCAATAGAAAAGTGTTGAAGTTCAGTAGGTACTTCAAGAGGCTTAGAAAAATAAAGAGGCTCATCAGCATTAGTTAATTGAGCAAATAATATATGAGGTAAGATAGTTATCTCATATACCAATTTATATTCAGATAGATTTATCTTCTTCATAAATTCTCTTCTAGAGAAGAACTAAGATTAAAAGTAAAGTTAATTAAACCAGAAGATATTAATATATAACATATAGAAGCAGCTTGTTCTATTATCTCTTCTTCTGTTTCTGCACTAATAGAAAGGACTAGGTAAGTATCTTCTATACACTCAAGTACTACATACTCTGATTCTATTTCTTCAGGAAGAAAGGGATATATAGAATTAATACTAGCGTTTATTTTATCTTGAATAGTTAAATAGTTAGTGAATATCATAAGTATCTTGCCCTTTTAAGAAAATGACCAAGGGCGGTATATAGTAATTTAATCTGAGTAATATATCTTATATCAACTCCTTTATATATAGTCTTAAGTATATTTCTTCTAGCTTCCATAACATGACTATATTCAGTTTGATAATAGAAATTAATTAAATAAATTAAAGTTTCCTTCTTACTTAGAGAAAGATAATCTTGTAAAGCTAGAAACTTTGGTATAGCTTCATCTTCTATTGGTATCCTAATATCTGTCTTACCTATATTAAAATCTATTACTAACTTATCTTTATCCCCATAAGGTATTTCAACTCTTCTTTCAGAGATAGTTAATCTTCTATAATCTAATACTTCTAAATCCATACTGGAGAATTAGTCCTATTATTAAAATCGGATATTATATTGAAAGTAGTATTACTATTCCAAAAGTTATCTAATAAATTAGGTAATCCTGGCGGCTTTAATCTATTAGATAATAGAGTATTACTAGGATGAATAAGGTTTTCCTCACTCTCAGTATTCATAGGAACAAAACTTCTCCATTTATATTCTCCAAAGAAATCTACTCTCACAGAAGTATGAGAAGTATCAGTCACATCTATTAGTCTTATCTCTAAATATCTACTAGTTAAAAGAATAAAAGTAGGATCTACTAATGTACCTTCTTCATTGACAGTATTCTTTAATCTAATCTCTATAGGATATTGACATGTGACTACTGCTCCTAAGGCTTTACCAACATCAATAATAGGAAGAGTATAAGGATTTGTTAAAGGACTATATATTACTGGCAGCACATTAGGTTGGGATAAAAGTGGTCTAGACCACTCAACATTTCCTATGTTCTTATGAGCATATACAATCTCCTGTCTAATCCTAGAAGTGGTTTTCTTCCATCTGAGAAAGTCTTGATTAGGATTACCTACTACAAAAGAAGAGTAAATAGATTCTAGAAAGTAGTTACTTACTTGATAATAGAAAGTACCTTCATATTCTTCTAGATAAGTTCCTAATTGAATAATATCTAGAGTTGAATCAACATTAGGAAAAGATAGAACGTTATATGTTCTACTATATGGATTCCTATCTAGTGTTGTTAATTGAGTTCCATAATCCCAAGTGGTATCTATCTCCGAGTAATACTTAGAGATAGATGCCGATAATATTTCTGGTATATTAACTTCTTTAATATCTGTCATTAGCCTATAAAAGTATCACTAGAAGAAGTTTGAATAATTCCACATATAACTCTATCTTTGATACGAACTGCGGGTCTTCCATCTACAAAAGTAGTACGAGATCCAGTAACAGCAATTCCAGGTAGGGAACTATCAAATAATCTAACTTGTCCTCTACCATTTACAAAAGTTGTTCTAGAAGCAGATATAAAAGGCCCGCTAACTCTACCTCTACATATCTTCCTAACAAAGTCTCCTAATCTAACTGCTGATTGCATTCTTCTTCCTCTTGGAAATAACCTTCTTCTATACCATCAATAAAATTTATAAATTCATTCTTACAATTAAGAAATCCTTTATCATAATCAACTACTAAATATCTAGTGGATTTAATTAATAAACTGCCATCTTCTCTAAATAAGACAGAACTATTATTTAAGGAAATAACTAGTCCCTCTGAGGTAGATGAAATAGAGCTTAGAAATTTAATAATACTAACTAATCTATTCAAAGGATTCCATATCATAATAATTACTTAGCTTTTCTTTAGCTGTATTGTTAAGATGTATAACTTCATTAGATATAGTATAATCAATTCCTTCTTTTAATCCTTCATCAAGAAGAACATGTTCTAAATCTTTAAACGAAGGAAAGTATTCTATATCATCTGCTCCTATATCATTAATAGTATCTACTAACCATATACAAAGATCAGGATTGTTAGTATTAAGATAATCAGCCGCCTCTCCTAATATAAAGTGCATCTGTTTCTCTTGAGTTACTTGAGATATAGATTCAATAAATAAATCTACAGCGTCTATATTCTTTGTGTAAGCTAACTCTACAAGTAGATTAATAGCATAAAAATTAAAATCTTCCATAGATCTATTTGTTAATAGTTGATTAATAATATATATTATACTAATTGATTAATTAACTATTGAGTGGGAAGTATGCATCCTATTGAAGAGAGCAGTTTATTACAAGATGTCGATTCCTTAAAGAGACAAGTTAAGTTACTTGAAACTAGAGTACAAAGATTATCAGAAGAGAAAGAAGCTTTAGGTAAATCTATTCAATGCTTAATAGATAATAGTCATGAAATAGTAGTAGAGAAAATTAACTTAGCTAGAGAAGTAAATATTCTTAAAGAAGATAAGAACTATATATATAGAGAAAGAAATATACTTCTAGCTTTCTTGTGTAATATTCTATATTCAGCAGATCCATCTATAGTTGAAAGATGGTTACATCCTGTTGAAGATAAAGATTGGGAGGAAGATTGGAGAAATATTATTGTTATTCAATTAAATGAAGAGGAACAATATAGTTGGCATATCCATGATAGTGAACTATATCTATTCCATTGGTTACCTCTTAGAGAGAATAAATGGAATGGGCATACAACTGAAGATAAGTATAGAAGAATAATAAACTATGTAATGAATATAGAATAATCCGTAAATTATATACGGGTTTCTTACATTAACAATTTAATAGAAATAAGTTAGATTACTTTTATACTTAACTAATATCTGTTACGCCTATGAGAAATATCACTAACTATATTGATAAAGAGCTATTACTTAAAGGACATCCTCCTTAAATTATAAATCGAATACATATTAATGCGTGGCGCTTTCTAAATTATTAGGAGGCGCTTTTATTTTTTTATAGGTGATTAAAAGAGTTATGTTCCGTTTAAGTAAAGTGAATTTGTTTGGTTTAGATATCTATGCTGGTAATAAGGACGATTTATTAATTCAAATAGAAGAATGGATTAATAATAATAATCGATATACAAATATCTTTACACCCAATGTAGATCATATCTGCAAACTAGAAGATGAATCTTTAGAGTCTTTTAATAGATTACCTTTGAAATGGACTTATAGAGAAGCTTTCCTTATTCCAGATGGTATGCCTTTAGTATGGGCTAGTAGATTATTAGGTACTCCTCTTAAAGAAAGAATACCAGGAAGTGACTTGCTTTCTGACTTGCTTTGGTTAGCTAATAGTAATCAATGGAGTATGGTATTTGTCCTTCCAAATAAAGAAGTAAAGGTAAAGCTAAAAGAATACATAACAGATTACTACCCTAATATCAATCTGTATGATAGTTCTATAGCTTCTTTCCCATTCGAGGGTAGAGGAAATAATAGAGAGCAGATAGCTAATGATATCTGGGAACTAGAAGTAGATATAGTACTAGTCTGTTTAGGATTCCCTAGACAAGAAAGATGGTTAATAGAATATGGTCATGGTCTTAGAGCTAAGTTGGGTATTGGTTTAGGTGCTTCTCCTGAATTCTTAGTAGGTATGAAAAAGAGGGCTCCTAAATGGATAGGTAGAATTGGTATGGAGTGGCTACATCGGGCTCTTACTGATAGAAGATTAATACCTAGATATCTAAGCAATGTCTACTTTCTATGGTTAGTGATGAGAGAATTGTTAAATAAGTGGCGGGGTAAATAAATGTTTAGGTGGCTGGCTAGATTATTAAAGTTAGATACTTTTACTGAAAGAACAAAAGTATCTACTGATAGAATGGGTGACTTGATAGATTACTATAGGGAAGATAATGATAACTATAGATATAAGTCTTATCTATAGGGAAGATAATGATAACTATAGATATAAGTCTTATCTATATGAAGATGTAAATAATGAAGGCGGGCACATTAGACTTACTATAGTAGAGACTATAGATGATGATGGAGAAATTGTTGATAGAGAAAGTACTTTAACTGAAGAATAAATAGAGTGGGCGGCTAGTTATGCCGCCTGTTTTATTAAATTGCAAAAGTAGAATTTAAGGCAGTGTATGTTCAAAGCAGTAGGTAGAATGTTTATGTATCTGCTAATTAATAGAACTCAAGATACTCATGAAGTTGGAAGTGAACATGAATCCGTAGCAGACGCAATAATTGAAGGCGTTCAATACTACAGTTATGTAACTGAAACACATAAAGATGAAGCTGAGTTAACTATTATGGAAGGTATTTATTTTATACCAGAGGAGCAAGAGTAATATGCAAGTATCAGTTAGAGCAGATTCTATTCTAATAGACGAAGATAAAAGACTATCTAATTTAGAAATACTAGATTATATATTCTCTTTAAAGTTCTATAAAGCTCCTAAGTTTGAGAGAGGACTTTATGTTCCTTTTTCTACTAGAGAAGTAGAACAACATTTAAGTAATAAATTTAGTAAATATATATTTGGTATTGAGTTAGCTTATGGCAAAAGAGATAGGACTAAATATATAACTAGACTTCCATTAGATAGTTATACATTCACAGAACCTTATAGCGAGTGTGATGTAGATAAAGATAATATCTACTATAAGAATATAGAAGTTATTAGACAGCCTAATCAGAGTCTACTAACTGTTAGTGGCGTTAAACAACTCATAGTTGGCGGCAATAGTTATACTAACCTAACTCAATATATGGCTCTTAGAGTAGTTAGAGCAGGAGATGGATTATTTAGATATGAAGAGATAGAAGAAGCCTATCAAACCTCACAGTATATAAAAGATATGTGCTACGGGAGGATTAATGAACAACGTAATAATATGCCTAGTAGTAGTGACAGTAGGGATGGTGTTAACTAGAAAAGGTACTAATGAGAGTTATAGAAAAGCACACACAGCTCACAGAATGTTTAAGTTCAGATTAAATACATCTACATTATCTTGGGAGGATAGACAGACCCTCTTAGAAGAGAAAACTAGAGAAAGATTAAGTTATCTAGAAAAAGAAGGGAAGACAATAGAGAGATTATTTATCCAAGTTCTTAATGATAATGAAGATGAATATGATGAATTAATTGACTTTCTAGATGAAGACTCTCCTAATAATAGTGTTCTACTAGGTATAGATCCTATGTGGGATGTCTATGGTAAAGAAGAAGATTAGTGATTAGGGCGGCATAACTAGCCGCCTATTTTAGTTAAATAGACTAGTGAGGTATATATGATTGATCCAGATAGACCTAGTGATCCAATAGTAATAATAGATGATCCTAACTATTGGACTCTACCTAACTTACTAGGAAACTTATTAGCAGCAGCTCAAGAAGATCATCCAGAACAATTTCCTAGAGATGAAGATAGTCCAGAGTATTAAGGTAAGTTAATATATTTCTATTGAATTCAATAGAAATATATGTACTGTGGTCTTATGATTCTCTCTTCTCAAGAGATTAAGTGCCCTTTTATAGATTTAACTTTCTATAGAAAGGGACTTATTAATGAAGGATTCAAAGGAAAGTTTGAAGTAGTACAGAGAATTAGAAAAGGTAAATTTCATTTCACTGGCTGCTTCTGTGAAGAATTATTTGAATACTTTGATTCTAGTGAACACTGGGGACTAATAGAAATGCAAGATGAGGTAGAAGAAATAACAGCTATATATCTTAGAACTAATAGATTTATGACGGGGGTAGAAGTTAGTTCTACTAGAGAACATAATATCTACTTTCTAAAAGAAGAAAGAATCAACAGTGACTCTATTGTTAATGAAGTAATAATTGTGAGGGATTAAATAAGTATGAGGTTGTATAGATTGAGAAGTTTAGTTAGATATATAGCTGCAATATTTCTGTCTTGCTTATCTTCTGGATTAATTGAGATTCTTCACACATTACTCATAGACTCCCATTATCTAAAAACAGAGACTAATTTGCTTACAAATATATTTTACGGTCTGATTATAGGAGGCATCAAAGGATATTTAGTTTGCTATGCTTTCATGCTTACGTATGTAAGAGTATGTGGTACTATGACCAGATTTTCAAAGAATATATTAGTTTTTGTCTTAGCATTTATGGGTACTACTGATATATTAGCTATTGCCTACACGATATTTAATAAGTATCACGATTCAACTTGGATATGGATAGATATCAACAATATTATTGGAGCTTTGATAATGGTATACACATCTATTGAAATTTGCAAATATAGTCATAAAGAGTTGCCTAATAAAATAAATAGTATGTGGTGGGATCTATTTAATACCCTTAGTTAATTTGTTTAGTGGTTCACACTCATCCATAAAAAGTGTAGTACACATTTCTAAAGAGCAATAAGATGAAAGTATTTCAGTTAATTAGTTTGTTAGTAGGTTCTATTCTGGCTTTATTGATTTGGTTTGGTTCTGTAATAATCGTTCAGAGCGGTGAGGTTGGAGTTGTATATCACTTTGGTAAGGTTAGTCAAGAGACTCTTAGCCCCGGATTAAACTTTGCAATACCCTTTATCACTAGTGTTAAAAGCTTAGATGTTAAGACACAAGCTGATGAAGAATTGTTCGTTACTTTATCTAAAGATGGTCAAGAGATAAAGGTAGCTGCTACAGCAACTTATAATAATAATCCTTTAGTTGCCGCAGATACAGCTATTCATATTGGTCTAGAGAATAGTTTGATTAAGAAGATAGCTCTCCAGCCTAAACTTCTTTCTACTGTAAAGACAGTAATAGCTGAATACACTATGAATGACATAATTTCTAACCAAGCTGGTATCTCTGAAGAGATTGAGCAAAGGATTATTAAAGAGCTAGAAAGTCAGCCAAATATAATATTGACTGCTATTAATGTTACAGGAATTAGCTTAGATCCCCAAGTACAACAGTCAATAGAAAATAAAGTAATAGCTTCTCAGAAGAAAGAACAGGCTAAGATTGATAATGAGACAGCTCAGATTACAGCCCAGACTAATAAAGTGTTAGCTGATAGTCTATCTCCAATCCTAGTTCAACAGCAGGCTATTGAGAAATGGAGCGGTCAATCTAGTGTATTTAGTTTAGGAGATAATAAACAACCTGTAATTGTTCAAAGTAAATAATCCCACTTGATTCATTAATACATTAGCTATATAGTTCTTATAGCTAGTGTATTCTAGAAGGTAGTAACACAGAGGAATATTATTCCTTTAGACTCTAGTATTAAGATTAGGGAGTATTAGGTTTACTACCACATGGCAGATATTAAGCTACAGTGCGCTTACCTGGCTCATAACCAGAGTTCTTTACTAGGTGCAACTCCTAGGTCTGCTTTTAAATATTGAATATTACTTTCTCATATATTTCTTCATTAATAAGGTAGTAAGTAGTTACCTTATAGAAGAATATGAATAAGTGGTTTAGGATTTTATTTATCAATAGAAAGAATAGAAATCTAGATTGCTATAGTGGATTATATAGTGAGCCTAGTGATGCTCTTATTGATGCCGCCCTCTATAGAGAGAATCTAGAGGGTGAAGTAGATTGTTATTTAGTAGAAGAAGATCTAGAAATAGAAGGAGAAATTAATGTCTATCAAAATTAGAAAGTCTGTATTTGAAACTAATTCCTTAATATTGGGGCGTTAACTTAGTGATAAGTTAAATGAATTGGATAAATTGCTGGAAGGCCTTCATATATGTACGGTTAATCAGCAGCCAAGATAGTCTTAGGTTAAAAGAGACTATAGGGTTCAGAGCATAGAGGTTGAGCCTAACAATAATACCTCCACGAACATCCAACATCTTTATAAGATGATGATATATGCCGAACTTACAAGATGATAAATTGTAAGAAGTAAAGATAAAAAGCTTTACGATAACAGAACGCAAGTAGCCATAGTCTAGCTATTAATACTACAGACATGTTACTAGATACTATTATTCCAGATAAGAATGGAAGAGTAATTATTAATAGCGGCAAGTTTGGTTGGGAATGGAATAAGTTTAATGATGCATATACTAAAGCTAGTTATGCTCTTACTGCTCTTTTATATGTTGATTTACCTCTTATAGAAGAAGCTACTCAGAATCTACATGACGTTATTAAAGAGCAGACTCTAAGTGAAGAAGTAGTACTTAATCTACCTAGTGAAGATTGGGATAGTCGTAACTATGGTTATATAGATCATCAATCAGTAGAGAGGGGTCAGATGAATGCAGTTCTATTAGATAAGAGTAAACTGCATAACTTTATCTTCAATAAGAAGAGTTGGTTATTTCTAGGTAATGATAATGAAGAGGCCCCCAATAAATTCTATGATACTGAGGATAAAGTATATAATTGGAAATTAGTCTTTACTAATTATCCTAGTATTACTCAATGGGAGTTTGAAGAATTTCCTGATAGAGATAAACTAATAGAAGCTATTGAGGGATTATGTTTAAGGTTTACTAGAAAGGGCAATCAATATATTCCTGAAGAAAGACCTTATTACTATAGTAGCGATGAAGAGTATTATGAGTTTCCTTATAACGAAGATAAAAGGAAGGTAACTGATACTACTATTGAGTTTGTAGAAGATATTTGGAGTAGGGATATAGAACCTAGAAAGTTAGTTGTTAACTATACCATAGAAAAGATTAAATAGATAGAACAATGGAATTACTAAAGAGATACCAGAATGGAAACGTTCTGGTTTCTTTGTATAAAGATGGCACTCGTCATCTTGAATATGAAGGAACCCTAGAACTTGAATATCCTTTAAATATTGACATAACTGTTTCTAGTAGATGTAGTAATGGTATAGATCCTAGAACTGGTAAAGCTATCTGTTCTTATTGCCATGTAAGTGCTAGAAGGGATGGAGTAGAAGGTGACTATAAAGTCCTTAAGAAAAGGTTATTACCTTTACCTAGAGGAATAGAGTTAGCTATAGCTGTCAATGAGTTTACTAAGAGACTAATGGAATTCTTAGAGTGGGCTAATGAAATAGGATTTGTAGTTAACTTAACAGTTAATCAGATACATTTACCTAAATATAAGGGATATATTAACTGGTTAATTAACCAGGATATAGTTAAGGGATTAGGTATCTCTTATAGAAAAGGATATGAATCTAATAATGTTCTTTTTCTATTAGAGTATGAGAATACTGTACTGCATTGTATTGCTGGACTAGATAATATAAATACTATTCTAGAAAGTCCCTACAATAAGGTACTAATACTTGGCTATAAAAATCTAGGTCTAGGTAAAGAGTTCTATGACTTAGATCCTCTTTCTATTGAGAGGAATATAAGAGAGTGGCAAATGTGGTTACCTAAGCTATTTGGTAAGAAGATAGTTAGCTTTGATAATTTAGCCATTGAACAACTGAACGTTAAGAGATTCTTTAGTAAAAGAAGCTGGGAAGTATTTTACCAAATGGAAGAAAGTATCTACATAGATACTGTAGAAGGGATATATAGTCCTTCAAGTAGAGATGTAGATAAGAAAGTTAGTTGGAATGATCTAGAGATTAAAGATTACTTTAGGAGTTTGAAATGAATTTAAAGGTTATTAGTTTTGGGGCCTTACTTTTTATTGCATCTATAGCAGTCAATAAATGTAGTATGCCTATAAAGAATTTAACTGTTTTAAATAATGAAATAGTTTATTCGATAGATAGTAATCAGAACTACTCTATTAGAGATTTAACTGATCAGGTAGCTATATGTTATTACTCTAAAGATGTATTAAATGTTAGTAGTCTAGGGCCTATCTTAAATTGGGATATTGTTAATAAAATATCCATGTTTCTAGAAGGTCAGAAAGATGCTAGTAAAGTAGGGGTTACTGTTAAACCTTGGGTTAATACTCTAACTATTCCTGAATGTTTGGCTTCTTTAGAAGAAGAAAAGAATAGACAAGATATTAATCATATCTACTTAGTAGAGAAAGATAACTTTAGTTGGAAGGAGAGTCTAATAAGACCTCTAGAAAGGAAAGAATAAAGGGAGTTTAAATATGAGTGTAAAACTATTTAAACCAATGTATACCAATGTAAAAGATGGAAGAATGCATTCTGGTAGAAATTGGTATCAGAATATAGCTGATTGTTTAATAGAAGCCTCTCATTACTGTGATGAATTTAGGAAGTATAGAGGCATTTTATTAGAATGTCATTTAATAGAAACTGAGTTATTTACAGATGAGGAAAAGACATGGGAGTAATCTATAGCTTATTCAGAGCTGTATTTAGAGTTAAGGGAGAAGAAGACGTATCTAGAACTAGTGAATACTTTTCTAATCCTGCTGACGCTATGATATTTGGTGCTGAATATGCTACTGAATGTCAAGAAGAAGATAATGAAGAACTAGAAGTATACATTGTTGAAGAAAGAGATAGCTGGTATCCAATATCAGAGGAAGATGAAGAAGTAGAGTGAGTGATGGATATAGATAAAACTTTCATCTTGTGTTGGATAATTGGGCTATTTACTTGTCTAATTTCATTTCAATTAGCAGAAGTTAATTTTAGCTTTGAAGAAATATTAGTCTATTCAGTAATAATAGGAGGGATTAGTTCTTTAGCCGCCTTATTTATTATTGACCTAATTAAAGATGAGTGATTATGGAACCAGACATAAAGACTATCTATATCAGTTGTGTTGGTGTAATTGCTTTTCTAATAACAGCATCTAATATAGGAGTTGGGGAATCCTTAATAGCATTACTATTCTGTTTTATATTGGGTATTCCTCTAACTGTTTTAGTGGGACTTTTGTTATTTCTTTGGAGTGGGTTAGATACATGAAGATAGATTATGTATTGTATTGGTTGTGTGCCTTTGCTAGCTGTACCTTCTGGTGGGGAATTAGAAGCTATAAAGATCCTAGATTATTAGGTAGTATATTTATAGCCTCCTTAATTACCTATCTAATATCTAAGTTAGATATTAATGAATAGAAACAGATTCTTAAGATTTAGCATATTAGGCACTATTACCTGTCTACTAAGATGTTGGGGTAATAATAGAAAATCTAATATGTTTAAAGTAATAGGGAATAAGATATATGACCCTAATGGAAAAGAGTTTGTAATTAAAGGGGTTAATGTAAATGGCCCTAATTGGTATTGGGATAGGGATACTATCAATGATTTATGGGCTATTAAACTATGGAAGTTTAATACCATAAGAATAAATACTTTACTTAAACCAGACTATCAACCTAAGGATAAATATACTTCAAGTAAAGCTAATCCAGATCTTCATAAGATAATAGACACTTTTACTAAAGAGAAGATTGTTTGTATTATTGAACTACATGATATGACTGGTAGTTATTTTAGTAATACTAGTGATCCTTCTCTTAGTGAAGTAGTAGCCTACTATCAAACATTAGCTGCTAGATATATTAACAACCCTTACGTCTGGTTTAATATTCAGAATGAACCAGGCCCCATTAGTAATCAATGGTTAACTCTCCATAAAGAAGTTATTAAGTATATTAGAGCTTTAGGTAGTACTAATATAGTTATCTGTGATGGGGCTTTCTGGGGTCAAGAAGTAGGTGAATGGAATAATAATTCGGTTAAGAGTACTAATAGCGCCTTCCTTACCTATGGAAAGATTCTATTAGAATCTTATGAGAATATTGTCTTTAGTTTCCATGCTTATGATCAATGGAATTATTCAGTATGGAAGATGGAAGAGTATATTAAAAGAGTTCTAGAATTAGGACTTTGTTTAATAATAGGTGAATACTCTCAATGGAATAATATAGACACTACTCCTGCTGCTAAGATAGCTATTCAGTTAGCTAATAAATATAGGTTGGGTAGAATCTTCTGGGCATGGGAAGGTAGAGATAATGGAGATCTGACTACTAGATGGAATGGTGGGGGCTGGGCTATTGATAAAGTGGACGGCAGTAAACCTACTAATCTAAATGAACTAGGTTTATTAATCTGGGACGATAATCGAATTAGTTAGTAAGATAGGCGGCTAGATTAGCCGCCTAATTCATTTAATGGAGATAACAAAGATGAGTAAGAAAGTAATTCTAATTGGAATAGGTCTTAATACTTTACTGGCTAGTTTAGTAGTAGGTTACTTAAACTTTACCCCTAAGAAGTATACAAGTAATATGACTATTACTCTTAACGGTAATAGAGTAGATCCTTCTGTTGTTCTACAAGGAGATAAAGGTACTGTTAATCCTGGAGTTAATTTAACCTATGCTGGTGGCTCAGTAGATCCTAGAGCTTTCTATGACAAGATATTAAATAGTGATGAGATATTCGAGAAAGCTTCTAAAGGATCTAAATACTCTATTGAAGATATGAAATCAAGTATTAAAACTAGGGTTATCTTAGAGACACCAAATATAGCTGTTAGAGTAAAAGGTAATAGTCCTGAAGAAGCAAGAGAGAAAGCTAGATTATTCTATGAGGCTTTTAATAAGAAGATAGAGTTTCTCAGAGATAATGAAAAAGAGAATAAAGAGAAACCCCTTATTGAAGATTTAAATAGGGCAAAGATTAATCTAAATGTAGCTAGTAAAAGATTAGAAGAATTCAGAATTGCTAGTGGACTAGCTTATGAAGAACAGGTACCTCAACTGATAGCTTCTAATAGAGGAAAAGAAATAGAACTAACTAAACTAAAAGCAGAAATAGAATCTAGAAGGAAGCAAACTTCTTCTTTTATTAGTCTATTAAATGTAACAGAAAGATCTGCTATTGATTCTCTTAATATTCAAGTAGACCCTTTACTTAAAGGACAAGTAAATGAGTATGTTAATACTATTAACTCCTTAAAAGTAAATACCTCTAAGTTTACTGAAGAGAATCCAGTGATAGTTAATTTAGAAGCTAAAAGAGTTGAGCTAGAAGATGCTATTGAATCTAGAACTAGAGAGCTATCTAATAGAGATTTATCTATAGGAAAGATAATTAACCTAGTTAGTGAAGGCGGCTCTGTAAGAACTCAAATGTACTCTAGCTATTTAAATCTTAGTAGAGAGTTAGAAGGATTAGAGAAGCAGTACGAAGTTCTAAATAGAAGTCTGAAAGCTAGTAAAGAATTAGAAGTAAAACTTATAAGTAGTTTACCTACCTATAAGAATCTAGTTAGAGAATATGAAGCTGCTGGTGTTATCTATAGTAATCTACAGAGTACTAACAAGTTGAGAGGGTATGATAGATACGCTTTGTATCCTTTATTTCAACTTAGTAGTGAACCTAGTTTACCAAGCGGTCATTCTTCTCCTAATACCTTATATGCTGTCTTAGGAGGAGTAGGGGGTACATTTAGTTTATGGGGTCTAATCTACATTAGATTAAACAAGAAGAGAATAGTAGATGTATTTAAAGAGTCTTGAAGAGAGATTAGTATGGTTGTATTTAATTGGTACCTATATATGGTATTTCATAGGTGCCAGTTATTTATTTAGTTCAGTACTAGGTTGGTCTTTGGCTATAGTCGCTTTATGGAAATGGTATAGAGGTAAGATATCTATTCCTAAAGGAGTGTGGTTATGGTTAGTAGCTTTCTTTCTATTAGAGATATTTACTCTGATTGGTAGTATTAACACTGGATATAGAGGGATAAATCTAATTAGAAATCTAGCGGGTGAATTCTTTTCTAATGGATTATTAGCTGCTTTTCCTTTGGTCGGCTGCTTATCTATTAGACCGCAAGTTATCTATAGGGCAGTATGTTGGTTAGTAATTCAAAGTATAGTTATGATTCCTTTCTTCATAGCTATGATTTATATTAGGATTCCTAGCTATATATCTCCTTTAGTATTCTTTGATAAGATTATTAAAAGCGGCCCTAATAGTTATAAGATTACTTTCTTTAATCCTCTTGAACCTAATAGGTTATCTTTATTCTGTCCTTGGGCTCCAGCATTAGGTTTTGTTGGAGCTCAATTCTTTTACATATGTAGAGAAGAAAGTAATAGGATACTTAAGTATTTAGGAATGATAGGTAGTTCAATAATGTTATTCATATCTGTATCTAGATTAGGTCAGATAGTATTACCTTTATCCTTATTAATAACTACTTTAGTCTCTTATGTAAATACCTCTAGTAGGGCTGTAATAGCTACTGGTCTAGGTAGCTTATTTGTTACTTTTCTATCTGATATTAAGGAGATAGTAATAGATACTAAAGATAATCTAACTTCTGCTAGGGCAAGTTCTTCTCTAGTTAGAGAAAGGTTACAAGAGTTAGTTAAAGATAAGATGTGGAATGAATTATGGTTTGGTCATGGCTCTACTGAACCAGGCAGTAGGATTGTAGCTAACATGCCTTTAGGTACTCACCATACTTGGTTTGGGTATTTATTTGTAAATGGAATCTGTGGAGCTATGACTATAGCTATAGCTTATATAGTTTCTCTAGTTAACTTTGCTTTAGATATAAATAAAGGAAAAGTTAATAGAGTATGCTTTAGCTTTCTATTAGTTATGGGGCTTTATAGTATTGGGGAAACTTGGAAAAGTTTAGCCTATCTATTAATGCCTGGGTTGATATTAGTTGGGATAGGCTTTAGAGATGATAGTTAGTACCTACAAGAGATTTATAAGAAAGAGTTCAGATAAATTTAGCCATAATAGTAAATGGCTAAGTATGGCAGAAATGCTTAATAGAGTAATAAGGGGCGGCTTGAGTCAATTAGTTTTAACTAGAGTATTTAGTACTAATGACTGGGCAATACTAGCTAAAGTAATACCTCTTATGGAATTATTAAGCGTGTTCCAAGGAAGAGCAGGTTTTAATTCTAAATTAATAAACTGTTCTGCCAAAGAATTCAAGTCTCTTAGCATTACTACTTATTACTTAAGTTGGATAATAGCTATTCTACTATTTAGCATTCAACTAGCTATAGGTAGTACTATTCATCTGTTATCAATAGATAATCAGAATTTAGGAGATGCTATAGCTTTAACAAGTTTCTGTTATCTACTCTTTCCTGTATTCTCTATTAATATAGCCCTACTTTATAAAACTAATAACTTAGTGCCTTTAGCTAAACTAAATATAATAGTTGGTTTAGGTGGCGGTGTTATTACGATAGTAATGGCTTTATTAGGTTATGGGTTTTGGTCTATATTAATCCCCCTGATATTGAACAATGTATTGACAGCTATAGCTATACCTTACATTAGTCCCTGGCATATAAATCGCTTCAGTCTTAAAGGTATAAAGAATATCTTTAACTATGCTAGTGGACTAATGTTAGCTGAAGGTCTAGATAAATTAAGAAGTAATATAGACTATTGGATAATAGGTATCTTTCTTGGAGATAAAGAGATGGGTATCTATTACTTTGGTTTTACTAGTGGCATTAACTTCTGTCTAGGCATAATCAATTCCTACTACCAAAGCTTTTATCCTAATCTTAATCAGTACAAAGGCGATGAAGATTCTCTTAAAGATATCTACTATAGAGATACTAAGAGAATGATTAGACATATTAGTAAGTTTAGTATTGCGATCGCAATATTGATGCCTTTAGTAATAGAGAAGATATCTGGAGATAAATGGATAGAAGCTATGCCAGTTATAAGTATAGTATCTATATCTGCAATACCTAGGGTGTTAAAGGTTTCAACAGGCGCTTTATTACAACTTAGAAATAAGCCCTATGTAATTCTAGGATGGGATATAGGTCTGACTTTATTTCTTGTAGCTGGTGTGTTAGTAGCAGTTAATAAAGGAATAGTAGCTGTATCTTTAGCAGTTTTAATAGTTCATTGGGTGTATCTACCTATCTACTTTTGGTTTGTTAGTAAAAGGTATCTGAGATGAAAGTATTGATTGAGAATGGCAGCCCTCATTTAAAGAACATGGGTGACTTAGCTATGTTACAAGTAGCTGTAAATCGCATCAGAAAATTATACCCAGATTCAATAATGAAGGTTGTTACTGATGTTAGTCAAGGAGAATTAGATAAGTATTGTCCTGATAGAACATATGCTACTAGTATCAAAAGATATGGTAATAGATATCTAGATAAGGTAAGTCAGATTCTAGTAGGATATAGACATCTATTTAACTATGAGGTTAGAGAGTTAGTTGAATGGGCTGATGTAGTAGTTACTGCTGGTGGCGGCTACTTTGGAGTAAACGCATTTAAGGCTCATAGTCTTAGTATGTTAGATACTCTATTATTAGCTAAGAAGATGGATAAGAGAGTAATAATACTGGGTCATGGCTTTAGTATGTGCTCTGATAAGAAGTTCAATAAGAGCCTTAGTAGAGTACTAGAAGAAGTAGATTATATCTTTCTAAGAGAACCAGCAACTAGTAAGAAGTATCTAAGAAGTTTAGCTACTCATGGATTCTCTCATAAATTGATAGTAACTGGAGATGATGCTATTGAATTAGCATACGAGAATAGAATTGAAGGAATAGATAGTAATACTATTGGAGTGAATATTAGATTCAGTAACTACACTTCAATAGGAAAAGAAGCAGTACAGATTATTAAATTACTTCTTGAAGATATAAGAAGTATGAATGGCTGTAAGGTAATTACTATTCCTATCTCTCTACTAGAAGAAGAGTCTGATGTAATTAGTACTAAAGAAATAGGAGTAGATGATGATGGTAGTAATGTAAATAGTCCCCTTGATGTAATACAAAGAGTTGGTAATTGTAAGTTAGTTATTACTACTAGTTATCATGCTGCCGTGTTTGCTCTCTCTCAAGGTATTCCAGTAATAGGACTAGCGGCTACTCAATACTATAGAGAGAAATTTAATGGATTGATAGAACAGTTTGGTATAGGTTGCCGCATAGTTGACTTATCTGTTTCTAGTAATATCTATAGAAATCTATTTAGTGCTATCAGTGATTACTGGGTCTTTAGTAAGGATGATAAGAAAAGACTTCTTAATAGGGCAATACATCAAATTGGTGAAGGTTATAAAGCGTACTCTTCAATAGGAGAATAAAAGATGAGTAAGGTAGTTGTAGTAATGCCTCTATATAACTGTGAAAAGTATTTAGGCAATACTCTTAGATCATTAAGTCAGCAAGCATTTTATGATTGGAATTGTGTAATGGTAGATGATGGTAGTACTGATTCTACTAGAGAGATAGCAGTTAGATATGTAGAGACTGATAGAAGATTTAACTTAATTAGTCAAGAGAATGAAGGGGCGGCTAGTGCTAGAAATACTGCTATAGACTTTACTCTAGTGTCATTTCCAGATTGTAAATATATAGCTTTTCTAGATGGAGATGATACTTGGCATCCATTTAAGTTACAGGAACAAGTAGATTATCTAGATAAAGAGAAAGAAGTATCTATTGTCTGTACTAACTATAGAGTTGTGGATGAGAATGGCTTTATTCTTAAAGAAGTTAAATGCCCTTCTGTAGTAAATAGAGTTGATCTCTTTCTAGAGAACTATGTAGCTACTGCTAGTAATCCTTTAATTGTAAGAGAAGCTTTTGAGAAGATAGGATATCCATACTTCAATCCTAACCTAAAGAGATGTGATGATCATGAGTGCTGGTTTAAAATTCTTACTCAGCTTGGTGGCAGATTAGAGTTTATTCAACAGCCTCTTCTCTACTACCGTATCACTCCTTCTTCATTACAAAGTGATGTAGAGAAGCAGTTTAAAGAATGGGATACGATGATAGATATCATAAGTATGTACAGCCCTCTTCTAGTAAATAGTACTTACTGGTTAGCTAGAGCATATCAATGTAAGACAGTAGCTATTAGAGCTATGAGAAATAAAGATTGGAAGTTAGCTATTAAGTATGCTATTGAAGCTATCAAATCTGATTGGAAGATAGTACCTAGATATTTATTAGATAGAGGAGTTAAGAAGTAGATGGATAGGCGGCTTAACTAGCCGCCTATTTATTTAAGGAGATGTAAGATGAGCACTGCAAATAAAATAAGTCAGATAGCTATGGACTATCTGACTTCAGTAATAAGGTTTTTCTTTTATGGTTGGGATCATAAAGATGATATAGGTTGGAAAAGTACTAATAGTGAAACTTATGAAGAAGCTAATGGAGAAAGAGAAGCCTTCTTAGAGTATAGAGAAGATGGAAAAGCTTCTGAAATAATGACATATTACGAAGGTGCAGAAGAAGAACCAGAAGAGTTTATAGACATGAAGTATGACTATTATTTACTAGAGAAATCATATGAACAAGAGTGATGTTAGGAAGCACTACCAAGACATCTATAAGACTCTAAAGATAGCAGGACTTCATGAAGTTCTTAAATATGCTATTAATGAAGACTTAGAATTCTTTAGAGAAGAGATAAAAGATAAATCTTATATTCCTCTAAAAGAATTAGAGCATTATGTAACTCTAAATAATATAAACGTAACAGTTAATTATTGGGTTATTGATGCTAAAGAATCTTTACCTAAGAACTGCATTATAGATGGAATTCAAGAAGAGATATCGTTTCAAGTAGAAGAAGAATTAGAAGTAAAACTATCTAATTCTAAAGGAGAAAAACATCACTTCTTAGGTCAATTAAAGGGTAGAAGAGGCGAGATAGGTAAAACTTGTTTAATGATTAAATTAATTCAAAGAGTAGAAAATGAATAATTCAACAGTTTCAGTGATCGTTCCTGTCTGGGGAACTGAGAAATATCTTAGACAAGCTCTAGAAAGTGTAGTTAATCAGACGTTTCAGGACTGGGAAATAGTAATAGTTGATGATAGCTCTCCTGATAATGCTATTGATATAGCTATGGAATACTTTGATAAGTATCCAGATAAGATTACTGTTATCAAACAAATCAATAGAGGATTAGCAGGTGCTAGGAATACTGCTATTAGAGCTTCTAAAGGAAGGTACATAGCTCTATTAGATAGTGATGATATCTTCTTTCCTACTAAGTTAGAGGAGTGTGTTAAGTTTCTAGATAATAATCCAGATGTAGGTATGACCTATACATGGAGTCAATTACTAGATGAAGAAGATAACTGGATTGATAGTTATCAGATGAGTGATATGGGCTCTTATGAAGCTGATTATTGGATGTATCGTAACCCTCCTGGTAATGGTAGTAGTCCAGTAATTAGAAGAGAGTGTTTGGAAGAGATTGCTTTTGATCATCCTACTGAGAATGATAGAGTCTGCTATTTCGATGAAGATATGCGGCGGGCTGAGGATATAGAATGCTGGATTAGGATTAATGCTTTAACAAGTTGGACACTAAAGGGTATTCCTAAAGTATTAACGGGTTATAGAGTTAATCCTGAATCTCTAAGTGCTGATACTGATAAGCAGTTCAAAGCTTGGGAACAAACTATGGAGAAAGTTAAAGGGCATTCTCCATTATTAGTAAAGAAATACTACTCTCTTAGCAAAGCTTATATGCTGAGATATTTATCTAGGAGAAGTATGGAACTAGGAAAACCTAGGAAAGCATTAGGTTATTTAATCAGGGCGTTATCTACTAATCTAGGAATCTGGAAAGAATGGAAGATTACTATTTATGTAGTGGTAGTAGTAGTACTAAGTAATATTCTTCCTCACTCATTCTTCAAAAGAGTTAAAAGATTTCTTACTGAATTTGCAGGTAACTTACAAA
Organism: Calothrix sp. FACHB-168; assembly: GCF_963889195.1. Classification (NCBI taxonomy): domain Bacteria; kingdom Bacillati; phylum Cyanobacteriota; class Cyanophyceae; order Nostocales; family Calotrichaceae; genus Calothrix; species Calothrix sp. FACHB-168. The sequence goes on from NZ_CAWPNJ010000019.1 coordinate 84,467, forward strand.
GGAAGAATTTAGCTTGAGTTATAAACAATTTAAAAGAGTGTTAGATGTTGTAGGCGCGTCTATACTATTAGTTTCTTTATTCCCATTAATGAGTCTAGTTGCTTTGTTGATAGTGCTAGAAGACGGTATGCCTTTCATATTCTCTCAAACAAGAGTTGGATATAAGGGTAATAGATTTGTAGCCTACAAGTTTAGAAGTATGGTCAGAGATGCAGATAAGTTATTAGTCCAAGTAGATGACTTATCTGGTAAGTACTTAAAAACTGATAAGCGCATTACTAAGATAGGTAGTTTCATTAGAAGGACTAGTATAGATGAACTACCTCAACTTATTAATGTTCTAAGAGGAGAGATGAGTCTAGTAGGGCCTAGACCCTTTGCTGAATATGATGCAGTTAATTACCCAGAAGATAGATTAGATAAGGTACTTCCAGGGATTACTGGATCATGGCAAGTGAAGGGTAGAAGATGGGTGCTCGATAAAAGTGCGATCGCAAAGATTGATAGAGAGTACTCAGAAGGATATAACTTCTTATGGGATCTCTATATTATCTTTAGGACAATACTGTATATTGTTACTTTAGGTAACAGGTAATCTTAGTTAGGCGGCATATCTAGCCGCCTCTTTAAATATATGAATAATTCTGATCAAGAAAATTTATCTAAAGCCATAAGTGAGTTTAGAGATAGTTGGAGAGAGTACTTTAAATCTCAATACGGCTTATATCCTGATGAACTATCTCCATATAGAGATGGTGAAATACAAATGAGTTGGATAATAGAAAGAGGCTATATCTCTAAAGAGACTATAAGTAAATTATTAGGTGAACAAGATGAACTGTATTAATTGTGGTAAACATTTTCATTATTGTTCTAGTTGCGGATATATTCCAGAAGCAGAATGGGAATGCTGTTCTAGTAAATGTGTCCATGAAAGGATTAATAAACTAGAAGGTAGAGAACTAATAGAAGTATTAGCTGATCATATCTATTGTGATAATGTCTCTTATGATCTAGCTTTACAAAAGATTAGGGAGAATAAAAGAGAAGTAGGTATAGAACTAGTAGGTGTTAAATTAGAACATTGGTCTGCTTGTTCTGATACTGTGCCGCTAGAAGAAGTACTAGAGTTAGAATGTGTAGAAGATGAAGAGCTAATTAACTACCTATTTAAACTATTTAAAGAAGAAAGACTATCACCTAAGTTTGCTTTAGCTGAAATATTAGAGAATGAGGAGGCACTAGGAATAAAACTAGTAGATGAATTCCTAGAAGAATATGATAATTATTACCCTACTGCTGATAAGGATTAAATATGAATAAAGTAAATATAATTGCAAGTAAAGAAATAGACTCTATTAGAGATATAGCTAGTGAAATATTTGAAGTTGAATTTACTTGGACAACAGATGGGGCTTATATTCAATGGTACTCAGATAGTAGTACTAGACTTAGATTCTTAATAGACCCCGCAGAAAGAAGACTTTATATTAATCATGGTATTGGAAAAGATAATTGTGAATATCCTTTAGAAGATATTAATGATATTGGCATTATTAAAAAGTGTCTAATTGATTATAAAGAATGGTATATAGGATGGGTATAGATTTTATTAGACAGTACTTGATGAGTATCTCTTCTTTTAGAGAAGATAGAAAAGATTGGAAATTTAATGGCGTAGAAGAGTTAATTCTTAAGTTAGGTGTTGAAGGTAAAACAAAACCCACTAAATATAATGGATATCCTAAATATTGTTTTCATAACTGTCAAACCTTATGTCTTAGATATCATCATCTAATCTATGTAGAAGGTTACTGTCTAGTACATAAAGTAGGAATACCTATAGAACATGCTTGGTTATTTGATACTAGATATGATTGCTTCATAGACCCCACTATTAAAAAGTATGAATGTACTTACCTAGGAGTCCCTCTACCTAATTACTTTATTAAAGATACTCTTAAGAAAAGGAAGGAAAGTAAGGGGGCTCCTATTCTATTTGACTACTTGAATAATAGAGATCTTCTAAAAGAAGGTATATCTCATATATGTATTGTTAATTAAGTTAAGTAGGCGGCTAGTTGAGCCGCCTTTACTATTTAATGGAGAGTAATAATATGAATAATGAAGATAGAAATGAGAATGAAATTAGTACTGGAGAAGATTGGGAATTATTTGGTAGTGATATCAATAGAAGACGTAGAGATAAAACTTACTACATAATTAGAGACCGCCCAGCAGAACGTAGAAGAAATATAAGAATAGGTATTGCTCTTCTAATAGCAGGACTAAGTATCTATGGATATATGAATCGGCCTTGGGCTATGGGATTTAGCCCAGGTAAAGAAGCTAGAAAGAACTTTATTCAGAAGATTAGAAATTGTATAGCAGAAGGTAATTGTCCTAGCATGATTACTGCTGCTGAATATAGTAGACACTGTATTAAAGGAAGCACTATTGGTGAAGTAGTAGGTGATGCTCATAAAGACCTAACCCTAGAAGAGCTTAGAAAGCTAAAGCAGAGTAATAATTCAGATAAGAAAAACAAAGGCGGCGTTAATAAAGTAACTAAGAGAAATCAGGAAAGGGTAGATAAGAGTGACTTATCTAAAGTAGTCTGTAAACCTTTAGCTGACTACATAGGTAGTAGAGTAAAAAGAATAATAATAGATCTAGACCTATTAGAAAGTAATGATAAATCAGGAGATAAGAAAGATGAGTGATGTAGAAAAGTATCTTTATTTAGTAATTGTAAGTACTGCTGTTGTATTTACTATAAAATGGGCAGAAGGAGATGAAAGGAGAAGATCTCTATTTAGAGAGTTTTATTTTATTAGACTTAATTCTAGGTCTGATGAAAGAGATGATAGAGATGATGATGAACTTCTAGATGAAGCAGAAAGAATAGCTAAGGAAAGAAGCAAAAGAAGGGCTAACAGAATAGATAAGAAAGCTAGTAGTCAAGAAAACTATGATGTCCATTATCATATGGAAAGAGAAATAAAAGATGTAGAAGTAATCCCTTTATATCCGGGAGAAGATGATGACTTAGTTCATTTTATTAATAACAAACATAGACATGTAGTTTGCTTTACTGATGACGAAGGCAATGACCCAGAAGATAATGAGCCTTTACCTGAATGGATGATAGAAATGAATAAGGAATTTATTGAGAGTCTGAGAACAATAGACTTTAAAGAAGAATCAGAAGAGTAAACTAATGAGGCGGCCTACTAGCCGTCTATTCTATTAAAGGATTAAAATGCTAAGAAGATACTTTAAGATATTTATCATTTCCTTCGCCGCCACTTTTATATTCTGTGAAACTATCATAGTACTTCGTGATCATACAATTCACTTCAGTATGAAACGTTCATTAGTCTATCTAATAGCTTGTAGTACAGGCTCTGTCTGGGGAACTCTATTAGGTGAGGCTTATCTTCGTAAATAGAGAACACTGTATTTCGTAAAATATTTCTCAGCTTCTATCTCATTCTTCAATAGAAGAGGAGCTATTTTAAAACCTACTTGTTACTAAGTAGGTTTTATTTTATCTATTAATTTTACTAGCTTCTATCTCATTCTTCAATAAAAGAGGGAGCTAAAGTCTGTACTATATCTGGATCGCTACACGTTAGGTAAAAGGTTGGATAGTAAAGAATTTGCACTGTATTTGGATAATCTTGCTGGGTAAAAGGTTGGATATTGATGGTACTCGTATAGTCCCCCTAGGGGTATGGTAATTATTTCTTAATCAATTAAATAATAATCAAGCTGCCCTGATAGAAAGAGTCTCTAGGGTAGCTAGTCAATTAATTAATAGTGTTAGTAGTTAACACTCTTTTTCTTTTCTTCTGTTCTTTAGTGAAGTTAACAATCAAAGGACAGAAGACAATGATTACTAAACAACAAGTACAAGAACTAGGTAGATTACTTTCTAAGATTGGTGTGGAGGTTGTACCCCACACTAGCAAGAAAGCTAAGACTAAACTAGTTCGTAACCAACAAGCTTCTTACTATAGGAAGCAGATAGTCTATAGAGTAGGTTGTACCTATGACTCTATAGTGCATGAAGCAATCCACGCACTACAAGATTATCTAGGTACTCTAGTAGGTCTACCTGCTAGAGTAACCTCTTCAGTCAAAGCTAATCCTAAGTTCGCTTGGAGTATAGAAGCTGAAGCTTATACCAATGAGAACAACGCTACCCTAGTGATAGCTAAGTTCAAACAAGCTCTTGGTATGAATCTTTCCTTAGGAGAGAGGGTAGTAGTACTAATGAATAAGGTAGTGTTCTAATGATAGATATATACATATATCTATCTATTATCAATCTGGTGAATGATGGCGTACATTCCATCTAGTGAGGTTCGATTCCTCTAGATAATAGATAGATAGGTATATATCTATCCTTTTTTTATTTCTCTTCTAGTGATGTTTACAGTACACACTGGAGAAATAAAATGTCTTTAGTAAAAGAATACACCAACACTTCATTTAAAGCTATTAATAAATCTTTCAGGGAGAGAGTTCCTTCTGAGAAGGCTATTAATACTTTAAAGGAAATGGAAAGTTTACCTAGCCAAGTATTTCCATATTTAGCTAGGGGAACAAAGACCAAGCACTTACTTTCTGAAATAGAGGGTAATGTATGGTCTCCTAGAGGAATAGTAAGTACTAGTAGTTCCATCCAAGTTGCTAGAAAATTTGCTATTCACCATAATGAAAACTGCTTTGCCTCTTCTCAGGGTGAGGCCAGCTTAATAATTATGCTAGGAGCAGTTGGTAAAGACTTAAGCCTTTATACCTCATTCTCGAAAGAGAGTGAGGTAGTCTTATTAAATCCTTCTCTTAGAATTAAGTTTCTAAGAAATACAGATGAATATAAGATATGGATTGCAAGTAATCTTATATTCAGAGATGAAGAAATAGATTACTTATTTAAGTAAGGCATAAAAGAGTAAGATAATTCTTACTCTTTTTTTATTTCTAGTGATGTTTTAGTGACAACACTAGGAAAATATGTTTAACAATATCTCTGCAATTGAAACCGCTAACCAAGTCTATTCCTTCCATAAGGATAATGGATTTGGTTTAGATCCTTTCAGATTCAGTCATGATTTAGTTCACACTATTCTAAACTTGTCTACTTCCATAGTAGAGGAGTTAGTAGTAACTTCTCTAGAGATGGAGAAGTTACTATCTTATGAAGAGTGTGAAGGGTTGAATAATCAAAACAATATTGATTACTCACTTAACAATGAGTGGTCAGTAGAGTTATATCAGCAAGTTGTAGAGAAATATAACTCTCTACCTGTTAAGAGCATTCTAGAAATAGAATGCATGTCTGATATTAAATGGTGGAACGAGTTCTCTAGAGAACTCGAAGTACTTCATTTATCAGAGGATGAAGATTACTTATTCTAATAATTAAGAGTACTATTTAGTACTCTTTTTTTCTTTTCTCTTCTAGTGAACATTTACATTCACTAGGAGACTAGAATGTTTACAGTTAGATTAAATAATGCTTCCTCTTTAACCTTCACAGTTTATGTGGAAGGTTATCCAGTACAAGTTGAAAAGTCCTTACCAGAAGAGGTTGATGCCTCTTATTGGGATGGAGATGACTTAGTATTGGAATGCTCCTACAAGAGCGAGGAGGGGCGTAAAGCTTGGGCTCATACTATGAGATATCTAAAAGAGCAGTTTTGCCGAAAGCAAAATAGCTTTCTAGATAAGATTAGAAACCCACAATATCAAACAGTTGTATCAGAGCTGAATGATATTAGAACATCGTTAGTCTCTCTATATAGAGAGAACACTGAAGTTCTTGCTAAAGAGCTAAAAGCTGAAAAAGGCAGCCCACAAAGATTTGTATATTCTGAAATATACAGAATCAACATGGATAAAATTCAATTCTTATTAGATCGTGAGAATGATTTATTAAGAGTAAAAGCTGAGTTATTAGCTTAATAAGAAAAAGAGTAGGATAATTCCTACTCTTTTTCTTTTTCTTCTAGTGAACATTTACATTCACTAGGAGTGAATTATGAAATCTTTATTCAATGAAATCATCTCTTTAGTTAGATCTGAATCTGCTGACGAAGTACTTGAAAGAGTACAACGTGAAAAGAAGGAAGCTCTAACTAATGGGCAGGTTTACGAGTTTTCTAAAGAGGACTTTCAAGTGATTAATGGTATTCGTCCAAAGTACACACAAGTACCAGCTATGTGGGGCTGGTATACTGCATTTGCTATTACCATCTTAATGATGGTAGGTACTGCATCTAGACAGTATCTAATGTACTGTAATACTACCTCTAACCAAGAGGTAGTTAAGTAACTAATTAAAGAGGGGAGAAATCCTCTCTTTTTTCTTCTAGTGATGTTTTAGTGACAACACTAGGAGAAATATATGCCTAATAAGTTTGAAGAGTTAGTTGACCTATGCCGCTCTTGTGGCATTAAAGTTGACTTAAACCCCTTCTGCTCAAGGGGGAATAACTACAGATCGGGCTGGATCGAATTAGATTTCAGGAATGAATATCTACCTGAATATCTCAAAAGGACAGGACTTTCTCTCATAGAATACCAATTCTATGGGTTGTTGCATGAGTTGGGTCATGCAACCCACCTTGATGAACATATCAATTCCTTTACCTCTAAGGTAGAGGAAGAGCAAGATGCCTGGGAACGGGCATACCACATCCATTGCCTCTTGTGGGGTGAGCCACCACTTGAATTCCATATAGCATGGATAGATGCCATTCAAACCTATCATCAAGCTGCTGCTGAATTGGCAGCACTGCCTGAAGAGAAAAGAAGAAGACCTAAATGGTAAATAGAGAAAGAGGGGAGAAATCCTCTCTTTTTCTTTCTCTTCTAGTGAACATTACATTCACTAGGAGAGAAACCTGTGAAAATTTCTGTAAGATTTGAAATCCATCCTACCTACATTTCTAAATTTGTTACTGAACGTCACTCTTCCCAAGGAGTGGCTGTTGCTGCTAAGAATCTAGAAACAGGAGAAGTAGGATGGCTCCATGTCTGCCATAAATGGAATCTACAGAGAAGCGCTGTAGAAAAAGCCAAGTGGATAATAACTTGCGGTCTTCCCAGTAAATATAATCATCTCTCTCCTTTTGGAGGGAATGAGAAGTATTTAGTAGATACCAAGTTAGAAGGATGCATACTCACCGCTTCTATTTGGAAGGATGAATATCCTTCCTGCACTCCATTAGAAGGATACTCTTGGGGAGAAGAGTCTTCTTCTAATGACAGTTCTCCATTTCCCACTGTGGAGTGTCCATATGAAGCTTTCACTCCAGAGTGGCAAGCTTGGTGGGACGGATACTATTCCGTAATGGAGACTAACGAAGATTGGGATGAAGTAGATCCCAATCTAGACTACGAGGACGATGTAAATGCTTGGTGCTACAGAGTGCCAAGTAGAAACCTAAGAATCATATTAGGTTCCTAATTAAATACTGGGAGGGTAACACCTCCTTTTTTCTCTTCTAGTGAACTCTTTACATCACTAGGAGAACAATATGTCTTACATGAAAGTTATCTTCAATGTAACTTCTCAAGTACCTGCCTCTATAGGAGGAATAGGGGAAGTTGTAGTTGCAGAACTGAATGGTAAGAAAGGACTATTGTATATTACTCATTCCAATCATGTGGATGAGATGCTAGCTATCCAAGCAACATGGATAGTTAGTTGTTACTTACCAAAGAAGTGGGCACACAAATGTCCCTTTGGAGGCAGAAGTAGTAATACTACAGTAGAACGATTGACTATTAAAGACAGATCAGATCTCTTTATAGTTCAATGCTATTACTCTCTGAAAGGAGAGTATATAGACATTTGTGCAGTTCCCATGTACTCCATTGTACAGAGCGAAGAGTACCAACAATTCGTATCTGAAATATTTGGAGTCTATGAACAAGTGAAAGCTTGGGGAACATATAGCAAACACGGAATAATGTTTGCTATAGCTAACCACTTACCTGAAAAGTGGCAGCACTTTAAGTCCTATGTTGTATACACTCTTAGAAAACAAGAGTATATCAATGCAGGAAGAGATTTCTCTTATGGAGTTATCTGTATTGAGATTGATGAACTCGAATAAATAAATATGCGGAGGGTAACACCTCCCTTATTTCTTTTCTCTTTTGTTGACATCTCTGCAACACAACAAGGAGAAAAAATGTTTCAAAGATTATTTGAGTTAATTGCTAATGCGGGTTTAATTGTTCGCTTGAACAATATAGACTGCCATTACAATTACATGTCTAGGTCTATAAATATAAAACCAGAACAAATAGTAGACATGTCTAAAGGATGTCTACTATCTAAGGTAGAAGTAGAATTCTACACTACCTTACATGAGTTCGGCCACTCTCTACAACCAGTAGAGATGATTGACAAAGCTCATATGACAGGTAACTTCTATCCTCTAGAAGAGGATGCTTGGAATAGAGCTGAAGAAGTATATAAAGAGAACTGGGGAAATCCCCCAGAAGAGTTCTATATGTTCAGAGATTACTCTCTGGACACCTATAAATAAATAATTGGTAGGTATTATCCTACCTTTTTTCTTTTCTAGTGAAGTTTACATCCTCACTAGGAGAGAAAAGATGTTTGTACTAAAACTAAATGATTGTCAAAATTCTTTAACCTTCACAGTCTTTGCTGAAGGTTATCCAATAACAGTTGAAAGATCGCTTCCAGAAGAAGTTGATTCAAGTTTCTGGATTGGAAAAGATTTATATCTTCTTTGTTCCTTCAAAGGAGAAGAAGGGGAGGGTGCTTGGAAACACTCTCTCCAATATCTTAAAGAACAATTTCTACCCTCTATGGTAGAAACTCTTGATGAAGAGAAGTACAAAAACTATTTCAATAAGATAGAAAAGTACCAATCTGCTTCCAAGGCGGAACTCTTAACTTTCTTAGAAGAAGCAAGAGAAGAGTGGCAATCATATGTAAACTTGCAAATTAAATTCTCCAAAGAAGGTCAGCAGGCCTTAGAAGCTTCGAGGCTTCTCTTTGGAAATAGCTCTGAGAAATGGGCTCTTGAGCAAGTATATAATGTGTGTCGGAAGCAGGAAATTGCTTTAGGGAAGAAGAGAAACCAAGCAGAAGAAACGAAGCAGATGCTAATTAGATTAATTTACTGCTCATAATTAGAAAAGAGGGGATTGCTCCCCTCTTTTCTTTTCTAGTGAAGTTTATAACTCACTAGGAGAAATTATATGTCCACTTTAAATACTGCTGACTTAGCTTATTCTAACTGTAACTCTATCTCTGCAATAGGGATAGATATAGAAATAGAAACGCTACGTGCTCAGTTAGCTGCTGCTCAGGCTCGTATAGCTGAATTAGAAGCTGAGGTAGAACAGCTATCTACTAACCCTAACTTCAATACTCTTAATAGAGTGGCTGGCTTGAATAAAGCTAAAGCTGCTATTAGAGAAGATAGAAGAAGAAAGCCAAATGGGACGATAACTCTAGTTACTATTGACATTGGTGGAATGGGTAACAGTAACTCTTCTAGAGGAGAAATAGCTACTAATGAGGCTATGACTGAATTACTAGAAGAGATTCGTACTTCTTTCAGAAGTGGGGATATACATCTCCTTACTGATGGGCAACTAAACTCAGGTGATGAGTTTCTCTTTTGGTTATCAGTAGATGTTGGAGATATAAGTGGCATTATAGGCAGACTAGATACTATGTCTAAGAAACATGGCTTTGAAGGTGCTTATTGTGGTCATGTTCAAGTAGAAGGTTCTCCATCTACTATTGATGAGCTAGGTCTAATAGCTAATCAAGGAATGGAGCAGGTATATCCAGTTAAGAAACAGATTAAGGCGGCTAAGAAATTAGCTGTTAAGAAGTCTATCTTATGGAGAGGCTTTAGATAATTAATATATTAAAAGAGGGGAGTAATCTCCTCTTTTTTCTTCTAGTGAAAATTACATTCACTAGGAGAATGACATGTTTAACTTAAAAGGTATTGTTGAGAAATATCAATCATTAACTAGTGCAGAGATATCTCTGCATTCTCTCAGAGTTAATCCTACTATATGGATTGATGAAGAGGAAGTAGATATCTTCTGTTCTTATATACAGGAGATAAACCTTATTACGATTCTCATTGATGAAGTAATAATGATTGCTAGAGACAATAACTGGGAACCTGAAGAGGTCTTTGAGTACATTCTAGTTCATGAGATAGGTCACAGCCTTGACCCTGAACTAGAAGAACTTAACTCTCAGTTAGTCAACAATGAAGAATTGAGTGAAGTTAAGTTCCGGGCAGAGGTTAACGCTTGGAAGATAGCTGACACTATTATTCCAGAACAAACTCTAAGGTATAAAATCCTTAGAGCTAACTGCTTAGAAGCTTATAGTGAAGGGCATCCTGAATGGAGAGATAAGTGGTGTCCTGATTACTTCTAATTAAATAAAGATAGGGGAGAAATCCCCCTTCTTTCCTTCTAGTGACAGTTAGCAATACAGCTATCTAAATTTTCACTAGGAGAAAAATCATGTTGAATAAAATATTTGACAAGCTATCAAATATCTTCTCTTCTACTAACTATAATATGGGGCTTTATGCTCCTATATGGTTAAAACATTTCTTCTTCGGAAAGGGAGAAGATATGATACTAGAAAATAGTCATCCTTTAGTCTTAAAGGAGGTCAAGAATATAACAGGATTCACAAGCCCTTTAACTGAAGGATTATGGCTTGGTAGAACTGGTATTATGAGAGCCCATGATCTTTCTGGATTCTACTGGTGTGTAGGCACCTACAAATGGAAAGCAGTAGAAGAGCTAGAAGATTCTTGGATTCTAGAATGTGAAGACTATTTTGACTTTCATAGATCTGGAAAAGAAGGTACTTGGGAATTTAGATTCCCAATTAAGTATAAGAAATGGATAGAAGGATTAAGACCCTTATGTCCATTTCCTTATACTGTAGAAAAGCCCTTCAAAGCAAGTTATTCATCTGAAAGAGAAAGAGATGAAGAGCTTGCTAAAGAATTCTTCATAGTGTGCTTTGTTGAAACAGACCTCAATAAGTGGGGTAAATCATTCTTTACTAAATGGAGAATGATTATATCTAAAGAAGCATTAGATATGGTTTATGTCAAACCTATTTCAGAAGATGAAGAATATGAAGGAGAATACGAACCTTCTGAAGATTATGAAGACTAAATAAAGATAGGGGAGAAATCCCCCTTCTTTCTTTCTAGTGAACACTCTACTTCACTAGAAGGAGAATCTAATATGTCTAGCGATAAGCAACTTACTTTGGTTGTAATCTTAGTATCTGCTGTAGTATCTACAGCATTAGTAATTCAAGGGTTATATTTATCCTTGAATGTTAAAGCACAGCCAATTACTAACGAGAGAGTAACTCGTTAGTAATAATTATAGGGGAGATATCTCTCCCCCTTTTTCTTCTAGTGATAACCAACATTCACTAGGAGAATGTGATGCTAGTAGTTAAATTTGTTCCTACCTTCAATGACAACTCTATGCTAAAGAGTGCTGAAGAAGTAGCATGGCAACTACGTGGAAATGTAGTTGATGGAGAAGTATACGTCTGCATTGATATTATGCTTCCTCATATAAAAATGTATGCTACATCCAAGCAGATCGTTAAACATCTTATGCTTCAACTTCACTTGTTTGGGGTTGGGGTGCAAGGGTGTCCTTCTGTTGATAATAATTTTCAAGGAGATTGTAGAGAGTCAGGAGCCTTCTCTTGTATCTACGATCAAATTGAAGATCTATATAGACAGACAGAAGAGAGAGGTCTTGTAACTCTTAAGACTTTTACTAAAATGAACTTAGCTAAAGTAAAGATTATGGAAGAGAAATTCAAAGCTCTCCATAAGAAAGAAATAGAAGTCTTAAGATTTGCTTTTCTGCATCAAGTACAAACAAGACATGAAGAGTTTGTAAGAAAGCAACGGCATAAATAAAAAAGAGATAACTAACTCTATCTGGTGAAAGTGAGTGTACATACTCATGAAAGAAAGGTTCGATTCCTTTAGTTAGTAGGGGAGAAATCCCCCCCCTTTTTTCTTTCTAGTGATAACAATATTCACTAGGAGTGAAGAAATGCTAGTAGTTAAATTTGTTCCTACCTTCTCTGAGAATTCAATGTTACAAACTGCTGAAGACGTTGCTTGGCAGTTTCGTGGTAATGTAGTAGATGGGGAGGTATATGTCTGCATTGATTTAATTCTTAACTCAAATAAAGTAGTGTATAAATATCAAGTCGTAAAACACTTGATGTTACAACTATTAATGTTTGGTGTTGGAGTTAAAGGATGCACCCAAATAGATAAAGATTTTGTGGGTTATGCTTGCAATATTGTAGAAACCTTCAAACCTCTAGAGGAACAGCTAGAGGAAATTTATTTCCGTGACGATAAGCACGGAATTATATCTGCCAAACGGTATCAAAAGCTGAATGGCATTCCTAACCCTTACTACTCTAAAGAAGAGGATGATAAGTACAATGAAAAAATTGAGAAGATAAAGTATGACTACTTCCAAAGAGAAACTCTTAATATCTTAAAAAGATATGTCCAAGGGACACATGAGGCTAAAGTTAAACGTCAAATGGAAGAGAAAAGATTCAATTCAATGGTGTCTGAAACATGGGTACTAGAAGGAGATGATTTAGTACAAATTAAATAAGAAGAGATAACTAACTCTATCTGGTGAAAAGTGGCGTACATTCCACTTAAAGAAAGGTTCGATTCCTTTAGTTAGTATTGGGGATTAATTTCCCCCTCTTTTACTTTTTAGTGAATAGGTTGTATTCACTAAAAAGTAAAAGATAATGAGTATTAAACAACTACGCGCTGAAATCTCTCTACTTAAAGTTGAGTTAGCTAACACTGAGTTAGCTTATCAAAAGTTAAAGGCAGAGTACTCTGCTACCTACCTAGTTAATCTAGGTGGAGTAATAGTAGATAGAATGCAGGTAGAGGAAGATTTATTCTGGGCAGACTTTGATCCAGAAGAAGATGATTACTGGGAATATCTAGGTAAATTATACTGTACTGCTTCTGAAGAGCATATACAGGAAATAGGTCGTCATAGAGATATCATTCTTGGGTTAAAAGACTTACCCCAAGAATGTTGTTCTATCTTCATCTCTCTTGAAGAGAAAAGAGAACAATTAGCAGAACTAGAAGATAAAGCTAGTAATAGATTTATGTATCTATTAGAAATGCTAGGTAACTTATTCTAATAGTATTGGGGTGGTGTAATGCCACCCTTTTACTTTTCTAGTGACTAACTACATTCACTAGGAGAGAAAACATGTCTAATATTATTCCAGGTATTGACATTACATTAGATGAAAACAGAGGGAAGAAGGTAGCTAATGCGGCTGCCTTGGATTTCCCTAGACCTGTACTCTTCCAATGTGAGAAGGGTTACAGATTCATGTTGTGTCATGGTGATTCTAATGGAGGAATTGTCCATGAAGATAAGATAGTTAGCCCATTAGAGTGGGTAACTACTTTATTTCAGTTAAAACCTGAACTAGCTCAAGGAGATCTTTACTTACTCTGCTGTCATCAAGATAAGCAGGTAGGTGGGGGTATTCCTGGCGGCGAGTTAATTATTCCATTCCCTGAGTGGCAAGGGGAGAACAAAATCTCCATAGGTGAAACTATGGATGATGGATGGGTTTTAAGTTTCTATAATAAGAAACTTTGGAGAGAAAGAAAAGCCTGGATAGATAAATAAACATTTAGGGGAGATATCTCCCCTTTTTCTTCTAGTGAAGTTAACAATCCCGTTAACAAAAGTTTCACTAGGAGAAAAAGAATGTTACAAGTTAAACTATCTCAAGCTAAGAATGGATTACATATCATTAGCACTAATGTATTGATGATTGATATTGATTGCAAAGGGCCTGGTCACAAAGATATGGCGAGTATATCTGCAAAGAGCAGGGCAGAAGCAGCAAACAGATTGATTACCTTCTCTAAAGAAGAACAACTTCCTATAGTAATCTACCCTACTAGAAGTGGAGTGCATTGCTATCTATTAGATAGACTACGTGATAGTAGAGATGCCGAGTCTTTACTGCTAATGACTAGAGTTGGCTGCGATGCTAACTATATAGGTTTGACTTTGTTAAGTCAGACTGGATTATGGAATGAACGTATTAGTCCGAAGAAAGATAGAGAGGAATTTCCTCCTATCTATGGATTTCAATTTGGGCCGAGTGAGAAGATTCATCCACTGTGCCAGAAGTGGATTGATATTAGAGGTGGGTTTATAAGCCGTCGTTGGAAGTTATAGAACTTGATTCTATTATTCCCTAGAGATAGGGAGTAACACTACTACACAATAGAGGGGCATTCCCCTTTTTTTCTTTCTAGTGAACTTTATGGGCACTCAGCCCATTCACTAGGAGAATAAAATGTTTAAGGTAATTATGATCGACAAAAAGAAATATAACCTTCTATCTGAAGGAGCCAATGGAAAGGTTATAGAGCTTGATTCTAATAGAGTTGCAAAGATATTTGAATTAGGCGACTCTAAAAGAGAAACTTCTCTTATGCAACAAGCTAATCAAATAAACGAATTAGTCTGTAAATTTCTTAAAACCGAGTTTACTTCTAACTACAGCAAAGAATTAATGATTATGGAGAGGTTATATCCTCTTCAATACAGAGCTATTACTGTTGTAGAAAGAGAAAGAATGTTTGAGGAATTTATCAAACAAATAAAAGAACTACATTCTAATGGTTTTGCTCATTGGGATATAAAGCGTCCATCTCATGCAGTATCTAGTTCTGATAGATACTGGGACAATATAATTCTAACAAGAGATGGGATTCGCCTAATAGATACAGGTAACTCAGTATCTACTGAAGATCCAGATTTTGAAGAAGCTTGTGAAGATGACATTAGATCAGCTATGGAATTTAAGAAGATATTTCTGATTCCATAAATGATCTAATCGCTTTTAGCAACATATAAAAGGGGTTAATTTAACTCCCCTTTTTCTTAAGGGTCTCATAGACTGAAATCTATAAATCAAAATTTAAGGCTAGTTTATATAACACATTTACATGAATTAGCAAGAAGAAATATGAATTATATTAATTAAGTGTGGTTAATTTAAGTATAAGAAAATATATATACATAAACAAAAGCTTATACAGTAAGTAATATTACTGATTAAATATATTTACATTTAAATAAAAATATTTACCTAGCGGGGAGAAAAAAAGAAATATACCTAGTCCCCCTTTTTATTTTTGGTGAAGTTTACTTTCCCAGAAAGGGGAGGAATTAATATGTCTTTGTTTGCAAAGTTACGTGCTGCTGCTAACAACGTTGAAGTGAGCGTCGAAGCTGCTCCCGCTAAACTCTCTGATACCTTTGCTAAGTATTACGAGAAGGGACAAATGATTGTCGCTATCAACGTTGGAGCTAATGAGAAATATTACGAACGCAGAGGAAGTGAAGATAAATCTTCTACTCCTATTGTGTCTAATAAGATGGGCATACGTCTTAACCAAGACGGAAGTGTATTCGTAAAAGGTTTAATGACTGGGATATTCTACTGGTCTGAAAACCGCAAGTCTTGGATAGCTCCACCAGCAGTAGAGAAGAATAAGGAAGGTATAGAAGTTCCTGGTATCAAGTCTAAGCCACAAGGTTTTATTGGTACCTACATGGGTGGAATATTATTTACCCTGAATGACTATATCAGCCGTATGCAAGAAGATGGAGAGATTGAACTGGCCGCAAAAGTAGAGAAGTTGAAGAAAGATAAACTAACTCTATCCTTTATGTGTCAGCAAGAAATCTCCTTTGACTTGCCTTGCTCCCATGACCAAGTTATTGAGCAAGCTGATCGCTTACGCGCCGAAAGACA
The DNA here is from genome assembly GCF_963889195.1 of Calothrix sp. FACHB-168. NCBI lineage: Bacteria > Bacillati > Cyanobacteriota > Cyanophyceae > Nostocales > Calotrichaceae > Calothrix > Calothrix sp. FACHB-168. The sequence goes on from NZ_CAWPNJ010000019.1 coordinate 100,401, forward strand.
AATAGCTTTAGATTCAGGTAAGAAAGCAGGTGTATTAGGCAATACTTTAGTCTTAGCAATAACTCTAGAGTTCAGCGAAAATCCTGATGCATTTATGACTCCCATAGTCAAAGTGCAAAAGGTACTTAGCTGGACTGAAGACTACATGCCTCTAGAAACTTGTGGGAAACTGCGGGTGGATGGAGAAATGGCTGAAGACCTGGAAGCCTATGCTATCGAACAAACCTTCAATGAGAAAGAAGCCGAAATCAAAGCCGCCAACGCAATGGCTCAAGCTGCGATTAATCTTTTAACTCCAGATGAAGGAGGCGTTGCTGGTACTCGTACTAGTCGTCGTACTGCTGACTATAAGAGAGCTCGCCGTAAACAGAAGCAGGAGCAATTTCTACTCAATGAAGCCGCAAGGAATCTAGAAGTAGAACAATCCAAAGCTGAAGTTGAAGAGATCGATGAAGACGATATGATGTCTATGTCAATGGGAGGTATCTAATTATTTAATTGAATAGGGGATAGGGAGGAAACTCCCCCTCTTTTCTTTCTAGTAGGGCATTTACTTTACCAGCCCACTAGGAGAAATATATGTTTATCACAACTACAACTGTGCGTTTCTATTCTGTTAGCTCTATCAACAAGGAAGTGAATATCCTTGGAGCTAAAGGAGAAATAGTTAGTACAGTTAAAGTGAAAGTTCCAACATTAGTGGGACATGAAACTACATATTATGCAAATACACTACCAGACACTTCTGGCATAGGTTTTGCTAAATACTGTTCTTTACCTAGAGGAAAGAAGAGCAATAGAAAGAAGATTGCTAAATTATCTAGGAAGATTAATAGAAAGCCTAAGTCTGTTAGTAAAGCTCCTAAGAAATGGAGTCTACTAACTAAACAAGTGGGTAGAGTAGTTAGAGAGATGTTTGATGAACTGGATTTATCTATAAGAATAAAAGAGGAGTTAGATATTCCTAAACCTATTCTTAAGAAAGATAAACCAGTTAAAACATTCGAGAAACCTATCTTAAAGAAAGATAGGAAGCCTGTTGAGAAACCAATACTACGTAAAGAGGAGGTAATAGTTAGAAAGACAGGTGGATTACCAACAATACTTGAATCATTGAAGGAGGTTAGAAAAGAGAAGAAAAGTATTAAGGGTCGTACTTGTGTAGGTAAGAAGTTCAAAGACAAGCCTCGCTCAACTAATAGAGTGAGTAAGTCTGCTGCAAAAGCTAGAAGTGGCAAGAAATGTCTTCTAGTAGAAAGCTTTCTTAACAAATCAATAATTGAGGCTGCCAGTAATAACCACTGGCAAGAGCTAGTTAATCTAGCTGAGAATTATGGTTATGTTGTTGAGTTCAGTGATCTTGATGAGGCAGGTTATATCCAAAAGGATATAAAAGTAATCCATATCAAAGATACATTCAATAATCAGGGTGCATTAGCAGAATACATACTAGCTCATGAGCTAGTTCACTTGGGTCAGGATAATGGAGTATTCCCTAAAGAGATGCCATTAGATGAACTAAAAGAACTAGTAGGTGAAGAAGCTAGTATTGATGCTGAAGCAGTTTTAGGTGAAATGAAGAGACTATTTGCTGATAGTTACTATGAAGAGTTAGGCATTAAAACTCTTAAAGAGTTATTACCTAATGATGAATCAGTAGCTTACTATTTGATGTTCAATCCTGAATTAGTAATAAAGGAGATGAAATATACTTTGAAAGCAAGAGTAGCTTGTGGATCATTAAGTTACAGAATCGCACCTGAAGAGATAAAAACTATACTCCCTAACCAAGTATTTGTCTTTGGTAGCAATACTCAAGGTAGACATGGTAAAGGTGCAGCTAAGTTAGCTCGTGATAAATTTGGAGCTATCTATGGTCAAGCTCGTGGTTTACAAGGTCAAAGCTACGCAATAGTAACTAAAGATTTAACTAAAGGAGGTGTTCCATTAGAAAGTATCAAGAAGGAAATAGATATATTCCTAACCTTTGCTACTGAACATCCTGAATTAGAATTTCTGGTTACCAAGTTAGGATGCGGCCTTGCTGGATATGCTGTCAAAGAGATAGCTACCCTTTTTGCTGACAAGTATATTCCCAGTAATGTACTACTCCCTAGAGAGTTTGTAGATTACCTAACGTCCACTACTACAGGGAAAGAGTCTGACGACTCAGTAGTGGGTGATATTTCCCTGAACCCTTTTGGCGTGGTTGAAGATAACAATATGAAATATGCACTTGTGAACGATCCTAAGATGCCTAAAGAAGAAGCTATTGCTTTATTCGAGGAAATCATTAAGGATGAGCGTTTGGATTTAATTGACTCTATGTGGCTTAACCGCAGCATGGAAAGTTACCAAACCTGGACAAATACTACTTTGCAATTCTACGCGAGAGTATTAGCTAGCTATTTAAACGCTAACTCTACACCATTCCCAAGATGGTTAGCTAAATATGATGCTATTGTCTTAGTAGATAGTGTCAATAGCCTAACTAAAATCAAAACTATAAAAGAGTTTGGGATTCCTCTTTATAGCGCTTTATGGGATGGAAAAGAAAAGAAGCTGAAGCCCAGTAAATCTTATCAAACATATGGAGTACTAGAATATCAGTACGACACTAGACAACCAAACACTTTATACTTGTCTAGTCGTTCTAAATGCCCTTGGGTTAGACCTCTTGAGTGGCTTGATGCTGCACATATTACAAAGATCAGTGAATCTCTATCTAACCATGAGAAAGCTGAATTCTTAAGCGGCTTTAGTTCGTTCAAGCTAATAGAACCAGGCGTATTAACTCTTTCTCCTAGTGGAATAACTGCTGGCTATAGTGAAGCTATCTTTGACTTCAATAATGCTGTTATCAAAACTGGTAGAGACCACAACGTAAGAAGTCAAGGTTTCTTAGGTGGAGTTGGTGTTATGACAAACACTACTCTAATGGTATTGCTGGGTCTTCAAATTGGCAAGCTAAATCAATGGTCAGTAGGTCAAACCACTCTTGATGGTATTGTGGCTGGACTAACTCAATTGTGGGAAGAGCAAGACCTATATGGTCAAGTGATGGATACTAATCAGGAACTAAGAACAATTAGAGAGAACACTTGTTCTTTACTAAAAGTTAGTCCTGATCCAATATTCCCATACTTCAGACTGGAAAACAATAATAGTAAGGACGGTGTAGCAGAGGCTGTAGAATACTTTAGCATCAAACGAATTCCTTTCATGACTGATAAGAATGCCATGAAGAGAATTGTTATTGGCGCTGGTGTTACAGCTCTATGCGTAGCAATGGACTTCGATCTAGATATATTCTCTACTATCTTGGACGTTAAGAAACCAGGTAAAGTATTGAATAGAGGCTGGAACAAAATTGCGATCGCAGCAGAGCAAGGTTTAGATTTCCAAGACGGATACCAGCCTTATGAACAAGCTGGTCTTGTGCTTAAACACATTAGCGAAGAAGGAGAAGAGACTGATATCGTAGTTAAGGGCGACAAAGCAATGACCCTAACTCACGATGGTAGATTCCTAACAAATGGATCTGGTGTAGGTTTAACACGCAAGAAGTTTGCTTATAGTGCTCGCAAGACATTAAGAGCTACTTTCAACGCTGTCTCTCTGAAGAAAGATGAAAGCTTAGACTCAGTGAAAGCTGAGATAGAGAAAGAGTTAATGGCAATATTAGCGAGTGATAAAGTCATTACTCATAACTCGAAACACAAGGATAAAGTCATCTTCAAATTCCGTGGTAAGGAGTTAATTAAATACCGTGGACTAAACCAAGACATAATCCTCAGTTCTAAGTATGGTTGTAGCTTCCAAGTGCGCAAGCTAGCTACATCTAAATCTCTATCTATCCAATTAACCGTAGTATACTTTGCTAGCGACTACGAAATTAAGGGTCGCGGTATTGGCATCAAAGCTGTACTAAAGGATGGTAGAAAAGTTAGCATTTCCAGAAGAGATGGTAGTGATCTCAACTGGGAAGTAGCCCTAAACAGCGAGTGTTTAAAGGGTAACGCTGCTAGGCTTCACCAATATTGCGAGTGGCTACTAGAACAAACTGGTAAGTCTTCTTATCTAGTAACAGATTATCAAACAAAGGAGTTTGAAAGACTGCATACACCTTCATTGACTGAAGAAGGTGTATATGATGTACAAGACTTAGCTGATGAAACCTGTCACTTCTACAAGTGGTGGGAAGGCAGAAGCGAAAGTTATTTCATTCGCGACTATGTAGACTATGAGAACTATTTCCAAACTTTAGTTCTTGGTCATGCAAAGATGGGTAATAAAGGCGACTACTCTCTAGTAGAGAAAGCTTTATCTCATGAAGCTAATGCTGTTATTACCCTGATTAATCTCAAGACTGGTAAACCAACTAATAAAATCCAGGAGGCGTTAACAGAAGATGGACTAGTACTAATAGAAGAGAGAGTAACTGGTGTACTAGCTCCATACACCTTCCAAGTCGAAATGGCTACTACTAGAGAAACAACAGTAGCAGCACAATCACCAACGCTTCAACAACTATGCTCCGCTTATGCAGCTTATCCTTCCTTAGGATATGCACTGCTAGAGAATGCACAAGAGACTGAAGATGCAATCATTGGGTGTGCAGCTATGGCATTAAATGATCCAACTCTACTGGATCTAAACAATAGTGGAGAGTTGAGTGTAGAAGGTAAAGATTGGGAAGTAGGTAGTAAAGACATATCTGCAAAAGAAATAGCAGAAAGTCTCAACCCTAGTATGTTCTCTATGGGATATGCAAATATCTATGGTGAGAGTGATGACCCATTCCTAGCTTTCAGCGAACCAGGAACAGACAAGAAGTTCAAACCGTCCGTCTTAGTCAACCAAGTAGGCATCAATGCACCAATGGAAGGCGGTAAGGTAGACTTCAGCGTAAGAGATGTTATTGAAGGTACTGCGTGGAACTATCAAGTAAACGTGGGTTCTGGATATAATATGTCAAGCGTAATGGCCTGTGTAGCGGCTATGACTCGATATGAGTGGATCAAGGCTAGTAAGGCTAAAGACAAAGTAGCTTTTGCTAAAGCTATGGAGAAAATGAAGCTTGTAGCTAAGGTTCAAGGTATGTGTTGGCTAACAGGCTATGAAGATAGCTGGTTGTGTGGTTATAACCTAAAAGGCATGGAGTTGGCTAACAAACTTCACATGTTCCGAAAAGGTTATGTGGCTAAATCAAAAGATAATGAGGAGGTAAATTTCTCGGCGGTAATCGAACAGATTAAGGGTCAACTAGAGAAGATAGCTAATACTAAATTCTCTGATAATGAAGTAATTATGTTCTTATGGGCGTATAGAATAGCTCGTGCTATCTCTGCTCTTGAGAAATATACTTCTGGGCCTGAAGGTGTTGCTAAAGCGTTTAACTTAACTGATGAAGGAGTAGAAGATAAAGAAGATTTAGATATGGTTGCATTATGCGGCGCGATGCGTAGATGTGACCAAGGAAGATTTGCAAACTTCCTAACACCAGAAGAAGAAGACAATTCTGAAGCTGGTGGTATTTCAGTTTGGATGTTCTTGAGAGAAAGATGGGTAGATGTACAAAACAAAGTACCTTACTTCCTCCGTAGGAAGATCTACAAATCTATGATTGTTCAAACAGAGTTTGCTGACTTGACTCGTAATATTAGTGCGGCTGGCGATGAAACTTCACTAAGAAAGAATGAGTCACCAAGAGTTAAACGGAAACCTACTGCTAATGCAGGAGAAAGTAGAGTTCTAGTCACTTTACCTGATGCAGATATTGATCTTCCATTTATTCCATTGGAGTACAGTTCAGTAGACGAAGATAACTATGGAACTGTAGTTAGCGGCTCGACAGAATTCTTAAAGTTTAAGCAACTAGGAGGTGCTTTTGAAGTAGTAAGAAGATTCTGTCCTATTGGTGAAGATGGAAAGAGAGATACAAAGTATCGGAAAGCTGATGCTACCAAAGTACTAAAGTCAGTCTACAAAGTAACCGACTTCAATGGTACAGAATATCAGTTTGATGAAACATTGCATTTCTGGACTGAAGCCTTAAGCGCTGAGGAAACTCTGAAGATGGCACATAATCGTTATCCTAATGGATGCGTTATATGTTCCATCGATGGGAAGAATCCAGACAAAGAAACCGATCTGGAAGTGTACTTTAACTTTGGCGCTTTACTAAAGAGTGCTGCATTTATGGGAGGCGGTTCTTCTACTGGTATTGGTTTAAGCATTGTCGAATTGCTACATGGAATGGTAGATCGTTACGAGAATAGACCTAAGAACTGGACTACTAAAGCTAGAAATGCCCTAGCTGGTATCCAAGGTCAAATGAGAGAAATGTTAAAAGCAGGACTCTTACGTAGAATAGGCAGAACTGAACCATTTGCTCAAGGTGGTAAAGTAATGTCTAGCCATTCCTGTCCGAATGAGATTGTGACTCATGAAGGAGTAGAGTATTCTATTCCAGTAGTGAAGATGAATCCAAATGACGATATCGTCAAGGTAGGAGGTTACATAGAAGGATCTGTGGTGGCAGTTTATAGAACACCTCAGATTGCTAAACTCTATTGCATTGTAGTAATGGATGAGAACGTATCACTGGGTCACATTGAAGTTAATGCTCTACTATGGGCTAAATCCAATCGTGGTGATGGTGACGGTAAATAATATTGCCGCTTTGTAGAGTAATCTACATGGAAATAAGGGGAATTTCAGTTAAAGGTAGGGATACTCTAGACTGACACAACACTGATAGTTGAAATACTATTAAGAGGTGCAAACGACTGACAACCCAATCCACAATAAAGGGTTACTAATAACATAGTAATCGTATGGATTAATATACAGTCTGAGCTTTCTAATAATCCAACACTAACTAACATTAGGGTAATAAAAGAAAGAGGTAGGAGGAATAAAGTAACGGCCTACCATTCACCTGATTCTGTTAATTAAACTTTCTGCATAATTAAATGTGATGCAGAGAATGACTATATTAACAGAATATAATCTAAGTTTTGAAGAGAAGCAAAGATTTGATGGCAATATGTTGGGAGATAGTAGCATAGTCTATAAGAGCAAAGAAACAAATGCTCCTAGATATCTACATTATTCTAAGCATAAAGAATATCTAATCTGGCTTTCTACAAAAGTAAATTACTTTACTAATAGACCTATTTGGAATAAGTTTGTCTTTGATAAAAGAACAAGAAAGACCTACTATTCTTATTACATAGGTACTAAAAGTAGTTTATTCTTCAAGAACCAAAGAAGTAGGTGGTATATAGGGAGTAAAAAGATACTGCCTAATGACCTGATAATAGATAAACATCTATTACTTCATTGGTACTTAGATGATGGAAGCAAAGCTACAAAAGGAGGAATATACTTTGCTACTGATGGATTTAGCTTTGAAGAAGCTGAAGCATTGAGTAACAAAATAGCAAAGTATACTAATCTAAATACAAGCCTACATACAAATCAAGGAAACCCTAGAGTGTATATATTCAAGAAAAACACTAAAGAGTTCTTTGATATCATAGGTAAGTGTCCAATAAGTAGCTTTGAATACAAGTGGTGAATTAACAAAACTGGATCCTATTGCTATCGAATTGATTAAACGTTACTTAAGTGGAATGAAAAGACACGAAGTAACTGAGCAATAATCAAAGCTAGTTAAATAACTGAAGGGGGATATCCCCCTTCTTTCTTTTAGTGTTCTGCTTGACACACAGAACATCTTCAGATAAATTGTTTATCTAGATAAACAAATTCTATGTAATTATTCTACGAAGGTTGTATGGCCTATGGCTATCCTGGAGTAGAGTAAATATTTAGAAGCCTAACAAACTGAACGTTGATCGCTTGAAGAAAGAATGCCGGAATGTAAGTTAGGTAGCTATCACTCTAGAATCTATACCGTTGATCGCTTGAAGAAAGAATGCCGGGGAGGATAGGGTAGCTATAAGTTTAAATAGATAATCAGTGATATCTGGGGTACTCCCTAAGAGTACTTTTTGTAAGCTTTTTGTATGCTCTTTGTCCATGCACCGTTAGAGCTGTCTTAGTATGCTCTAAGTGTGCTGGTTGTGCGCCAGTTGACCATCACTAGATGGACTGGTGAAGTATGCTTATTGGAAGCTTATTAGTGTGCTGATTGTCGAGCCGCTTGTAAGCTAGCTGACCTTCACTAATAAGTCGAGAAGAGTTAGCTAGTAGCCATGCTAACATGTCTCGCTTCTTTGGTGCATGGTCTATTCGCTTCATTACCAGCACCAATAAGCCAATACTAGTATTCAAATGGAGGTTCCTCATGGCTGGTTTATATGGAAAGTTTTCTAACCGCTCTGCTGAAGACAAAGAAGCTATCAAGAAGTTGCAACAAGAGCTACACAAGAAGTTACAAGAAGAACGGGAGGCAGAGCTAGCTGCTCTTCAGACGGTTAATGAAGGCGAAATAAGATATACCTTAGTAGTTGCTGCATCTGGTACTAAAGGAGGATTCTTACGTGAATCTCATCCAGAGATTGCTTCTGGGGTAATCTATGCTAAGTGTACAAGCATGGAAGGCATTGCCTACACTACAGTTCCTTCTACCAAAGATAAGCTGGCATGGAATGACCCAAATCATCCAGAAGATACCATGCTTGAAAGCACTATTGCTATCAGTATGTCGCTGGAAGACATGGAAATCTTTGAGAGCAATTTCAATGCCCGTCCAGAAAGTAGTCAGAGAGGCAGAGCCGTAGAGTTCGATGTGATTACCAGTGATACATTCACCATGAATGTTAGCGGTATCTTCTTTGCAAATGGGCTAAAGTGGTTAGGAGACATGGTTGCCCCTAAAGGCACTCAACCTTCTACTGCCGAGGAGCAAAGAGAATTAGCACGGGCTAATCGGGCTACCTCTATTGAAATTCGTAATAATCGCATTGAAGCAGGTCGGGCTGCTCGTCGCAATATGATGATGGGTAATACTATTGCTCAAACTTCGCAAACTACTCAACCTGACCTTCAGCCTTCTGAAGTAGCTGAGATTAGCGAAGAAGATCTCAGTAAAGTAGGCGTGTAGCCTATCTAGTTAGGGGACTCCTAGTTCCCTAACTACCTAGACCATAAAGAACAGCAACAAGTTGGGGATATGCAAACACAACACGCCTTGATAGAAACAGCCCTAAGACAATTGTTGATCGAACACGGAGAAAATGCTATTACAATATCAGAGTCCGAGAGAATCAAACATGAACAATTTACGCGACTTACTAACTTACTTAGAAGTCAACAGCCCAAACATTCTACAAACTAGAGTTTTCCGTTTAACTGTTAGTCATCTAATCTTTGCCTCTTTATATGCTGACCCTAAAGAAGGTATCAGCATATACAGCCAGCTTAGAGTAGAGGCTGAGAAAGAAGGAATAACTTTTACTAGTTACCTTTACGAGCTAGTAAGGGGAGAACAGACCTCTAATTTAGAAGTAGACTTTGGAAGTCTAGCTGCGTTGGTTACTTATCTCTTAGAAGGAAACAATTCTCTAGAGACAAAAGTGATATCTCAAAAGCAGAGAAACAAAGCTATGGAAATAGTCAATGAATATATGTTGTCTCAGAATAATTAACCGAGGGATGCAGATATTTCTCTATCTGCATTAAGGAACCCTTCTTGTGAAGAGGCTAGTCCCAAGTCTAGCAATAATTCCATAGTCATTTGTAAACCTTACACCATAAGGAGAAAAATGTATGTCTGCATATATTACTAAATATAATGTTAAGTTTGACTGCTGGTACATAACTCGTAAGGAAGATGGCAAAGGGCCTTTTGCCATGTCTATCAGTAAGGATGTTCCCAAGAATATTCTAGAGATGTGTATTAGCTGGGAATCTAGAAATTTCTTAGATGCTCCAGTGGAAATCATCCAGGCGGTTCATGCTTGGAATGAAAGGCACCCATCTAAGAGCCAAGCTTTTGTAAGCGGTCTTTAGAGAGCTGGCAAAAGCTGGTCTAATCCGTTAATGTTTTAGGCGGCTTTAGTGGTAGAACTACCTGCCCACTTTCCATTAGGAAGATAATCACTATGTTACCTATAGTGGAAATGTTCTTATTAACTGATTAGTTAATAAGGTATGGTGGATTAGGTAATAGTTTTCTAGGAGTTATGAGGCAGCTTTTAGAAGATGAACAAGTTATAAGCCTCCCAAGTAACAGTTGATGAACTAATGATTAAGGGTAACTCAATAAGCCCCCTTGATTCTGATAGGTGCCTATTAGATGAAAAGGTGTCGAACTATCTTTCAAAAGTAGAGATAGGGAGATTAAGAAAAGATTGGGCTATTTCCTATCTAGAGGGAAGTAGATATTCTAGGAGATAGATTAACCACTATTGAATAGAATCTTAGGTTCATGTTCTCTAACCTATAAAGGACGGCTTGGTACCCCGTTCTTAAGTCCTACCAAAGGACGTAAAGAAATATAGATGAAGGGTGGTAGCTTCATCTATAAGAGAACCATGCTAACTAGGTAGTGTTAATCTGCCTTTAAGTTAATAGGAGGCTGGTTACCTCCTATAACAATTAGCTGGTGGAACTGCTCCAAACTCTTATCTAGCAATAGATAGGAGACCGAATGACTGGTAACAGGTATACGGAACTATTGAACTTGGGTGGCGATCTTGACCCATTTATCAGTAGGGGAGGTTCGATTCCTCTAACCTGTATTGTTAACTAATTTATTTAATTGGAGGTTGGGTCATGGCTAAATTTAGAGATATTTCTGTTGGCGAATCTATTCAAATAGTAGATGTGGAGGAACTAGTCTACTTTGAGATGAAAGAGGTGTATGTCTCTCAAGTAGATGATGACGATGATGATGACTATATCACCTTTGAAGTGAAGATGATAATGACCGCCCTATTAAGAAATGGAGAAACTATTAAGATACATAAATTAGAGAATATCTGTGAGGTAATGTCTGCCTTACATAAGGATTCAGTTAGCGAGAAACTGAAAACAATCTTCGTACAAAAGGTGAAGGAGTTTTATACTCTAACCCAAGCAGAAGGGAGTAATGATATCCTTCGTATCTCTCCTTTTGAAAGAGAGGTATTAAATCTAGCTGTAGAAGGAGAGACGATAGTTAATAGCTGCGAGGTAACTGAGTAATGGAATCTAAACTATCTCCTTCTCAAGTAGCAGATGTCGCTGAGAGGGAATATCAGCGAGTGATAGAAGCGTGGAAGAAAGGAATGGCAGTCGTTAGCTATTCCTTCACTCCTAATGAATATCACTCTAATGCATTTGGGCATATGAGTAGCAGCCTTATAGTTACTCAAGGAGTGAAGAACATATCTATTGAAGCGCCTATCTGGTTTGGTCATACTGAAACGTATGTAGGAAAGGTGTGGTTTCCTGATAGTGAGTTCTATCAAGACGTAAAAGTTTAGGTTAGGGGCGGCATGTTTGAGGAAGATAACGATTATTTAGAATTGAAGTTAGCTAATATAGCTATCTCTGCATTCATTATATTCATGGTGGGTGTATTAGCTGGCATTGGTTGGACTAGATATCAAATATCTAAAGTGGAGCCTCCATGTCCAATAGAACAATCCAAGTAACTATACCTCTCTACGAAAGGGCTGCTACTAGAGAGTTCAAAGAGATACTGGATGTATGGAGGCAGCCTAACTCTATACTCTGTACCTACTACCTTAGTGGGGCAGAGTATAATGACTTGGCTTACGAACATTTATATAACCTTCTGATTACTCATTTCATAGGGATAGGTCAGAAGGTTACTATCTCTACTCCTACATGGGTAGGTGATAGAGGGCGCGGGTTCTGGAGTGGAGTGATATGGTTCCAGAGATAATGAGTGAAACCTTAGATCCTACTATAGGAATACTAAGGGGAACTAGGGCGGTGAATGAAGTGGAATGGGAAGGTGATATCCTTGTTCATCTAAAGAAGAAGGTTATATTCAGATACATTCCAGTTGATAGACCTATTAGGAAGAGGAAAAGAAGAAACTATGATTACGTATCTTCTGGGAATCTTGACTACTCTAGTCTTACTATTGATTAGTAAGTTAGAATTCACTAGAGGGAGTGTAGAATTGAATCTACATCCTCTAAAGTTAAGGTTCTATACCACAAGCTCTGAAGTAGAACCATATGGGGATCTATGGTTCATTTGGGAAGATAAGATAGTTTGGACTGCTAATGAGGGATTGCAGAAGAAATAATTAATTTAGGGTGCATCTATAACTAGGGCAGTTGACAGAGCGGTATTGTTCTGGACGGTTAACTATCTGGAGATAGTAGCGGCCTCATAAGCCGCCATAGGTGAGTTCGATCCTCACACCGTCTATTTAACCAATTAATTTAACTGGAGGAATTACTATGCTTTATGGATTAGAAGCTAAAGATAAATATGCGTTAGTTATTATCACTGAAGAAGGTCATACCGTAGTTGACCATGTTGCTAACAATATAGATGATTCTGTCTATGTTGAAGATTGGGAAGTGTATGGGCTTCCTCAAAGTGAGTGGAGGAAGGCGCATCACTTAACTAAATGGGTCGTAGAGAATAGACCTAATTGGAAGTACTATTCAGCTATGTTTAGTATTGGAGAAGTGATGAAAGGATTGATTCCAGGTTAATAGTACTAGGTAGATATATATGTTCCTAATGATTCATTAGAAGAATGTATTATCTATCTAGTACTAAGGGCGGCGCATCTATCTAGTACTAATTAACCATAAGGATAACTAGCAACTATCCTTGTGGTTAATTGTTTATTGGAGAGGGTTCCATGAGAATCGTTGAAGTATTAACTAGTGTAGTGGTAGTTGGAACTTTAGGTAGCGCGATTATAGGTCTAAGCTTAGTGAATGCTAAGTATGACTTAAAACCTAGTCCAGTAACCACTCTCTTCAACAAAGGGGAAGTAGTTATCCCCTATCAATAGTTTAGTAGTAGTGGCGGCATTCTAGCCGCCTAATTAATTATGGAAGCTTGGGAAAGAGAATTTAATAAGGTTATGGAATCCTGTAAATCAGGAGAGAAGAAAGCTTCATACCATTTTAGCAGTAATGAATACCACGAAGGAGGGCATGAGAAGTTAGTGAGAGCCTTACTGGATGAATTCCTCAGTAAGGTTCATATATATTCGCCTGTTAGATTAGGCGATGGAAGTGGTTACGAAGGTGACATTTACTTTTAGGAGGTAGATATGGATATTTCAATCAGAAGCGCACTATTACATGTAATCTTAATATGCCTAGTGGGGATACTAGGTATTCAAGGAATCTATAGCCTATTTGTAGTAGCTACTACAGACTATAGCCGCGTTGAATATAAAGGTTACGGGGCGGGTCGTAATTGGTAGGTATACCTACCCATCAATCAACAATTGGTAAAAATATCTCCAGGAGAGAGTCAGATGAGAAAGGTATTAGTGGTTGGGTTAGTAGTTGGTTTAGTAATTGGTAGTAATGTTCCTGTTAGTGCTAAAGAGGCGGCACCTAAATATTGCAGTATGAAGGTACTAGGTAAGTGTCTGCAATGGAAGTCCTATAGATGGATTACTAAAAGTACCTATAAAACTGATGATGCATTAGAATGTGCATCAGGAAATGATAAGTTCCTTGGTGGTGGTCGTTATGTTGGCGGCTCTTGTATTGCTGGTTTGAAGAAAGGCTATTGGGGTAGATGAGATATAGAAGGGGCTGGTAAATAGTCTAGATAGGTATAGTATGTTTCTATTGATTCAAAAGGAAATGTACTATACTTAACTAGATTAGGTTAATGGTGATAGGCGGCGATACTAGCCGCCTAGTTAGGTTAAGTAGATTAGTTAGTGGAGGATGAGGATATGGCTTATTTCTTAAAGAAGACAAATAACAAGTTAACTACACGTAATATTAGTTATATTCTGGTACCAGATTCGTTAAAGGATATTGAAGCTGTAGTAGAGTTCCTTGACCCGCACAATGTTTGTGATTTTGAAATGTGCGGGGATGAAGTGCTGAAGGAAGTGGGTAGCGAGAATGGTATTGTTAAGGCCCAACTAGATATCCTCTCTGCGGAAGGAGTAGAAAAGATTAAGGATATTGTAGCGAGGCGGCAAGAAGAAGAGATCCCCCTTCTACCTAAGACTGATATGGGAACCTGGTGATAGTTAAATAGATACATTCTTCTATTAGAGATAGTATTACCTCATTAGAAGAATGTATCTATTTAAATAGTATTATTAACAGTTCTATTTAAAGTTATTGGAGGATGAGATGGTTACTGTTAAATTAGATGAGAGTTACGGTTTACCCATAGGTGCTAATTATGTAGATAGCTTATCTTTAATCTACGTATTAGATGGGGAGGTACATATTGTTTCTCCTGATAGAATCAATAATAGAGTTATTAAATTTCCTAGAAGTGCGGTACCTAATCTAAAAGAGAGAATAAGTGAGGCTACTCAAAGTGATGATAGTAACCTAGCACTAAAACTAGGAGAGGAGTTAGTTGAAGCTTTAATAGGCGAAGAGAAAGCTTGTGAGTTAGCTGGTAGATTGATTAGCCTTCTAGAAGAACAGAATAGATTTCTGTTAAATGTTGAGTTTGAATCAACAGATGATATTATTACCAAGATTAATAAGCTTAGAAATGCTAATCCCTCATTAGGTCTAAAGGAAGCTAGAGACTTAGCAGAGAATGGGGTATCTGCCTTAAAGGTATATCTATTACCTGAATCATTTCCATATCCTAGTGAATATGGAGAAGGGCGGCTTGTTTGGGTTAATGGGTATGGTCTGGTGCCCCTAGAAATATGGCACCAACAAAAACATATCCCCTACTCAGTAGAGGTTATATTGGATACTACTCCTACTCACTTTAATCTAAGTGACTATGGTATTCTAAACGCTTGGAATGAGAAGGTAGAATATACCTTTAGATTAAAGGAAGGGGTAGATAAACCAACCACCTTTACTGTACTAGAAGAAGGTGAGACCCCAACTGGTGAAATAGTATCTTCTTTAGTAGAAGCTTCTTCTATTGAAGAAGCTATTAAAGTATGGGAAGTGTATCAGAAAGGGCTTGATAAAGCTAATAGCTTATGGAGTGAACGGTTAGGAGAACTAGCTGAGAACTTCAAAGTTAAGTAATTGGTTAATTACTAGGTAGATATTATGTCTGTATTATCTTCATTAGAAAGATGTAATATCTATCTAGTATTAGTTAAATAGAATAGGCGGATATAAAGCCGCCTTCATTAGGAATGATTACTAGTTAAATATAGTATTCTTCCTATTGGATTTACAGTTACACATTAGTAAGGAGTTAGTGAGATGAGTATTAATATCTATAACGGCACCCAACATACAATTAACATATTTTCTAAGGAAGATACTATAGCAGTACAAGGAGGGCGCAAGTTAATTCTTAAAGAAGAAGCAGTACCTATTAAAATAATACTAGCTGGTACTAACTTAAATGCTCAAACTGGTAATCTACCAGCCCCCTCATTAGATACTGATATTCCCCTCTATGGTGGGGTCACTTTTACAAGTCATGACCCCTTACCTGAAGGATATGATATCTATATCGTATCTAATCTCTTTAGAAGTGCAGTAAAAGAATTAGGCGGGGATACTAGCCGCCTCGCTACTGTCTTCGGCACTGTCTATGCTAGTGAAGAAGATATGCGTCCATGTGGCTGTCTAGGTCTCTCAGTAGGTTAGCTTATTCTCATTAGATAATAGTTATTAATTAAATAGACCCCTAACTAGACTAGTTAATAGAATAGAAAGGGGTCTATTTAATTAATCTATTAAAGTATAGAACTTCTTCTAATGAATCTAATTTAAGGAGACATTTAATTGGCTAAGATAAAAGACCCTAATAGATGGGGATGGTTAACTACTATGTTAGGTTATATAGTAGTTTGGGGTGGCGCATTTAGTATTGTAGGAGGGATAGTATTCTTCTTATGGAACAATATCCTTATTAAGACTGGACTAATGATAGTTCCCCTCAATCCAGTAGAAGCTTTCCTATTAGGAACATTAATAGTTTGCCTCCATCAATTATGGATGCATAGATAAAACCTACCTGATGAGTCTCCTGACTAGAGACGAAACTATCTAGTAACTTACTAGATAGTAGTAGGAAGTCATTCTTCCTATGGTTTGCATATTTCTTATATCCCTTAGTAGAAATACTAGGGGGTATTTCTTTTAATTTAATGGAGGGGATATGAAAGTAGTTTGGGAATATATTAAAGTACTATCTAAGTTTGGTCTATTAGGATTAGGTATATTAGCTATTATCTATTTAATATCATTGGGACTACCTAATGATGATAACTACCTAGAGGCTTTAGATAAAGCTGGTTATTCTAATGCTTCGTTAGTAGAAGGTTTTACAACCTGTGCTTATGGTGAATGGGGGAAGAATTTTACTGCTGTTGTTAATGAAAAACAGATAGAAGGTTCTATTTGTAAAGGTAGTGGCTTCAAAGGGTATACAGTAAGATTCTAAAAGTAAATATGACAATACTACCTATTAAGTAAATCTAATAGGTAGTACACAACAATATCTCTAAAGAAATCAATAGAGATGGGTGAAGAGAGTATTTAAAACAATATTTATAAGATACTCCTACTACGAGTAGAAGTTATAAAACAATAAAATATAATTTTATATTTATTCAACGATAAATATAAATGAAATGTTTATTAATGTTAGCTTTCTCGTCAGTCTACACCCCAGACCACTCATCTCCCGATCCCATTAACTCATCTATATGGTGTTTAGAAGGTTTATTTAATAATCTTATCTCTCTACTAGTTGAGGTCTTGCTCATTTCTCCAGGACTATTAATGTAGTAGATTATGGGCTCTAGGCCGAATATACACGCCTCATGGCTCACTAACTTAGTTTGAGATGGATTATTTAATTAAGCTTTCTATATACCCTATATAACTATAGGGAAGGTTGAAGAAAGTGGGCATTTATTTAATAAGGAGGAATATGATTTTATTCACAAGAGTAGCCATAGTAACAATCCTAGTTATAACTGTGGTTACCTACGGAGGTAAAGTAATCCCTAATACTAATAACTGTACACCTTCTCAAGAGGTTAGTAAGTAATGACTACTATTGATAGGGTAGAAGTTAAGGTAGTTAATCTAAGAGCCTTTCTAGTAGAGAAAGTTCTTTCTATTAGGGAGATAGGTAATATCTCTAAAGAAGTATCGAAAAAAGGTTCTAGAGTAATGACTACTAAAAGTAGTAATGGGATTACTGTATTTACTTTAGGTAAGTGTAGTAATGTAGAGATTGCGTCTAGATGTGCCGTCGAATATCTTAATAAGGAGAATAATAATGAGTCACTTCCAACCAGTTCAAACAGATATTAAAGTGTCAGATAAAAGATTACTGATTCAAGCAATCAGTAACCAGCCTCAGATTAAAGAGGTGAAAGAGCGGCATCACATTAGAGGATATTACCAAAGTGTAGTATTGCCTGTGGATATTGCGGGGCTTATGGAGGGTCAATATGATATCGGTTATATTGCTCAAGGAGATAAGTATATAATGACCGCCGATTTATCTATGGGTAACTGTGGAGGTAATGGAGAAGTTAGTAGTTCTTTGAGTGAACTAAATGCCGCCATTATTAAAGAGTATCTAAGACTATCTGCATTTGAGCTAGGTAGTAAAGGTAGAGCCCTAGAGGGTAGTCATATCTCAGTTAGTGTTAGTTAGATTAATTAATCCCTAGTAGGAATCTTCTATTAGGGATAAATTATTTATTTAAATGGAGGGGGATATGATTTGTAATGGATGTAAGTACTATAATCCTTCTGGTGAAGGTTACTGTGGTAAAGGTTATCTTCCAAAGGAGATGAAGAATGAGAAGGAGTGTCCTAGTAAAGAAGAAGGTAAGCCGCCCTCATTGACTATTCAGGCTGTCAATGTACGAGTTACTCAATGTAATCTCTATAGGAATGAAGGAAGACAATCTCAAATCCCCAAGGGGTGGAAAGAACTATATAGCATTATCCATTGGGAGATGAGTAAGAAGAAAATAGGGAGAGAGAGATTAGTAACTCTAATAGTAGAAACTGCTAGTTCTGCACCACTTATTAGTAAAGTAAGGGAAAGGTTTAATTTTCTAGACTCTAGGATAGAGGAAGAGATCTATCCACCCTTCAGAAGAATTACATTCAAGTGGAAGGAATCACCTACTGTTTCTTTTAGTAGGAGGAGAAAGAAGGTTAAGGGTTATCTACCTTATCCATTAGATAGTAAACCTATTCTAGTGAATAGATAAATCTTCTTTAGAGGGTAGTTACTAGTAATAGTATTACCTTCTAATGAGGAGGATTAACTCCTTAGTTATGCAGGTTCAAGTTACCTATTCCTGTTGAAACTAAAGCTCAGGTAGGAGTAGCTAACCTATCCTAAGTAGGTAGTTGGTAACTAGTCCTCTAATATAGGTTCCTCTAATATTTAGTCTAGTGGCTCTTCTATATAATCTATAGGGTATAGAACAAGTGCTAGGCGGGTATTAAAGCCGCCTATATGAACTCCTGTTAATAGCAAGGAGAGAGGTGAGTAGAGTATATATTGCTATTGTCTGCCATGTGCAGAGTCGGCTTCTTAGTCTGTAAAGGCTAAGTTCAAAGAAATATATAAAAGAGAAGGGTATCGGCTATCAGCCCTTAATATCCCTAGTAGATATACAGCTATTAGGGATTAAGATAGCCCCTATTGAATACCTTTGTTATGAACAAAGGAGTCTATTATGCCTAGTTTATTTGGTCTTAAAGCCATGATTGATCTGAGATCAGAGATATCTCGATCAGTTATGGAACTAAGTTGGAGAGATAACAAAGAGCAGTTCATAGCTCTTACTTGTTATGCGGGGGATAAAAGATTTGTTGGCAGCAAGAATATATTCAGATCAATGTTCTGCTTCATAGCAGAAAGGGATCTAGAAGTAGCTAAAGCTATCATAAGAAAGATACCTTACCTAATTAACTGGGGTGAGGTAGTTAAGTTAATTGATGAGATAGATAATGAAGAGTTAGCTATCTATGCAGCATTGTTCTATGCGACAGTTCTAAGAGTCAGGAAGGATAGGTTAGCTATTAAATGGGCCCCTAGAGAGGGTAAAAGATTTCAAAGGGCTAGAAAGCTAATTATGGCTCAATTAGGAATTACTAGAAATAGTGAGTATAGAAAGTTCTTAGCTGAGTTAAATAAGGAATATGATACTTCCCTAGAAACCCTTATGTGTGAAGGGAGATGGGAAGATATTAATTATACTCTTATCAGTAAGAGAGCCTTTACCTTATATAAGAATGCGTTTATTAAACATGATGGTAGGAGGGTAAGACTCTATCATCATGAGGATAGTAATAGAAGGAACTTCTTACAAATGGAGATTCTAATAACTAAGGAGGGATACAAGATATGAAATCAGAAGATCAATATAATAGGGCACAAGAGAAACATCACCCTATTAGAAGCAATTTTGGAAATGTTTTAGCAGTAGGTATAGGTCTATTACTTATACTATTTCCCTTATGGGGATTACAAGAGGCTAATAGAAGAATGGAAAAACCTATTAAGATAGAGTTACCTAACAAGTAGAAATATAAAGTTTATCTATTAGGGTTTAGTACCTTTATCTAATAGATATGTCAATCTCCTAGTGAATAAAGGTACTTTCTTGGTAGCTTTGCCTCATACTTCAACAAAGAATGGTAGCTTAGTTTAGTTAATAAAACCTATTAGAGTTTTACGGGTGTTATCTAATAGACATAGGTGTAATTCCTATAGTTACCAAATGGTGTATGTGACCCAGCGATTACAGAACACCCCTTTCTTAAATATAGGTAGATTAACATGAGCCATTTCCATGCAGTTATTACTCAACTAAAGAATAAGGAAAGATTGATCAAGGCTTGTGAGAAGGTAGGGGCGGGCCCTGTTATCTCACAAGATGGGTTAATTAGAGGTTACAATGGGCAGGTTAGACCTGCTGATATCGTTCTAAATATCGTAGATAGTATCTATGATATGGGATTCGATTGGGTTCCAGAGGAGGGAGTCTACCAAGTAGTTGGTGATTGGAGTGGGTTAGCAAATAGCTGTAGAGCATTATCTAATGGAGAGAGAGAAGGTAATTCTCTAGAGCAGATATTTAATCGTATCTGTCAGATATATGCCCAACTAGGAATAGAAGAAGCTACTGTAGGTGGCAAGGTTGGTAGTAGTGCTAATGTCTCTATTAATGTGGGATGAGCATTTGTAATAAATGTATCTATAATGCTGGTTACTTCTGTTCTTTAGGAATAAAGGAGAGAGGGGAGTTAAAGGAATGTTTGTTTAAAGATGAGAGACCAGTTAAGTTAATAGAGAAGCCTTATGGAAGTAGATATCTATTCATTAGGAAATATCCTAAAGAGCAGATACCTAAAGGCTTTCGGGATATTACTGTTCACTATGAAGTGAAGAGAACTAGGCTAAAAAGTAAATGGAGAAAGGTAGAGATTAACTGGGTAGTTAATTATGAAGATGATGGAAAGGGCTACTTTAAAGTTCTAGATTATCTTTCTATTAATTACTTTAGATATAAGACTAGGAACTTTAAACATAGATGGAAAGTAGAACATATGAATAGGAGAAAATATTTAGAGATTAGATTCTCTGTTGAAATCCATAAGTATGTTCCTAGTCTACCTGTAATCTAGGGCGGGCTTCATTAGACGTTCCCTAATGTATAACCTAGATAGGAGTATAAGAGCTGGCTTCTAGGTCTTCTCTAGTAACGATTCTTACCAGCGTCATGGTTAATCCTCAATCCAAATAAGAGTAATAATGAAGAATAAGACTAGCAATTGGAGGTGGATACCTATCCGCTCCTCTGACTCAATAAGAGGAAGTAAATATAAAGTAATGAGTCTATTCTCTATCGACCCATCTAGATAGAGAAGAACTAGATGGCAATTCCTATAAGGAGTATTCTTATATAATCTATTAGGAATGGGTAGATTATATAAGATAGGTAGTCGGTTTAAGGCCGCCTTCTATTCATTAATTATCCTATTAATATGGGCTAGCCTTTAGGGTGAATTAGGAGAAGTAAGTTCAACTCTTACTACTACCATTAATAATGATAGCTATATCCCAATAGAAGGATTTATTAACTATACTAGGACTCTTCCCTATTGATACCTAGTATTAGTAGCACTGTAATAGGCTTTTATAACTGGAAGTTAATGAGAAACTACCATACCATTACATGACTTCATCCTTTATAAGTAGTGGTCAAGTTCAAAGGGGTTGAGTTTTATAGGTTTTAGTGAGAAACCATCTTCTATCTAAGGTTGTTAATTAGTAGGATAGTCGGATAGGAATTAACTGTGCCTTTATTAATACCTATTTAATAAAGGTGAGTAGAATCTAGGAAAGGTAACTATAAGTTACATTCTTCTATTAGAGAAAGATAATTGAAGATGAGAAGGGAACTCATTAGAGATTAATGAATATCTAATAGAAGGATAATCTAATTAATTTAAGGAAGGTGATGAAACTAATTAAGTTTGCCTTCTTTCCTCTATTCCTAGTTATGTATCTAATATCTCCTAAGAGAAATATAAAGAAGGAGATAGAAAAAGAGGTATCTAGAAAGATAGAAGAAGGAGACCCACCCCCAGGTATTATCTGGGAGTGGGAAATAGAAGATGGGGAAGATGAATAGTAAATAGATAGTAGATTAGTTTAATATCAGGGTTAATATTAATTCCTTAAGGAAAGAAACAATGAGATATCTACTTTATATAGCTATTCCTCTAATAGTCTATTGGACTATTGGTAGTTCATTTACTAGTCTAGTTACTAGTAATACTAATTCCCTTATAGAGAAAAGGGTGATGGTGAATATAGATGAGTAAGGAGAAGTATGACTCAACAGAGAGTAGTAGTAGTTCCTAAACCTAAGAGTAGTGGTAGTAGAGAGGTTCCTTGGAAGCCTCTCATTTATTTTGGGGTGATATTTACATGCGGCAACTTATGGGTAGCTAATAGTAATATTAGTCTTCCTAGGGGACACGTAATGTACCAACCTCTACAAATAAGTAGAGCCGTCTTTAGAGTTAAAGCTGGCAATAGACTAACTCACGGTGATTGTGCCCTAATTAAGTCTAGAGGTGAAAGAAGTAATGAATGTGATCTTCTCTTGCTAAGAGAAGAAAGAAGACGGAACCAACAGATGAGAGGAGATAAGTAGATGATTGAAGGTAAAGATATCGTTAAAGCTATTACAGAACCTAGCCCTCAAGAAAAGAAACTACATCCCTATATCATTGGCATTCTAGGTATAGCTATTGCTGTTGTAGTAGTTAAGGGCCCTATAGATAAGAATGCAAAGAAGGTAGAACCTATGCCTGTATTATCTCAAGAATGCGTCACAGAAGTAATTCAACAGAAAAGTATTCCAATGAGTGATGAATGTAAGAAGCAGAATGAAGCTCTTACTAAATGGAATAGAACCTTAGGAGGTACTGTCAATGAATAAACTCACCCCCCAACAAATAGCTTACATAAAGAAAATACAAAGGAATAGAGACGGGGTTAATAGAGTATTCCTTACTATGTTCTTAATACTAGCTCTAGTAGGAGTATATAACTGGGTTAAATGGGGCACTCCAGTTCCTCAACATAGGATAGAGAATGGAAAGATTCTTAGATAATATTCTTACCCACGTAGTAAATGGGATATTAACTATAGTGGGTCTATGGTTCCTATTAGGTATATATAATCTCCATAAGAGAAGAACTATACCTAATAGTAAGAAGGTAGCTAATAAGATAGCCGCCTTATCACAAGATATTGAACTACCAGGAGATATAGAACATGGATGCGACAGAATGGAAAGAGACTCTGATGCAGGAGATATTCTCTAGCGAATTATGGGAAGATATTGCTGCGGCTACTAGACTTCTAGTAAGAGTCCTATTAGCTGTAATACTAGTAGGGATATTAATTACATCTTTTGCTAAAGACGTATATCTGCAAGTGAAGGGAAAGTTAGATGAGACAACTAAGCGAGGAACAGTTCCTTCAACTACAGAAGGAGACGGAGGAAGCATATCAGCTAACTCAGCAGTCCAGTCAGAAGTATTGGAAGAAGAAGAAACAAGTACCGCTAACGAGGGTAGGGATATTAGATTCCCTATTGGGATTAATACTAGGTGATTAATAAGTATGGAACCTGGAAAGATAGAGAAGGCTATAGATGAAGCTACTCTAAAGATGAAGGATGCCGGGTTCCATATTTGGGATGCCATAGATCATATAAATGAAGTCTCTAAAGAGATACTTAATAGAGATGATTTATCTATTGATGATATGGCTGGCATTATTGAATATAAAGGTGAAGAAGTAGTAGTCCTTTATGAAGAATTAGAAGATTGGTCTAAAGGTTTACCTTAACTTGCCTTAATCTAGTATCTAGATTAGAAGTGAGGGGTTGGCAACTCTCCTATTCACCTTCTAAGGTGAGCAGTATCCCCAACCACGCAACCCATGTATCTAATCTCTTAGTAATCTACGGTTAATAGGTCGGGATTTAGTAGTTTAAGCAAGGGCACCATACTACATAATCCCGATTGATTTAATGTAGATTATATAAAAAGAGATTAGATACTTTTCTTAGTAACTATAAACAAGGAGAAAGATAACATGTCTAACTATAAAAGCCGCCCTTTAAATGCTTCATTCAAGATTAACTTAATAAAGAATAATGAGAAGGATACTAGTACCTTTGGTATTGGTGCTGTGAAGATGAAGAATGCAGAAGGGCAAGAAGAAGATATATATACCATTACTGGTGAACTCTCTCAAGTTAATGAAGAGGTAGAAGTAAGAGGTGTAAATAGAATGAATATTGGCAGCAGCTTCTATGGACTAAGAGCAGTAGTACGTATGCCTAAGACTCTTAAGGAAAGAATAGAAAAGGAAGCTAGAGAGTGGTATCAGACCGCCAGAAATGATGGTGACTATAATCCATTAATCGGTATTGAGTTTAAGGTGCCATTTATTCCTAACCCTACTAAGATGGAATCTATCAATCCTAGTGATAGTATGGCTAGTAAGAATGTTATCTTTCTTGTAGGAGAGGATAACTATGTAGGTATTACCTATGGTGATATTATTCGTACTGCTGAATCCCTTAAGGAGGAAACAGATAGAGCATTTGAATTAACTAAGAAAGCTAAGGATAATTATTGGGCTAATATCTGGCCTGTAAGAATGGCTAATAGAATTAGTCAGTTGGCTAATACTGATATTGGTGAATTAACTAGTGCCGCCCTAGGTAAGAAGAAGAAAGAGAAAACTAAATAGATAATAATTATCCCTATTAGAACTCTCCTCTAATAGGGATAATAGATACTTAATTTAAAGATAAAGTAAATGGAGAGATAGCTATGCAATTAGCTAATGCCTTAAGACAGTTAACAGTTCAACAAGTAGGAAATAAGTTAGAGATATATAGAAGGTTTTATATCTTTCCACTCCTATGGAGAATAAGAAGTGGAAATGATATAGCAGCTAAAGAATCATTTCAAGTTATCTTAGATGAGTCTAATATAAGAGATATTAATTATTATGATCTAATAGCTTCAAGTCTAGAAGGTAAATATACTCTACCTGAATTCATTAATGACAATATAGATGAATGGATGGAATGTATTAAGTTTCTAGCTTATGGTAATAGTGAAATAGAAAGAACTCTGCCTGATTGGTTATATAACAATGCTAATAAGGTAGCTCTTGATGCTATTAGAGAAGAATTATTAGTCTACTGTATGTAAGTTATTATTTAAATTGACATAGTCAATAGGAGACCGCTTTATATAAACAAGGCGGTCTCTTTCTCTTTTCTCTATCCTATAAGGAGCAATAGAATGCTATTAAAGAACGGTCTAGGTAAAGTAGATTCTCTTAAGAAAGTAATACTACCTAATCAAGAAGAAGTATCAGTGCCATCTACTGATAAAAATAATCTACATCTACTAAGAAAGGTACTAGAACAACAAAAAGCCACCCTTAATAATCAATTGGATACTAATGATATCCTTACTCAAATAGTAGATAGCTGGTTATCTAATAAGGCGCTTGCATCTTCGACACAAGTTGAAGAGGATAGTCCAGCCGCCAAGTCTAGTAATGGAATAGATAATAGTACTAGTAATGATAGAACTGTCTCTAATGAGAATACAGTTAAAAAACAAAAACCTAATTGGGTCTGGGGTGAACAAGAGTATAAAGGAAGGATTATAAATATAATCGAACCTGTAACTTTTAAAGACTTTCAAGGTTTACATAAAGTTAACTACAAGGCTAAAAGAATGATTAGCCCTGAAGGAGTAGCATACTTCATTCCCTGTGTATCTACCTTCTGTGAAAAGTTTAATTTAGTAAAAGAAGATCCTAAAAGTAACAGTAAGAAATCTAAAGAAAAATGGGTTAAAGATGAGAGACCAAGCCATTATAATAGCTGGCTAAACTACTATAGTTATGCTGTTAAACACCCAAAAATAAAGGTAATTAAGTGCAACTGGACTATGGCACCTGGGCTATTTCCAGAGTTAGAGCCATATATTGAGACTTTCAAGAATCTCTTTTAATTTAAAGATAAAACTATTAGTTAGTTATCTATTCTCTATTAGAAGAGCTAACTAATAGTAAATATATACATCTACCTGAGGTACTTATGCTCATTAGAGGAAAAGTTCTAACTAATATACATTGCAAGCATGAACAAGAGCTAAATAAAAGAGATAAACCTAGATATGGAAGTATATGGTTTGCAATAGACGTAATTAAATTAAGTGGCAGTTGGTATTGTCCTAACTTCTCTATAGGAAGAGATATTGATAAAGGAATAGATAAAGTAAGACCTATTCTAGAAATCAGTTATAGGGTAGAAAAGGAAGACTATTGGTTAGTTAGTGACATGAGTATAGGTAAAAGGTATGAGATTAGTTTGATAGGCGGCCTCTATACCTCACCTAAACATATCAGAAGTATTGATACTACTAGACGGGTATTAAGCCTATATATTAAAGTATTAGGTCACAAAGATAATATAAGTCTAGTACAAGAGATTAAATCTACCAATATACCTAAAGGTGTTACTCCTAATAATATTGGTAGTGGTTCTCTTATCACTCTTATGATGGACAACAGTTTAAATGTCAAAGAAGAAACTATTTCCTGTAATAGTATCTAGTATACTATTAGCCTTTATATTGCCGTTCTTATCTAGTAAAAGTAATGAACCAATTAAGAAAATAAATGTTAATTTATGCAGTGAGAAACCTCAAGAGGGGTTAATTAAAGGAGTAGTTACCAATGTAGATGAAAGTATAGGCGGCTCCAGAAGAATTACTTTAAATGGGTCTGGTAATTGCCCAGCCTATATTGACACCCATATATCTGTTACTGAAGGTATCCTTACTAAAGTAGGTAATCCTGTTAAATTCTATGGTGTGTTAAGTAATGGGCGCGTTTCTAGAATTAGAAATGTTGAATATAGTTGGGATGCTACTGATAATAGTGGTAGAATTAGCCCGCTATTAGAAGTTAATGTTACCTTATCCTACAAACCTTTATGGGAACACCCTAATGACAAGTTCGTTAGAGTAAACCTATATACAAAAGTAAAAGATAAAGCTAATAAGAGTAACATTAATAATGAGCCCCAATATATCTCTATCTATTTCAATAGAGATATGTATTCAAAGATTTCTATTGGTAAAAACTACACATTTCTTATAGAGAGATATAGTAATGAAGTAGTGCAAGTAATAGAGTAAATTATGTGCCTGCTATTTAACTAGCAGGTACATAAAAAGAATAATAAATAAAAGGATGAGAAAAGATGAGTGAAGTTATATGGGGAATAGTAAGTGGTATATTAATAAGTCTTCTAATAAGAAGAATGAAAGGAATAAGCGGCTTATTAATGTGGATTAGCTATGGTGGAGGAATAGGAGATGTAGTGAGATTAATAATAATAGAAGGAATTACTAGTAGTAATAGATTTAGTTATGTATTTAATAAAGGAATAGTATTAGGGGCGGGCTTATTAGTTATATGTGGAGATCTAGGTAATAATCTTAAATTACCTAGAGAAGGACAATATATAGGTATATTATTAAGTATGTATATATGGGGAAAGTTAATCAATAATAGTGGTATTAAGTTAGGTGGTTGGATTGGATGTGGAGCGTCTATTCTAATTACTCAAATCTTTATGAAAGTAGAGATAAATAGTAATATAACGCCTATATTGCCTCTGTTAATCTGTATGTTAGGTATAGGAAGGATTCTAGAAGAAATAAAAGGAAATAAAGATGAAGATGATGTAGATGATGAGATAAAAGATGATGATAGTATTGCTAAAAAGGGATATGTAGTAGGAATAATAAGTGCATTATTCTGGGGACTTCCTACTAAAGCACTAAATAAAGTAATAAGAGATACTAAAGATAAGCATTACATAAGTGTTCTAAATAATAGTAGTGAAGGTATCAGTAGCGGGCTTAGTTTAATAATGGTGCTAAGTAATGCAGGGGCGCGTAGCAATGTTAGTAGTATGATAGATAGCTATGTAGATGAGTTTAGTATCTATCAGAAGATAGGATTAATAATTCTTAGTATAGTAATAAGTGTAATGACTTATTATTTAGTTAAGGATAAAGAATATGTGCCGCCCAAGAAAAGTTATTTATGGTTTAGTCTATTCATATTAGTATGTTCTGTTATATATATCTGTGGTATATATATAGGAATACTAATGATAATTAGCGGCTTGTTAGTTAAAAGAATACTAAAATCTAGTAAAGCTCCTAGTGAATTAGCTATATGTGGAATAGCTAGCATACCTTTACTAAATTTAGTTTAAGTTTAATATACACGGGCAAGTATCTCCTCTCCCTTCTAAGGAGTAGAAAGAGTAACTGGAAACATGAAGGTTCGATCCCTTTCTTGCTCACTACAAATAAATAAAAACCTAAATAAAATAGAGTTATTTATAGTTAACATATTTAGTTTAACTATAAATAACTCTATTTTATTTAATTTACTAAATAATAGTTAAATTTTAAGGTTTTAAATAAACTGACAGCAAAACAAACAATAAAGCTATACAAATTTGTTTATTTTTACATAGACAGCAAGAAAACTATGGAAGATAGAGAAAAGCTAAGAAATTTAGATTTCGATATTAGAAACAGAAGTAATAGACATAGAGATAATATTGTCTATATGAATAAAGCTTCTCTTAAAGAAAGAAAGGAAAAGATTAGGTTTCTATTAGAGATAGATAAGGAATATAAAGAGCAAGGAAGATTAATAATAGAAACAGTAGAGAATTGGGATTATACAGTAGAAAAGAGTAATAAAAAGAAGATAAAAGAGGTTAGAAATAATATATTAAAAGGGGGAATAGTAGGAGGAATAGTAGGTATTGGATTAATAAGTAGTTTATGGATTATTGAGTATATAGGAGATAGGGAGAATATTAGAAGGGGCGCGATTTATCAAGAGAGGATAGAAATTAGATATGGAAAGTAACTTTCTAATTGAAGGAAAGTATTATCTCTATAAGAGAAAAAAGGAAGTTAAATATATTAAGGAGAGTTACTTAAATAATATTAGAGGAAAGGCTTCTTATATATTTAAAGGTAGTAGAGGCGGCGAAATTAAGTTAAGTAATGAGAGTGTTAGAGAGCATATACAAGAAATGGAATAAATAAGTAAGGAGTATAAGGTAAATGAGTACTAATATTGAAAGATTAAATAGCTATTTAAAAGAGCAAGAATTAAGAGTAGCTAGAGCCTTAGGAGAGATTTACAATACTAATGAATATAAAAGGTATCTACAAGAAGTAGATATTCTAGAAGATATAAAAGCTAGTATTAAGAGAGAGGAGACGGCGCAGTTAGAGATAAATAAAGAAAAGTTAATTAAACTAGGTTTCGAGTGTAGAACTGGGCATGAGATTGGGAGTACCAATGATGAGACTAGTATTGATGGTAGTGATTACAGATATGTGATAGTACATTCTAGTAAAAAGAGAATACTATCCATACTTAAGAGAACGTACAGTATTAGTGTTCAGTGGGAAGGAATAGAAGAAAGAAATGGTGGGTGGGGCTGGATATTAGGGGCTGGTGCGAGTGAAAAAGAGGCATGGATTACTGCCCTGTATAATGCAGAGGATAAGGGTGTATTAGAAGCTGCTATTAACGGGTAGATAAAATATGCGATCGCAATAATAGGCGGTTAGTTAAGCCGCCTATTATATATATAAATTATATTAAGTAATATATGGTAAATACTAAACCTAAAGTTGTAATAGATCATGTATATCTAGCAGAAGCAGAAGGATATCATGGTATATTAAGTCCTTTTCTTAAGAGATGTAAGATAGGAGTATCAGGTAATGTAGACAAGAGAATGGCATCGTTAAATAAGAGTCAGCCACCTTGTAATATTCTAGAACTACATTCTATATATCATCCTGATGCTTATAAGATAGAGAAATATTTACATAATAAATATAATTATTGTCGAGTGAATCTATTAAATAGTGAAGAGTGGTTTGACTTGAACCCTATTGATTATCTAAGAGTTCATAGAGACCTTTATATAAAAGAAGGTAAAGAGTGGAATTATAGAAAGGATAAAGGAAAGGGGCCTTTAATTAAAACATTAATAGTATTGGTTACTAGTCTTATCCCTATAGCAATTATTTCTAATAAAGTTATTGAAGATTGTACTTATAATAAAGAACCTATTCCAATTATTAATAATAAATAGATTAGATTGGGCGGCTTAACTAGCCGCCTTATTTATTTAATGAGGACAGCAAAGATGGTCAGAGGATGGGGTAAAAGAAATAATAGTCCTAGTGATAATCCAGAAGATGAGAGATATGAGATACCTAAAAGAGATGATAATGAGATATATGAGGAGGTAGTTAGAGAATATAGAGAGTCTCTAAAGAATGCAGATTATAGTGATGGGGATGGTAGAAGAATACATTGGGGCTGGATGATAACATGTATTGTTCTAATGGGTATAAGTATATGGTCTACTACAAGAGTAAATATAAAGAGTGGTAGAGATAATGAGAATTACAGAAAGGCTAAAGACAGTGTAAATAAAGTTCTCAGGGGAGAATCTGCAATTAGTCAATTGACATTAGGACATTATGCTACATATTGTATGCTTGGGGAAACAAGTAAAGAGTTTCTAAGTAAATCCCCAGACAGAGATAAGATAGTGGGAGAAATAGAAGAGGAGTATAATGACTTATCTAGGATTAATAAGAAAACAAACGAACAAGAAAGAAGATGGGCAGAGTTGAAGGCTTTAATCAAAACTTTTAAGGAAAACGAAAGTAAGAAAAGAGATATGAAAGGAAAGATAATATGCAGAGGGATTAAGATGTTTCCAAACATACGTATTAAATAGGAGACTATGATGAAGAATGTATTTTATTTCTTTGCCTTAGTTACTTGTGTATTTCTTTTATATAAGAATACTGAAAAGCAAAGACAAAAGAAAACTAATCATCTGTATCTCATAAAAGTAGAAACAGAAATAGAAGATAGAGAAGAAGATGAAGTATATGAATTAGGTAAAGAGGAAGCTAAAAGAGTTCACACCTCTTTTAGAGGAGAGCCAAACAAAGAAGTAGATGAAACCATAGATAGGATTAAATTATTTCCTATTTATAAAGGAGATGTAGACCAAGTAAGAGATATAACTGATTTCCTTAATGGAAAGGCAAAAGGGTCTGGTTTTGTTTGGATAGATACAGATTATATGACAGATGTGTATCCACCTGAAGAAGAGAATGACTTAGAAGATTGATAAATAAGAACACAATATGAAGAATACTTTCTATTATCTAGCAATAATAACGTGCGGCATAACTCTTTACAAAGGAACCCAGAAAGAAAGTAATCAGAAAATTAACCATATCCATTTGATAAAGATAGAAACAGAACTAGAGAATGCCGGAGCAGAGAAGTGCTGCAATACAGCAGAAGAAGAAGCAAGACGAGTATGGGAAGAAAGTAGAGAAAGTTTCAAAGAAGAGATAGATGAAAAGATAGAAAGAATCTATGTTAGTCCTCTTCATGAAGGGGGTATTCTAAATGAAATAACAGATATCAAGAAGTTTCTTAGTGGAGAATCTGATCTTTCAGATCTATGGATAGATACAGATTTTATGTCTGATATATATCCATCTAATAGTGAAGATGAAGAATTAGAAGATTAATAATATAGGCGGCTAGTTAGGCCGCCTATATTAACTAATTCCATGAGGAGGTAGTATTATAGCTGCCCTACTTAAATACTATCTCCTCATGGGTTTAGTAATAGGAATATATTATGTTAACAACAATACTAGGAGGAGTAATTAGCTTCTCCTTAAGTTTCTTAGTAGGTTATCTACTACAAGTAGATAATCAATTAAAGAATACAGAAGATCCAGATGATTAAATATTTTTTACTCAGAGAAAAATAACTTAATCTGGAAAAGTTAGCGGCGGTAATTTTTTGAATTAGGAGTTTAGTAATGCTGACAGCAGTAGTAGGAATTGTAGGGATAGCTAGTTGTTTATATCTATATTCTATTCTTCTATCTATTAGAGAAAAAATAGAAGAAGAAATGATGACTAGTAATAGTAGTGATTTAGGAGAAGAAGAATGATAGTAGAGATAAGTGCAGCTTCAATAATAGCTACAGCAATAATAGCTACTATATTTCCATTGTATTTCCACTGGTTAAGACCTGATAAATGGTATCCAGATTTAGAAGAAGAGAATATAGAGGAGAGTGAAGAAAGTAATTAGAGATGGTAAAGTAGCCGTCTTATATTCACCAGAATATGGGGCGGGCTGGTATAGTTGGCATAAGAAAGAAGAACTATTATTTCTACCTGAGTTAGTAGAGATATTAGAGAGTTCAATTATTGGTTACAAGAAACTTTCTGAAAGTAGAAAGAAAGAAATAATAGGTACTACTTTAATAAATACAGGAAGATATACATACTATCGCTATGAGAATGAAAGTGATAGTAAGTTTGTCTATGTAGATGAAGTAGATATAGATAATTCAATATATCTAGGAGGGTGTGTAGATTTAACTATTGAATGGATACCTAAAGGATTACCCTTTAGAGTAAGAGAATATGATGGCTTTGAGACCATAGACTATGGTGAGACAGGGTGGATTATATCCTAAGGTAGAAGATGATTAAGAGAACGATAATCAGTTTGGTATCAGTAATTGATAGTGCCTTATCTATCTTCTCTATAACTAAGACTAATAATTCAAATAGAGATCTAAGTAAAGCACTATCAGAAAGTGAAGCTATTCCTATAGGAAAGGGGAAATATGTAGTGTTTGATGGAAAAGGTGAGCCGCAAGAATTCTATTTAGAAGAAATGGAAATAGAAGTAGAACCATTTGATAATCAAGGATATCTGCCATGAACTGGAATCAAGAACTGTTTGATAAATGGATTAAAGAGTTAAGAGAAGGAGGCCATAAGCAAATAAATGATATTTTAGGAGAAGAGGAAGAAGATGCTTATTGCTGTTTAGGTATCTTATGTATAGTTGCTTCTAATATAGAGAGACTATCTAATGCCTTAGAAAAAGATGAATATAGTAGTCTATGCTTCCCTCCAAAAGAAATAGCTGAAGAGCTAAGTTTAGATAGTCATATTCAGCTATGGATGAGGGACTGTGAATATAAAGACATCCTTAAAGAAGATGTTTATCTACACAGCTATACAGTAGCTAACTACTTAGCCTATTTAAATGACAATGAGAAGTGGGACTTTAATCAGATAGCTGATTGGCTGTTAACTCATTACTGCATATATCTAGAGAGAAGAGATAGGTTAGCTTCTGTTCAGCATGATATCTGGAGCCATTGGATGAATTATATGTGGACTAAGTGCTCTATTAATCCAGATGGTAGTAGAACTATTCCAGAAGAGTTAGTAGAAAGATGGACTAGGCAGATGAATAGTTCTTATAAAGAACTACCTATTGAAGAGAGAGATAGTGATATTAGACAGGCGGCTAAGATGATGAATGAATTAAATGTGATTTACGAGATAGTAATGGAGTAATATATGTCACTAGCATTTGCTTTATCTAAAGATGGTGATCTTGTATCCTTCATAGAAGGTTGTATTCCCTCTATTGAAAGGATAGAAGAGCGGTTAGTAATAGTTACTTATGAAGGTGACTGGGCTGACGAGATTACAGTAACAGGTACTAGATTATTCACTGTACCAGAATGGGATGAGCTAATTAGAAGAGTAGAAGAATACTTTTCTAATGGTGGGGAATTAAGCAAGTATATAGGCTCTAATCAGACTATATACTATAACTCCTTTAAAGAATGGAGATATTGCTATAAAGAAATGCCAGTTCATCCAGAATATGCAGACATGGTTAAAGTGCTATATAGCAATAGCATATTTAATAATGCTCAGTCTAAACATTTCTATTATCCAGAACTAGAGGATGAATAATGCCAGACTTTTATTCTTTTGTAATAGGAGCAGTAGTAGCTAGCTTAGTTATAGGAATAGTAAAAGGCAGAAAGAGAGCCAAAGAAAACTTAGTTGTAAAAGGAAGCAAAGGAAGAGCCAGTGGTAGATAGGTTTATTAGATTGTTACTAAGTCCTTTATTAATAATGAAAAGGACTTTTAAATCAAATACTTTACCTCATGATTATCCTGAGTATTTAGAAGGAGATGATTGGGGTTTTCCTATTGATATAGAAGGAGACTAATGGGTGACTGGTATTTAGTATTTGGATATGATTTTTACTATCCTAGAGGAGGTCTAAATGACCTTAAGTTTGAGGGTAGTAAGTATGATATAGAACAAAGAGTTCTTAAAAGAAGTGAGTACTCTGATAGATATTCAATAGATGGTAATGAATGGGATGTAGTAAAGGTTTACAAGAAAGGAGACCTAGAAGAGGTTCCCTTAAGTGAATTCAATTTAAAAGAGGACGGAAACAGATGGTAAAAACAGCAATAATCCTTACTGGTTTTATGTTGCAAGGATTATTAAGTGTATGGGGAATACATAGTTGTGTGGCTATAATCAATAGCGCAAGCAGCTTCTATATGTGGGGTTACTTTGGGATCGTAGTAATAATTGCTTGCAATGTAGCTACTGTTTATTTCTGGATAAATAAGGCAACTTATGAAGACTAATTTTAAACCCTTAACTAAAGCAAAAAGAAGACTAATACTAAACACCCGCCCTAGAAATCTTCTAGTAGGTGCAGTTATTCCAAATGAGAAAGGAAAGATATTACTTCTCAAAAGAAGTGAAGAAGTATGTCTACCTGGAAAATGGGAAGTACCTAGTGGAGTAGTAGACCCTAATCTAGACATTTCTATAGCTCTTAAGGAGATATTGAATATAAGTACTGGCTTAGAAATCAATAAGATTGAAAGTCGGTTAGGAGATACAAAGGAGGTATCAATAAGAGGGTTTAATAAGATCCAGTACAATTATCTCGTTTATTGCAAGGATAGTGAAGTGGTCTTAGATAAATCTATCTACTCAGACTATAGTTGGGTTACTATATCTCATTTAGATAAGTACTTAACTACAACAGAGGCTTTAATTTTCTCAAGTGGTTTAATTGATTAAGGAAAAGAAAATGGATTTACGTAAAGTATTGCTTGGTAGTTTAGTACTTTCTCTAGTTGGTTGTGGAACTATTATTAACCCTGGAGAGAAAGCATATAAAGTCTATTTAAGTGGAGAGAGTAGAGGCTTTGATAAAGCAGTAGAGATTACTGATGGCAGAGCACATGAAGGTATTGGAGAAAAGGTATACTTTATCTCTACTGCTTTGAAGAATGTAGTGTACTCAGCTAAAGCTACTGAAGGTGGTACTGCTGACCAATCCATTAAGTTCAATGCTAAAGGTGGGGTCAAAGCTACAGGTAATGTAGCCGTCTCATACCAGATTGCAGATAAGGTAACTATTGATGGTCAAGAGAAAGATGGAGGTAAGTTATTCTTAGCTGCTTATAAAGTAGATGATGATAACTTTGCTCAAGGAGCTCTCTTTGAAGCAGTAAGAAAGACTATTAATGAGGTAGCAGTAAAATACACTATTGATAGTATGATGGGAGCAGACCCATCAGGTAAATCCTTAGCTGACTTTCAAGGGGAAATAGAAAAAGTTCTTAATGAAAGACTCATTACTAAAGGGGTACAGATTCTATCTGTTACTTTTACTGATGGTGTAGATCCTATATCAGATAGCATTAGGAAGAGTATTGAGAATAAACAGCAGGCTGCCCTTGAAGCTGAACAGACTGAAGCTAGGAAGAAGAAAGCTAAAGGTGAATTAGAGATTGAGCAAATAGAAGCTCAAAAGAATAAAGTTAAGTCTGGTTCCTTAACTCCTAATCTCTTAAGAGATAAGGAGTTAGACATTATTGATAAGAAGTGGGATGGGCGGTTACCAGATGGTGGTAATGGATTAACAATCCTTAAACAGCAACCAGCCCCCAAACAACAATAACTTATTTCTTCTTCTCTCTTCTAGCTTCATAGAGCTGAAGTATCTCATCCCACATATCTTCAGGGATAGGTAAAAGAATATGCCCCTCCAACTCTTCAGTTATTTCTACAAACCCCTCCATAGCTGGGAGGGGTTTAAGATCTATTAATTTCTTAAGGGCATTTACTTTTAGACCAGTTTTAGGTTTAGCTCTAGGTGGTGGAGAAGGTGAAGAAGTAGTTTGTTCATTAGGTAGCTGAGGTTTAACTATAACTTCAGTTACCTCAGTAGGTGGCAGAGTTAAGGAAGGGGGTTCTTTAAGAGTATGAAAGTATTCTTTAATATATCTTTCACTAGCTTTAACATAACCTTCCCCCTTAGCTTGCTCTACTGCCTGAATAATACCAGCAGCAAACTGAGCTGATGTCCACTCTAATCTCTTAGATTCTGCGATCGCATTTCTGAGAGTAGTTACAGCTATATCTCCCTTAATCAAAAGGTTTTGAACATTTGATGGTTGACCTGCAACCATCATTAAGGTGTCATATTCATTAGAAGTAATACCTACAGCTTCCATGAATTGTTCTTTAGAATAACCTCGATTAATAAACCGTTGTATTAATGAAGACTTCTCTACTGGGTTAAGATTCTTTTTACCATCACCCCACATGTCAAGTTCTTCTGTTTCCCAAGAAGTTCCATGACCAATAGTAGTAATGATTGTAGGAATAGTAAGTATATTACAGCCTTCTTGATTGAGCTGCCATACACTTAGATGTCTTCTATGTCCATCTTTAGGAGCTAAATAATTTCCATCAAGAATTGCCTTGATAGGTTCAGTTACTCCTCCTCTAGCTCTTATCTTAAGTTTCAGATCTTCTAATTCACCTGATTCAATACCATAGTCTTTCCTAACATTCCAGGAATGTTTCTCTAATAAAGATAAGACTTCTGGGGTATAAGCTAGTGGAGCCCCTTCAGAACCTTCTACTCTATGTAATTTATTATCTACACCTACATAAAGTTTTGGGCCTATGAAATCCCCATTGATAAGTCTCAAAGAAAATAAATCAATAGGTACCTGTATTATCTCTCCAGAGATTTTACCAGCAACTCTACCTGCCCTAGACACATGCGTACTCCTTGACTAATAACGGCGTACTACTCAGTCTACATAGAGCAGGTAACAGGTCTAGTAATTGTAATAAAACTTAAGGAAAGGTAAATGAAAAGTATCAAGAAGATATTTAGGAATGAATTGTACTGGTTTGCTATCTCTGTCTGCTTTTTATTAATAGGCACATTTACTTCAGTGGATAAAGTAGCAGCAGGTATAGGATTTGCAATTAGTTATTCAATAGGTTTAGTAATTGGATTTAGGAAAAAGAAATGAGAAAACAAGCAAGTTTATTAGAAATAGTAGTTAGAAGTCTGTCTAAAAGAATAGAGAAACCTATTATGGGGCTAATAGATTTAATGCTTCTACTATATTTCACTAAAGAATATGGAGTTGAGATTACTATTAGCTTATGGCTTTTGATTAATGTATTAAGTTGGACATGGAATTATTACTATCCAGAAGACTTTGGAGATAAATAATGCTTTCAATTAGAGATTGGGAATTAATCCATTGTAATAATGGATTTGCAAACATTAGATGTGATGATTATCCTATCAAATGGTGGGAAGATAGAGATGGTAATGTCTACAGATATGCAGTAGACATTAGACTAATTAATTGGTGGATAGAAACTAGTAAAGAGAGCGCTCTTAAAGCAATTCTAGAAGAGAATGGTGAGAATGAATTCTCTAGAAACTTATATCTATTTACTAGTAAGGCAATAGAAACAAACTATTATTTGCTAGCTAAAGAAGTATGTGGTAGAGATAATCCTAATCTAAGTTTTATTAATCTTATTAGAGATAATCAAGAGTGGTATAGCTTAGAAGATTGGGAGAAGTTTCAGAAGGTAATAGGTTCATTCCCGTTAAGAGTTATGACTAGTGCCATCTTATTGTGTGAGAAGATATTCTACTCATGGAATAAAGATAAGGTATATCATGCTTTTGAATATAAGGAGAAAGGGGGACTTAGTTTCTATTGGAGATATAGTCAATGGTTCTGGGATAATCATCTTAGGATTAGTATGGCGGCTCCTAAGAAACTTACCTTTGATAACTTCCAATTAGGTACTGAGTTATCTATAGGAGGAATGGAAGAGTCTATTGGTATAGGTATTTATCTGTGGATAGTTAATATATATCTAACTCTAGAGTTAAATAAGTTCTTTAAGAATGAAGAGTTATATCTAACTGGATTCCAATTCTTCTCTGAACTATTCTGGATTAAGTTATGGCATCCAGATAGTCAGTATGGTAAAAGAATGTGGACTATTAGATGGTTAGATATTCTTCTAGGAAATTTAGTATTCCAGAGAAGTAAGGTATTTGATACTGCTATAGCAATAAACTTACCTGAGAGTAACTATAATGCTCGTCTTCTAGTAGAAAAGAATACTAGATATAGAAGATGGGGACTCTTTAAGGAAGAATATCTTACCTATGATGTAGAAATAAAAGAACCAGGTGGCATTCCTATGCCTGGTGATAGTGACTCTGATTACTATGATGGGGACGATGCGATTTATAGAAGAGGAGGAAGATTAGAAAGTACTATTAGTGAGGCGCTAGAAGAAATAGTTAGTGAC
The DNA here is from genome assembly GCF_963889195.1 of Calothrix sp. FACHB-168. NCBI lineage: Bacteria > Bacillati > Cyanobacteriota > Cyanophyceae > Nostocales > Calotrichaceae > Calothrix > Calothrix sp. FACHB-168. The sequence goes on from NZ_CAWPNJ010000019.1 coordinate 138,765, forward strand.
ATTATGACTAAGAGAAACAAAGCGGGCTGGTATAATGACGTACTCTAATTGGAATCCTAATGTATCTACTAGAGATATAGTTAACTCTCTACAGAAGACTATAGAAGATTTAGAAATCAATGGGCCTATTCCCATAGCAGTGGGAATTGAAGAAGATAAATTCAATGAGCTTACTTCTTATTTCCAGAAGGTAAACGGTAATTATCCTTCTTACTATGGAGTAAGAGCCTATCCTATGAGGGGATTAGATATTCCCTTTAAGAGTTACTACAACGAAGAGGATCTGAAATTAGATTTAAGTATTTACGGAGTAGATAATGAAAAGTAGTCGGATAGTTGCATTAATAGTTGGACTAACTAGTATAAGTGCTATTAATATTAGCTCTATTCTAGTAACTAATGTGGTGATAGATAGTCAGTATAAGAAGCCGCTTAGTTATGCTGTAGGTAGTACATATCCTCAAGATACAATAGATGGACTTCAACAAGTAAAGAAATGGTTTGAAGATAACTATATAACTCAAGGGAGTACATGTATCTATATAGATAATCCCTATTGTGATTTAAGTAAGTTCTATCATACTAGAATAGTAAAATCTATTGAGCTGCTTGAAGAAATAAAAGAAAAGAATGATCCATTAGCTACAAGTAATCTACTTCTCCAAATAAAAGATAGCTTCCATAATAAAGGAGAACTGATAGAACCAGAGAATCTTAATCTACGTCTTAGATGGGGTGGATATTCTATAGTTGGATGGTGGATAGATTTACTTAGCTATGTAATATTAATAGCAGGTGCGACTTTAGTAATATCCCTACTAAGATAGAACATGTTATTAGATCAATGGATTCAATATAGTCCTCAGTATATCTACTTGAAAGGTTATACTGAGGACTTTTTTCCTTTTACTTATTTAGATTGGGATGAAGTAAAGGATGCTGAAAGTGAAGATGAGAATATAACTTTCTTAGGGGTTAAGATGTTAGGGAATCATACAGATAAAGAATTCCCTAATTATTCTTATCATCTAGTGTTAAGAAATAGTAGGTTAATAGCTAAGGGGTATGGACAGAATAGAAGAAATATAGCACCTCAGTTACCAGGAACTATATTAGTAATCGATAGCTGGAAGTATCATCATGTTACTTGGGATAAGAGATTAAAGAGTAAAGAGGATCCCTTATGGATCTCTGCTTGTTTTGATAGTAATGAGTTAATAAGTAGGGACAGAATAATAGAAGTATTTAATAACTTCTTGGAGAATTAGAAATGAAAGACGCATTGGGAGATAGAATGAAGGAATTCTATGAGAATGTTTATAGAATTCATTTAACTAGAAGAACTCCTGTAATTCTAAGACTAGATGGTAAGTCCTTCCATACTTACTGTAAATCTCTGAAGGATAGGTTTAATAAAGGATTCATGAGATGTATGGATCTAACTGCTATTAGATTAATGGGGGAGATACAGGGAGCCCAGCTTGCTTTTGTGCAGAGTGATGAGATTAGTATTCTTCTACATGATTATAAGAAACTAACATCTGAAGCATGGATGAAGAATAATATTCAGAAGATGGTTAGTATTAGTGCAGCTATAGCTTCAGTAGAGTTTACTAAGAATAGTCCTATCATTTGGGGATTTAAAGAACTAGATGACGGCTCCTCTATACCTATAACCAAAGAAGCATACTTTGATAGTAGAGTATTTACTATCCCAGAAGCGGAAGTATGTAATTACTTTATCTGGAGACAGAATGATGCAACTAGAAACTCTATTCTTTCTTTAGGTCAAAGTCTCTTTTCACACAAACAGTTACAAGGATTGAACTGTTCTATAATTCAAGATATATGTCATGATAAAGGACATAACTGGAATGATTTACCTACTAGTCATAAGAGAGGTAGATGCATAGTTAAAAAGTACCACAACTTTGTATCAGAAGGTGGAGTAGAGACTATAAGAAGTAAATGGGTAGTAGACGAAGAAATACCTATCTTTACTCAAGATAGAAACTATATAAATAAGTATTTGGCGGTTGATAATAGTTAACTTTTCATATATCTATTAGATAATAGGAAATAACCTTTAACTAATAGATATATGGAATACCCAACATTTGTCAGTAGAATATATGACTGCTTAGGAATTGAAGAGAAAGATATAAATAATAACTATAAAGATTATATCCATATTAATAGTGAAACTTTATCTAAAGAAGATTATAGAAACTTTATAGATAAATGGTTCTCTATTTATAAAGAGGATTCTATACTTTATGAAACTATGATGAATAGAAAGAATCTTCTTATAAAAAGAATAGAGGGCGGTTATAGAATAAGTAATTCTATAATAAATGATTTTTTTATACTAGCTGTATCTTGTTATTACATAGAGAATATAGCTAGCACTTCAGAATATGGTAATAAAAGTCATAGAGCTATGGTTATATACCACGCAGATAGGTATAAGATGAATTTACCTATAAGTGAATTAAGGTTTTATAATCATGTTCTAAAGAGGATATATAAGAAGAATCGTAGAATTTATATAAACATAAAAACTTTAGAGAAGTGCTATAAAGACTGGATAGATATAAAAGGACAGGTATCTAAAGAAATAACTAAGAGAATGATTGATAATGGAATATTAATTGTCACACATGGAGGTACTAAAGTTACTTATAGTAGTTTAAAGATAGCTAGGGTGATAAGACATCTTAGAGAAAAAGATCTACTATTAAATGAACAGAAGAATTTATTAAATGAATTATACAGAAGAAGATATTTATAATCTACCTATTAGAAAAGTAATAACTAAAGAACAAGTCCTTTTACTGTTAATAAACAATACTACTAACTATTTAGAAGAGTTAGGTAATTGGACAGTAGTTAATGTTAACTCCCTAATAGAATTTCAGAGACAAGATAAAGTAGTAGTTAACATTCTATTTAATAGAACACATAATAGCTTTCAGAGATCTCAGTCAGTAGATCAATGGGTATTAGCTAGTGTGTACTATGATGAGCAGCCTGTAATGATTATCAGGAATATAGTATGGAGGGAAGATGGATGCCCGCTTAAATTTATTACTGATATAGATAAATATAAGTTAATGATTAAATATCTATTCTCATTTATTAGAAAAGAAGGTACAGGAATAGATACTCCCAGAGATGGAATAGATGCAGATATAGTAGAAGGATTATATAAGTTTGCTGGAGCTGGTGTTCTGGAATGGATACAAGAGATAGATAGACCCAACTATAGTCCAGAACAATTTAGTAAGGCTATGAAGAGAGTGTTAGATATTAATAAAGTATGGGGTATGTGATATGGAAGGAAAAAATAGAAGATTAATAAATTGTAGATGGGAAGGTTTAGTACCTAGACCTGAGGAATATCTAGAAGAGAAAGTAGAACAAGGAATAATATCTAAGCAAGAAGCAGAACAGATAGAGAAACTAAGTTCTATTATTCTTGAGCTAGAAGAGTTGAAAGATAAGAATAAACCAGAGTAGTAAAATGAGGCGGCTATTTATGCCGCCTCATTAATTTAAAGGACATGTAAGAAGAGATGAGTGATATAAGACCACCACATAGAAAAGGAAGATGGAGCCAAAAGAGTTCTGATTATGATTACGAATATGATCCTAATGAAAGTAGCTGGACTACTTGTAGCTACGATAAAGATGGAAAGTTAGTAGAACATACTACTTATTATAGTAATGATGAGGATTATAACAAACGTAGTGCTTCTTTATTCATAAGAATAGTTAGATATGTCTTCGGGTTTGGAATTAGCTATAAGAATATTACTTATGAATATAGTACTGCCGGAGAAGGAGAAGAGGCTTGTTTAGAATATCTAGATGTCCCCTTAAGTGAGAAACCATCTTCAGAAGAGATAGTACAGAAGAAGAAAGATAGAATATTTAAAAGAAAGTGGTGGGACTGGGCATTACAAACCTTTGGTAAGAATTCCCCAATAGAAGGGGATGCACTAGATTACTACGATATTATTTCAGATGGAGGAGAAATAGAAGATGACCCCAACACTTACGAGCTAGTAGAGAAAATATTAAATGGTGAATCAATTGCAGAGTATATAGAGGATACTGATTTCCCTGAAGAATATTTCTACGACTCTAGTGAGTATCAAGAGGAGGATATATATGACGATTACTAAACAAGAATTATTAGAAGCAATAAATACTATTGCATTCAATATGGAATCATTTCTTTCTTCTAATAAAGATAGCTATAAGATAACAGAGAAGATTAATTTAATCAGATCATATCAACTAGATTCAGTAGTCTATGATAGTCAACCTAAATGTGAGCAGATAGCTTATGTAGATGAAGATTTCATCTCTTTAGGGGGAAAGAAAATTATAAAGTTATTGGCTAATAGATTTACTATAGATGAGTATATTTTAAGAGTAGAACCAGGTACTAATAAGTTTTTATTAGTAGAAGAAGATAACTTTTCTGGTGTACTTCCTACATTTATAGAATCTAGATTAGTTAGATACTTATGGGGCGAGTTAATTCCTAAACCTCTTATAGAGAATAAAGAACGAGAAGAATTTCTGAAGTTAGTTAGTGACTATATAAATGATAGTAAGTTACTGTTTAAATTAGAACTTCCTAATCTTATATCAGAAAGAGAGTTAGATAAAAGACCAGAATATTCTTTATTAATAAAAGGGGAGAATATATATTCTTTTCTAGAGGAGAAAAAAGAATATAATGAAACATATTTAAATAGGAAAGAGAGTTTAGTAACCAGTAGAAAGATAGTAACTAAATGGTTTGAGAAAATCTACTCTAATATATTCATCTTAGAGTGGTATGGAACTAAGTATGGTCAAAAGAAAGGACAATTAGTATTTAATCTAGAGAACTTTACATACAATCAAGTGAGGATAGCTTTTAATAGTAATCCTCCTAGTTAACAATCTAGAAATAGGCGGCATTATTAGCCGCCTATTTTATTAAGGAGATATATGAGTAATACAAAGATAAGATGTTTAAAAGCAACACCACTTCTTAATGAATGTGATGAGTACTGGCAAGTAGAAATACATTATCTAGAAGATGGAAGAGTATTAACAGTTAAATGTCCCTTCCAAGCTAAGTATGATTTCTATTTAGGTATTACTAATGTTCCTATAGAGTGGGAAGTTATTGATCAAAGAGAAATGACATTGAAGGAGAAAAGAGAATTCAATTTACATTATGATTAATTCACTTAGCCATTTCATTTTCTTCTTATATAATATCCACGCCCTTCTTAGCCCAAGCTCTATTCAAGGCAGCTCGTCTATAACGCTTACTAGATAAGGCTAGTTGAGGATAATAGATACTAGGTCTCTTAACTACTACAGCAGCAGAATCATATAGAAGAGTAGTAGTGAAGAATTTACTAGAAGTATTAGTCCAGTTCTCCTCATCATTAAATAATGCTTCTCTAAGAAAGAATCTATTATCTGGGGAGTATTGAGCTACTCTAATTTTCTGAGCCCTTCTTAGTCTAGAGTTAACTGTTCTAATAGAGACTCCCAATCTATTAGCTACAGTTAATTGGGAGCCTCCAAAAGAAGACCATTTATCATTAACAAATAAAACTCCACTTCTTAATAATATTATCCCCGTGGATATGTCAGAGATAGGATTAGTCCCATTATTAAAAAGTGAAGCTATATCTTTATCTGATAAAGGTTTATTCCTATTAGAATTCTTAGTTAAAGACTTGTTAGCTAAATATCTAGATTGTCCTTGGAGAGATAATTGAGTAGCCAAAGTAGAGTAATATTTTAAATCTTTAATATCTTCTATTTCTATCTCACATGAAGCGCCCCAATTATCTACTTCATTCTCTAGACAAATTCTAACTAGACTTTTGTAGTAAAAAGTATATAACTCACCTCTTCTAATTATCTTAAAGAATAAATTAGATTTGGTATATCTCCATAAAGTAGTTTTACTTATATCTAATGTCTTTTGAATATATTTAGAGTCTAAAATAGATTTACCTGAACCATTCTTATCCATAGCTCTAACTAGGTACCACAATTTAAGAGGTGCCCCAATCTTTTCAATTAAATAGCTATGAATAAAAGTAGAAGACATTAATTATAGGTACAAGTATATATAATATAAATTATATATTATAGAAAGGTATTAATATGCAAGATTTTAAACCTTTACCAGAGTCATATTTACTTGAATATGACACTACAAGAAAATGTATTGATGGAAGTATAGAAATAATAAATCCTATAAGAAGTTTAGAGAAAAGGGTATTAGGGGGAACTGATAATAAATTCTGGCTAGCCTACTTAGAGATAAGAGGTAAGAGTAAGGCTAGAGTACACCCTTCTATACAAGAGATTATTAAATATAAACGCATCAATAATAACTACTGGAAATCTCAAGAGGAATGATTAATTTAATTGCTCAAGTGCCGCCCTATCAACTACCTACTTTTCATTGGGTAGTATTATTAGTAGCTTTAACAATACTAATAGAAAAGATAATTAATGTATTAAGATAGTAAACTATGGGATATTATTCAGATTATGTTCTAAGAATAGAACCAGAAGATAAGACGACTTTTCTTTTAGAAGCCCTCAAATGTATTACAGATAATATAGATTGGCTTTCTTATAAATCACCTATAGATTCAGAGTATATCTACATAGAAGAATCTATTAAATGGTATGAACATGAAGAAGACCTTATCAAAATATCTAGTCTAATAGATTTAAAAGATTGTCTTATAACATGTTCTATTAAAGGAGAAGATGGAGAGGAGTCAAAAGTATATGCTAGAAATGGTAAGGTGGATATTGTATATCCAGAGATAATATGGAGGGCTCCTTCAGAAGAATTAATGAGGAGCTAATTCTTAATTTAACTGATTATCTTAGAGAGCTAGTAATGTTAATGAGTTGGATTATGATGCTGAATCATATATATATAAAAGCATCTGAGTTTATTAAGGGTTTAAAGAGGAAGAAAGAAGAACACCTTAGTACAGAAATTCTCTTAGTGCTAGAAAAGGAAGAAGGTATATCTATTAGTGGGCTTCAGAATAAATTAAATGGAATAGATATATTTACTTTGATTAGTAAACTGAAAAGTCTAGAGAGAGAAGGATACATTAACTCAGAGATGATATATGAGAATAACCAACTCTTTATAAGAGGCGGCTCTCTTAAAAAGAGATATTTAATTAGTAGGAAGGGTTCACTATTTATTAAGACAGGGTTGAGGGCAGTATGAAGAAGTTTAATTGGGATTCATATCTATTATGGTTAGGAATGTTTACTTTGCTAGATGCAGTATTTAGATGGCCTAATGGAAAAGTAGAGGAGATAGTTGTTGGTATGTTGTTTAATTTAGTACTTGCATACATAGTGCAATTATTTAATAAGGGAGATTATTAATGGTTTGTGAAACATGCCCGGTATGTGAAGTAGTTATAGAAGATGACGCTGTAGTTAGATTCTCTTACGGGAAACCTGGAAATAAAGAAAGACTACTTCATAGAGTATGTAAATATTCTAGTAAACCAGGATGTATTAACTCTCTCTATAAATTAAATGAAAAGTATCCTCCTAGTGAAGAGGGATATTCTTCAGCTTTATCAGAGGAAGTATACAAACATTATCTAAAGATAATAGAAGACAAAGGTAGCCTAGCTAGCTAAAAATCTAATTAAGTTAACTAATAGACAAGGATAAGTAATTTATCCTTGTCTATTCTTTTGTAAGGAGGAGTAATAAATGACAAAGGATAGAGCAGGGGGTTATTCCCTAAGAAAACAAATGATGGAGATGGATAGCAAGGATCTATTAAATCTAATAATAGATATTGCTGAGGAGAAAGAGGGACTGTTAATAGAGTTAACAGAAGGTTTAGTAGAAGAAGTAGAAAGAGATAGAGAAAAGGAAATGGAGGCAGCTTAAGATGAGAAATTACAGATTTTATGAAAGACGTAATAAGTTAATAGGGATAGGTTTAGTTATTGTCTGTTTTGTAGGAGGATCAGCATACTTAAATAGTAGGGCTCCTGAGATAAGTGAGAGTGCTAGTAATAATGCAAAGAGATTAGTTTCTTCTATTAGTACAGAAGAGAATAAATGGTCAGTAGTATCTTGTTCTGGAAGAGATAGTGATGGTGATGACTATGTTCGCTGTACTATTAAAAGTAGTAACGGGGAGATAAAAGCATTAGAGTGCCCATATTATCCTTGGGGAAATCAAGAATGTGTTTTACCAAAGATAAATAATTACTAGATAGTTAGGCGGCATGTTTAGCCGCCTATGTTATTTAATTAGGAGATTAATAGATGAGAATGGCTAATTGGATAGCTCATATAGCTAATGGGTTATGGTACTTTTTCAAGTGGAGGTCTTATCTAGACCCAGCAGGACAAGCTAGCGAGCCTAAAGAAATTGATGAAACAAAAGAAGAATGGGAAGAATATATGATAGAAGACGATGAACATTATGCGTCTAAATTATATCCTTATTCAAAGGACTCTTATGAAGAGTATGTTCTTAGAACATACGAAGAAGATTTACAGTTAGGAAGTAATAAAGATGGACATCAAGAAGATTGCGATTGACCCTATGGATAGCTATAGAAGAGACTATAAAGCTATAGCTAATCTTCTATTAGATAGAGGCTATCTAGATACAATTATCTTTACTATTAAAAGAGATAATGAGGAACTAATAGAGGCTCTAAAGGAAGTAAAAGGAAGAGAAGAAAGCTATACACATTCAGCCTATATAAACGATAGTGAAATTAATTGTACTAGATGGTATTTCATTACTGAATACCTTAATAGTGTAGGTAAGATATTTGTAATCTCTTATAGACAACCACTTTCAGAAGATATTAAAGTAACAGATGAAATAAATGTAAGTCTTGTAAGAAATACTGAAGGGTTTGTAGGTAAGGCTATTGTATTATCTAAGATGGAATTTCAGGAAGAAGATAGATATATAGGACAGCTAATAGTAAAGATGCTTAATTAAGTAGATGGGCGGCTTAACTAACTGCTCATTTTATTTAGGAGATTAATAGATGAGTAATAATGAATCAAATAAGAGTGAGAATAATAAAGATATAGAACAGGAAGAAGATATAGATTGGATACTGAATCAGCCTATAGATATGAGGATTATTCCTATATCAAATACAGAAGGTAATGATGATTCTCCAAGAAGATCTATTAATCTAGATAGTTTAGAAAGGAATGTATCTATTGACACTCCCCTGCCTAAAGGCGAGGGGATTCTACATTCACAGACTCGCCGTTAGACAGCAGGCTTGCGCCAACTGCCCAAGAGGGCAAATCTCCTGTAGCGTAAGTTCCCGTGTGCCCCACGGTACTGAGTCCTAATCTCAAAATGTTGATTGCTGCGTTGATGTCCCTATCTTCGGTATATCCGCAATGAGGGCAGATATGAGTCCTGCTGGACAGAGATTTTTTCACCTTCAAGCCACAGTTAGAGCAATTTTGACTTGTGTTATGGGGCGGAACTGCAACAGTCACTTTCCCATATTTATGACCAAAATACTCTAACCAACTACGGAAAGTGTACCAACCAGCATCAGATATTGATTTAGCTAAATGTCGATTTCGTACCAGCCCTTTGACATTTAAATCTTCATAGGCTACCAAATCGTGAGATTGGATAACGGAGTACGCTAGTCTCTTGCAGTACTCTTTTCGTTGCCTACTTACTTTTAAATGTTTACGGGCATATCTATTTCTAGCCTTGTGGTAATTGATTGATTGTCGCTGCTTGGCTTTTTTCCTCTGTTGACTGAATTTCTTAGACTTCTTGCGGTTGGCTCGGTTTAGCTGTTTTTCCGATTTACGGTAGAACTGGGGTGAAGGTTCAACATTACCTTTGTTGTCAGCGATGAAGTACTTCAATCCCAGATCAATACCCACTATTTGATTAGTCGGTTGAGTTTCTATCCTGACATCAATATCAATTGCAAATTGGGCATAATACCCATCTGCACGACGCACTAAACGCACTCGTTTAATTTGCTTGATGCCGTAGTAATTGAGGTCGTAGGTTCCTTTTAGCTTCAGGGTTCCAATACCTTTTTTATCGGAGAAAGTTATCGCCTTTCTAGTTTCTGAAAGCTTCCACCCAGTTGATTTGTACTCAACCGAACGGCAGTTTTTCTTAAACTTTGGAAAACCCTTTTTACCCTTGACTTTTTTCTTGCAGTTATCGTAAAACCGAGCTATTGCGCTCCAAGAACGTTCAGCCGCAGATTGTCTAGCCATTGAGTTGAGTTCATCGGCAAAGGGAAACTCAGCAGCTAATACCGCGCAGTATTTATTAAGGTCGTACCTACCAACATCTTTGTTATCCATCCAATAGCGCAAGCATTTGTTTTGGATGAATTGTGATGTGCGGATAGCCTCATCTATTGCTTGATATTGCTTATCTTTCCCCTTGACTTTAAACTCGTAAACAATCATGGGTATCGACCAATTAACCACATCTTTATGTTACCATAAAACACATAAACATACCAAGGAAACAAAGGAATACTGAGGCGTAAACGCCTTAAATCGTTTTCATCCCTTGCCTAAAGGCTAAGGGTTTTCAACGGTTTCTTTTATAAAGGAAGATTTAAATGGTTAGCTATTCTTCTGGTAGGTTTAGTTACAGTGGGTACTGTAACTAAGATAAGAGAGACAGTAGAAGAGAGTGCTGACTTCTTTATTGGTACTAGTGACATCAATCAGATTAGATCAATAGCTAATAACTGTGTAAGAGAAGGCAACTGTGATAGAAAGATAAATCTTAGGATGTTGTCTACTTTATGTATCAAAGGAAAAGATAGGAGCTTTTCTATTCAAAAGGAATTCTGGGATTATAGTTTAAAGATAGCTCGTGAGAGATATCTAAGAGGTGACTTTGAGGAGGATGAGCTATATACAGGTAGAAGACAGAAAGAGTTTACAGAAAAGGAACTCAAGGAAAAGCGAAATAAGAAGTGGGATGATCTTAAGAAAGCGTTGAAAGAGAGTAAGAAAACTGAGAACAGATTAAAGGACAATTGGGATTTATGTAGCGCTTTAATAAATTATGTAACAGGCAAAGTTAATAAGCCTACAGAGAAAAAGGTTGAAGAAAAGAAAGAGGATGAGAAATGAAATATATCCATGTATATCTAATAGTACTAACTATAGTAGCTATATGGAAAGTAAAAGATGAGTCAGATAAAAGAAAGGCAAAGTTTAAAAGAGCTTACTTAGTAAAGGTTGAATCAGAAGAAGAATGTACAGTAGATGATTGGATATATGATGAGGCAAAAAGAAAAGCAGAAGAGAAGTTTATAAAGAATAATGAACAAGAGAAGAAGGAAACTATAGAGAAGTATGGAGAAGAAATATGGTATGAAACAGTAGGATACAAAGAAACAGACTATCAAATTATAAAGAAGGATAGCTTTAGGGTATTTCCTTTAGAGATAGAAAATTATCTTAATGATGAAGATGAGATTATCCTAGATTTAGGAGAGACAGAAGAAGGAGATGAAATTTAGTTATATATTTCTAGTAGTGATAACAGTAGGAATGAATTGGAAGGTAAAAACTAGTGAAGGCTCTTCATTTAGAGCAAGGATATCCTAGAGGAAGGGAGATAACAAATGATCAAAGCCAATAGATTCATAAGTCATATCAAATCATCCTATTGATTACTACATCTAATCTATTATCCCTGTAGAAAAGTTGTAAGTAATCGATAGGAGTTTAATAATGTCTTGTAGACGTAGAAATGATGGATGGTCTTGTCATTCTGGTGAATGGATGAAGATGGATATTATATATCTACCTAATGGAAAAGCTATTAAGGTAAGAAGATATCTATTACATTTCGTAGCTGTCTTAATATTAATAGGTGGCTTTAGTGCTATTTCTAACGCTGTATCTAAGACAGGCAGCAATATTCTAGAAGCGCATCCAGACCTACAAGAAAGTTGTAGTTTTGTAAAGAATATCTAAACAAGATAGGCGGCATAACTAGCCGCCTAATCTATTATCATAGATGAGTATTTAGATAGTAAGGTTTATATAAGCAATCTTATAGAAGTTTTTATAGGAAAGAAATGAAGATACTAGTGCATATATTTTGATGAATTAGATTACTATAGTGATTTAATGACTAATTACTATTACTACTATGGATCGTCTAACTGACAATTATGTTCCAGGCAATGGAGATCTGGGGCATAGTAAAATCCTATATGGATTGCCGCCTATTCTTAAGAGTGACCCAGCATGTGAGATACAAGGGTCTATTGAAAGAGTACGTAATTCAATAGAGAAATTATTAAGCACTAGTGAATTACTACAACCAGAATTAAATTACTTATTAGGATATCTAAACAGAAATATATTCTCTCTAGCTTCTTTCTGTTATATGAAAGGGGATAGTAGTAGACATCTAATGAGTACTGACATTATCTATTTCATGGATAAAGAGATAGAAAAATTAAAGAAAGAGTTAGGAAGTGTACCTGACTTTATTTATCAGACTCATGTGACATTAGCATATCTAGATGCTATTAGAATTGAGGTTAGGGCGTTAGAAAGAGATTATGTAGCTTGGTGGTATAGTAGTAAGATTAGTAGATTTCTAATGGAGAGAGAAGATTTAATTAAAGGAGTAAGAATATATGCTGCTATATTAAATAGATTAAGTGCTTATCTATTTGAAGCAACTAGAAAAGAAGCAGCTATTATGAGAGATAAAGGTATTCCTCTAGTAGAAAAGTATTGGCAGGCTTCTATGGAAGAATGGAATCCACCAGTAGAAGAAGATAGTAAAGTAGTTAGTATTAGTAAGTTAGTCTCGCCGCCAGAATTATTGATTGCTTAATTTAATTATTATATTTAATTACCTAATAACCTAGTCTGTTTCTAGACTAGGTTTTAATTGTCAACCCTATTATTATTGTTAATTCTATGTCTAAATTAGATCAGTACTTGGATCTATTACAGCCTCAGTATCTTAGTAGAGAATTCATTAAGAGTTATGAGAATAAGAAGCCACCCTTTGGTCAATTAGGTGCAGTTATATATATCAGAACTTATAGTAGGTTTATTGAAGAGTTACGTAGAAGAGAGAGATGGATTGAGACCATCAGTAGAGTAATAGAATATTCTCTAAGCTTAGATACAGTAACACCTTTTGAAGAGAAGCAAGAAGAGGCTAAAGAACTATTCGAGATGATGTTCTATCTTAAGGGATTACCTTCAGGTAGATCTTTATGGACTGCTGGCTCTGCACAAAGTAGAAGAGATTCTAGTTCTAATTGGAACTGTACCTTTAGGGTAATGGATTCTCTATCATCTTTTAGTGAAATTTATTATTGGTTATTAATTGGGGCGGGCACTGGATTTTCAGTAGAAGAGAAATACATTACTAAACTACCTAAGTTCTATAACAATAAGCAAATAGACCATGAGGAATATAATTGTCTATATCCTTATGTGAAGTCAGATGATTTATCTATTATTAGTGCTGATAAAGAAATAAGACTAGGTAAAGAATATCTCTATCTAAACGACGAAGAGTTTAGAGATAAGTTATCTGGTTTAGGTAGTGTAGTTCATATAGATATTGGAGATTCTAAAGAAGCGTGGTGTTTAACTCTTAGAACTCTACTAACTATATTTACTATTGAGTCTATTAGAAGGATTACATTTAACTATGATTTAATTAGACCAGAAGGTACTAGAATTAGAACCTTTGGTGGTAGAAGTAGTGGGCCTCGTGCTTTAAAAGAACTTATAGATAATATATTAAAGATATTTAACAGGTTTACTGAAGGTAGTGAGTTACTAGAGTTTGTTCTAGATTCAGTAGGTGTATTAGATATATTGAATGCAGTAGGGTTAAATGTTAAGAGTGGAGGTACTAGAAGAACAGCAGAGATAGGTCTAGGTAGTAGATTAGATAAAGCTTTTATTACTGCTAAAGAGAATCTATGGTCTGATCCTAAGAAAGAAGAATGGAAAGTTATTAGGACTATGTCTAATAATTCTATTCTTTATTATGAGAATCCAGGAGTAGAAGAGATTAGAAGAAACCTAGACTATACCCAGAATGGAGATCCTGGTGTTTGGATTATAGGTAATAGTTTAAAGCTGGCTGAGAGTCCTGTAGCTGGAACAAATCCATGTGCGGAAGCAGCACTAGATGATAAACAGTCTTGTAACTTGACAACTCAAGTTGTAGTGAATCATGTGTATCATGATTGGCTAATAGATAGTTATCAGTATGACTACGAAGCTAGCGAGAGAACTATAGAGTTAATTACTCGTATTGGTTGTAGACAAACTCTAGCTAATCAATGGCATCCTGAATGGGATAAGACTCAGAAAAGAGATAGATTATTAGGTGTATCCATGACTGGGATTATGGATGCGGCTGATATATTAGGTTGGGGTCTTAAGGAGCTTGAGGAATTCTTCAAGTGGGCTAAGAAAGTATCTATTGAAGAAGCTAATAGATATCACGATTATCTAGGTATTAATAGAAGTACTAGAGTAACATTACTTAAACCAGAAGGAACCTTATCTCTATTACCTACAGTAAGTAGTGGTATTCATAGAGCATATGCACCTTATTTCTATAGAAGAGTTAGATTTAGTAAGACTGACCCATTAACTAAAGTACTCCTAGATGTAGGAATGGTACCAGTTCCAGAGAATGGACAGGGTGATGATCTCTATGCAGAAGAATGTAATACTTGGATATTTACATTCCCTATGAAGACTAATGCTTCTATTAGAGCTATTGATGAAAGTGCGATCGCACAATTAGAGAGATATAAAGTAGCTCAGAAGTATTATGCTGATCGGGGACATAACATTTCTATTACAGTAACCATTGAACCTAGAGAATATGATGAAGTAGCTCAATGGTTATATGATAATTGGGATGATGTAATTGGTATAGCTTTCCTCAGTAGATTTGATCCTAGAGAAGGGGGTCAAGCAGCTTATCCTAACATGCCTAATGAACCTTGTACTGAAGAAGAATATTTAGAGCTTAAGAGTAAGACACCAGAGTTAGATGAGTTAGAGTTGTTAGATTTACTTACCAAGTATGAGACTGATTATGAAGACTACGAGTTAGATAGTGATTGTCTACAAGGATGTCCAGTTAAATAAGTAGAATAAGGCGGCCTAACTAGCCGCCTTACTTATTAAAAGAGGTATTTAAATGAGAGGTTTAAGAAATCTATTTCTATTAGCTAGCTATCTTAATCCAGTAAGATATATATTCTTCTTTTGGAATCATCCTACTAAAGATAAAGAAGGAGAAAGAAGCGAGCTATTTGATTATCCTGATGAATGTATTGATGCTGCTCAGGAGTGGTTAGATAAAGGCAAATATAATAGAGTATCTAAGATGTATGAATATAGAGAATATGATAATAAAGATGATATATGTCATCAAGAATATATTCATATGTCTTATGAAGAATGGAAAGAAATCTATGAAGAGGAAGAAAAATAATGAATAAAGATTACCCAGAACAAGTTCCTTTAAGTATAGGTAAGTCGCCTTCAGTAGAGAAATATAAACAGCTATTGCATAGGAAGTTACAAGACCCTTTACTTCCTCCAGAAGAAAAGAATAGATTAATTTCCTCTTTATCTGAAATAGAAAAGAGGAAGTCATTATTATATCGTTTGATAGATAGTATCTTTTATAGAAGAAAGATAGGCGGCAAAGAAGGTAAAGGGAGAATAAATGAGGGGGAGTTTAGTTACTATAGCTTCTCTTACTCTAATAGAAATAAAGAGATAACAGTTATATACTATAAACCTCTTATCTTAGAGTTAAGGTTAGGTATGGAAGTAAAACTAGACTTAACTAACTCTAAAGGAAAAGCTATAAGTTTGATATGTAAAGTGATATCAACTGATAGAGCAGAAGAGAATGAAAAGATAGGTAAGTTTAGAGTAAAGATAGTTGAGGCAGTTAGTTAAGCCGCTTAATCTATTAAATAGAAGAAATAGCATGAACTATATAGAGAAACTTAAATTAGCAGAGAAATCTCTAGAGGAAGATAAGAAAAGATATGACCAAGAAATGGAAGAGTTTCACGCTAAGTTAAATAGTGATCCTGAGTTTGCTCAGAAGGTTAAGACTTGGAGTGACAGTAATGAAAGTAGTGACTATCCTTCTTTTAGAAGAAATCCCTTCCTTCCTAGAGAAATCATAAATATAGACAAAGAAAGATTATTAGCTAGGACAGAAGAACTATGTAATAAATACTCTGTAGGTTTAGAAGTATCAGAAAGTAATTTAATAGCTACTTTAAGTTTTCCTAATAATTTAATTATTTACTATGCACTAACCACAAATAAATGGAGAGTTAAAGGAGATAAAAAATGGGTAAAGAGTAAAAATTTACATAGTATATTACTTAAATATAAAAGTAACTTGATTTAGGCGGCCTAACTAGCCGCCCTTCTAATTCTAAATACAAATAAACTATGCTGCAAATAGAAACAATAGACGAATTAGTAGACAGCATTAATAAACTATCATCTCATATATCTATTCAACAAGAGAAAGATGAATGGGTATGGAAAGTCTATGATGATGAGAAGTTTATTAAAGCTAGGAGTGAGGACTATGCTTTAGATACATTAGAGACTAAGGCGGCGGCACTACTAGATTTAGTATTCTATCTAGAGAGTCAATTAGATACTAGATCTGGTACTAAAGTAAATGATTGTATTATTTAGGTAATAGCAGATTATGTCAGAACTAAAGACTTACGAGATTAATATTTGCTATGAAGATACTAATGGGAGATTAGTATTAACTCCCTATAAGGAATTCCTAGCCGCTAATTCAGAAGAAGCTTTATCACATGCTCATAACTATTTCTACAACAAATATAGTTATGTTGATAAAGAGAGGATTATGTTCTCTAAAGCAATAGAGATAAAGAGTACTAGCCAATCAAGTAAATACAATATTAATTTAGGTAGTGTTAGTAATATTAGAATTGGTGATGATTTTAATTTTATGTAAGGAGTAGATAAATGTTGGAATTAATAGCCGCGTGTTTAATAGGAATATACTTTGGTATATTAATGAGCGGTAAAAGTTCTTCTAGAAGAATTAATGCAATTCCCAATGAGAAAAGAACTGCTCTAAAGAATGGCTTACCTATTACTATCAAGTCAGAGATAAGTGAGACTGGTTATTACCGAGTCTATGATGAGATGAATGATGAAGAAATCTACGTTAAGAGAGAGGATATTGCTGAATGAACCAAGAGTATTTAGACCTAATTAAATCAGTAGGGATTGAAGATACCTTTCTCCTAATAGAAACATTTACTACTGATAACAATACTGTTCTAAGAGATCTATATATAGATGCAATTAAGTCTATTAGAGATCCTCAGTATAAAGTATTTAGTTATCCTTCTGCTAAAAGAGAGATGATGATTAGTGTACTTAAACAAAGTGGTACTTTAGAGAACACTATCAAGCTAATAGATATTCTACGTAGTGATAAGAAAGATGAGTTGGTAGATATTTATAGAGAATTAACTAAAGCCGATGAAGAAGAGAAGTTTGAGTTACTGGTAGATGGTATTCCTATAGTTCCTATATCTAAATGGGACTATAGAGATAGTAAGGTGTATGTATCTCTATTAGAAGAAACAATGTTTCCTGCTAAGTTATTTATGAATAGCAAAGAGAAATATCATCTAACTCTAATAGAGAATGGAATGGTGCGGCATCAATTGAAAGGTACTAAACCTAGATTAGAAGAGAAAAATTCATTCTTAGTAATGGAAGTGTAGATGGAAGAACTTATATTCCCTGTAATAAATTCTCAAGAGATAAGAAAAAGAATAAATAAGTTGGGCTTTGTTCTAACTGAAGGTATATCTGTAAGAAAGATATATTATTCTTTAGAAAATAAGAAGATAGTACTAGCTAATTACTATGGTCATCATACTTATATCCTTCTTTCTTATGATGAGAATTTAGATAAGAGAAAAGAAGTTATATATCTAGAAAGTTTTGAGGATGGAAAGAAGTTTTTAGAAGCGTTAGGGTGTGAGAGTAGGGGAGAAGTAGTAATAGAGAATAGAGATATATACGAGCATCCAAGCTACATTAACATAGAGAATTTATATCTAGATAATGTAAAAGATGCGGGCTGGTTTCTAGTTATCTATGGAAACTTGTACTCAAATAAATTAGAAGACTATTTTCATTTAGATTTAGTAAAGGATTTATTAGTATCTAATGGTGATAGCGCGTTAACTTCTTACAAACAATTCATGAAAAGAGATGGAAGAGAATAATAATGTACTAGTAGAAGTATATGATCTACAAGGTAATCGAATAGGTCTATTAGAAGTATCTAGATTACCTTGTGTAGGAGAGATAGTTAGTATTGAAGAATGTAGTTACTTAACTCCTTCAGATTTAATAAGTGCTTATGGATGCTTACCTACTATTAAATATGTGTTTCATAAATTAAGAGAAACTCATCACGGTAATATTGTTGGCAAGATAGTAGTAGAGGATTGCCATATAAAAGATTCAGTTCTGATTGCCTTAGATGAAGATTAAGAACCTGATGCATTAAGCAAACCCAGAGTAAGACCAACCAGACTAGCTCCTATTGCTCTTCTTAAGGGGACATTATCTCCTACAGAATCCACAATAATAATACCCACAACCCAGATAACAAGAATAAAAAATAAAGTCAGCCAAAGAGGCAGCTTCTCTCCAGAAGGTGAAGACATAGCAATCAATAAGAAACTACTTGATTCTTTGATAACCTAAATCGAGTGCTAATGATAACAGTGTAAATACTTAGGCGGCTAGTTAAGCCGCCTATTTTATTTAGGGGGAATATAAACATGGTAAAGAAATCACAGATAACATTTGAACTAGAGAATACAGAAGTAGGAGATTTAAGAAGCCATATTAGTAAAATGGGTTTCTCAGGTAGATTTGTTAGAGACAATAGAGAATATTATTATCTACCTACTTATACAGATAGTATAGATACTCGACTGATTATTAGAGAGGACAATAATCAAGGTAGGTTAATACAACAATCTCTACCAGAGAATTATGAGTTTGAAGAGAATAGTATCTCTATTGATCATGTAGCTACAGCTAGAAAGATATTTGAGAATATAGGTTGGCGACTAGATGTAGAAGTAATTAAGTTTACTGAAGTATATCAATCTGATTTCTATCTAGGATGTGAGATAGGTATAGTGTGTCTATTAAGTAGTGCATGGTTTCTAGAGATTAAAGCGCCTTATATAGAAACAGCTTGGAATATAGCTGAGAAATTGAATATGCAGGATAGGAAATTAATAGACAAGACTTATAAGATGTATGCAGAAGAATCTAAGAAAGTAAGAGAGGTAGTATAGTGGAAAATTTAATTAGATTTCTAATAGATGAAGGTGTAATATCAGAAGTCAATCAATTAAAAGCAGAAGCCGCCCTACATAGATATGTAATTACACATGGCTTCTGTTGCTATTGGACAGGTAATGATGTATTGACTAGGGCTAATAGCATGGGTGTAAGTTTAACTAAAGAGGAAGCAGCTAAGATTATTCTAGATATAGGTGAAGATCATGATGGGTATAAGCCTATTACTTGGGAGACTATTGAGGTGGCTATTAATAATTATCTAAAAGGAATTTCTTTTCTTCCTCCTAATGAAACTGAGTACTAATTTCTTTAATGGGTACTATATTAGTTAGATAAAACTATGAGAAATAATATGGCACCTATAGAATTATCTCTAGAGCAACAGTTTAGTATTCGTTCCTTTGCTACTCAAGTAGAAGGAATGTCACATGAACAAGCTAAGGATTTCTTAGTGGACTTATATAGACAAATGATAGTTAGAGAAGCCACCTATCAAGAGCTATTAAAACATCAATGGGGGCTGGATAATCCTCCTACCCTTAAGGATCAATTAGGATAAATTAGTTGACAAATATCAACTAATACCCTACTGTGATTTATATAAGGTACTGCTCCCTCTTCTGTCGAAGAATGAGATAGAAGCCATAGATAGTTACTTCGGTTAAATCAAGGTTCAACTCCTTAAACTCTCATTGAGAGTATGTACTATCTAGTCCACCGTCCTTATATAAATAAGCATTTAAATATAGATGGGTGCTGCTAATTAAGAGTTACTTCTTTTAGGGTAAAGACACAGTAAGACTCTAATGCTCACTGCCCCATTTTTAATCTTCTCAATATGGAATGGAATAAGGAGATAGATTTACTCTTTGATAAATGGATAGAGATATCAATAGAGAAAGGTGAATGGTTTTACTTTTCAATAAAAGAAATCTATGATGTAGATCCTAAGTATCAAGGAGTATTAGGTAAAACTGATTCAAGACCTGTATTTGAATTAGGATTTAGATTACCTTTTAAGATCTAAATAAATTAGAGGTGCTGCTCTAGATAGTTACTTCAGTAAAATCGTTCGGTTGTTAGTTCAAGTCTAACTATTACCCAAGGGTAATATAGCTCAATGGTAGAGCAAATGAAAAGATAAAACTATCTAACCCACTGCCCTCTTAGGAAATGGGTACTGCTAGTTAAGGTTACTTCTATTAAAGCCAACAAACAGAGACAATACCTTAACGCTTACCGTCCCATTTAATCCAGTCTTAGTTCATCGGTAGAATAGGCCTTTTGGGAAGGTCGGGTAACTGGTTCAATTCCAGTAGACTGGATTTAACTAACTAGTACTAAAGTGATGTAATCATGTAGATTACTTCTCTTTAGCTTATAAGGGTTAGTTAGAATAGAAGTGCTGATAAGTAGAGATACATCAATAAATTAGATGTCCGTAGGTTCAAATCCTACTATTATTAGGTAACTAGTAATATGGCTGAGTGGCTAAAAGCATCTATTCTTAAAGAGTAGAGACATCACATACCATTTCTCTACTGACTACTGCCTTCTAGATATGAAAGGTACTGAATAGATAGAGATACTTCTACCGCAAATGGAAACATGGTAAACAAACCCTCTCTATCATCTACTGTCCTTTTAGTAGGTGCTGACTAATCTAGTTACTTCATACAGCTAACATAATATGTACCATACTAGATTACATACTGCCCTAATATATCTCCTCTAGTATTTACTAGGGGAGATTAATACTTTATATAGTAATAGTTAAAGGTGACTTATGAGTAGATTTAATAAGAAAGCTAAGAGTAAAGCCACGACTTCTGTAGTAGATAAACAGACTAGATTAGCTGGTGGACATGGTGCGCCTGCTGCTATTCAAGATAGTGAAGCCCTCTTAAGAAGAGCTGTATTAACATGTGTATTATGGGATTTAGCCTATGAGTCAGCAGAAGATAATACAAATAACATTAAAGATCTCATTCCTAAAGTTGCACCTCAGAAGGTATTTGATATTGCTGTAGAAGCTAGAGAAAAACAAGGGCTTAGACATGTACCCCTTCTGATAGCTAGAGAAATGGCTAGATTAAATACTCATAAGCATCTAGTAGGTAAACTATTACCTAGAATTATTACTAGAGCTGACATGATTCTAGATTTCCTAGCTCTTTATTGGGCTGATAATTATTCTCCTAAAGAAGTTCTATGGGATAAAGATGTCTTATGGAGGAAGGATGTAATAAATAGAAAGACCCAACAAGTAATTCATAAGAAAGGTGATATTAGATATAAGAAAGGTGAAGTTAGATATAAGAAGGGTCAGTCTATTAGAAAAACTATCTCTAAACAGGTAGCTATAGGATTAAAAGCGTGTCTTAAGAATCCTAAGTTTAATGAATACTCTTTCGGTAAGTATGATAGTAGTAGAGGCGCTATTAAATTTAGAGATGTAATGCATCTTGTAAGACCTAAAGCAGAACAAGGTAGACAGGAGTTACATAATAAGATTCTTAGTAGAACTTTAGCTATTCCTGATACATGGGAGACTCAACTATCAGCAGGTAAAGATAAGAAAGAAACCTTTACTAGGTTAATAGAAGAGAATAAGTTAGGGGCTATGGCATTCCTTAGAAACTTAAGGAATATGGTACAGAGTGGGGTAGATTACTCAGTTATTAGGAAAGGATTCGAGACTATTAAGTCTAGTATGCTACTGCCTATTGACTTTGTACGAGCCTATAAAGTATGTCCTCAATTCTCTAGAGAGATAGAAGACATGATGTATAGATGTTATAAAGATATAGCTAAGTTAAAAGGACATTCTATCTTCATAGTAGATGTATCTGGTTCTATGTCTTACGCTAAGATCTCTGATAAAAGTGATATGAGGAGACTAGATGTAGCTGCTACTATGGCTATGTTTGCAGTAGAAAGATGTGAGAAAGTAGATATCTATGTAACTGCTGGTAATGATGGTAATAGAAAGCATAAGACTAGAAAGATAGTTCTAGATACTAAGGTAGAAGATGGTATCCAGGCTATTAGTATGAGAGGCTTTTGTCTATTAGAAACTATAGTTTCTAGTATAGATATGATGGGAGGTGGCGGCATCTTTACTAAACAGTGTCTAGACTATATTAGAAAGAAAGAACAATCTACTCCAGATAGAATCATGGTCTTCTGTGATAGTCAGGATGTGGACTATAGATATGACAAGAATATTCTTCCTGAACCATTCGGTAAGAATAATTACATAGTAGATGTAGAGAGTCATAAGAATGGGATTAACTATGAAGGGGTGTGGACTGCTGAGATAAATGGATGGAGTCCTAAGTTCATAGATTATATTGCTGCTTATGAAGGATTAACTCTACAAGAGATAGGATAGATTAGTTAGACGTTCGTTAATAAGACTGGAGGTGTATAGCTTCCAGTCTTTTTTATTAAACAGGAAATTCTTGTAATAAAGCTAGACTATGACTAATAAATATGTATTTCTATCAGAGATTAAAGACCTAATAGAAGTAGGTGATTACGTTTGTAAACAAGGAAGCGGCACCTTTAGAAAAGTAATAGAGAAGCAAAGTGATGCAATAAGAGTAAAGGATTATGATGAAGACTATGTAGCCTATGGATGGAATAGTATTCATTATTTCTTATGGATAAAAGGTAGGTACATAGAAGATAATATTGAACTACCTAGAAATATAACCCTTGTATATAATGCAAACGTTATTCCTGTAGCTGAAATGAATATTCAAGAACAAATGAATATGCACTTTAGTAGAAATAGATTTCAAAGATATCTGACAGGTAATCTATCAGCTATATATTACTTTAAGAAAATGATTCTTGAAGGAGTTATTCCATATGAAAGAGCTGAGTTAGAGATAACAGGCAGCTTTGGATTCCTAGTTAAATGGATAGCCAAGAATAAGATTAGTTTCAGTAAGTGTCTTGCTTATGATTCTCATAACGGTATCTTAGCTAAGAATCCTCTACTGAATCAAATACTAATAGAAGGTATGTATGTTGAATAGGAGATATGAAATATGAATGGAGATAAGTTATTTTACTTGAAAGAGCTAAAGTCTTATATTCAAGAAGGAGACTACTTAAGTAAGGCTGATAGCGGCATCTTTAGAAAAGTAATAGGTAAGTATGATAGTCAAATTAAACTGAAGTGTGGCGACCACGGTAATATAACCTATAGTTGGAATATTACTGATGTTCAATTCCATTGGGTAGTTAAGAGAGCAATGGAATGTTCTCTTAAGATTCCTGATGTATGGACACTTATTTATGACAGTGCAGTACTACCAATAAAAGAGGTTAATGTTAAGTCTACATTACTAGACCACTTCAGTACTTCTCCACAAGTTAAATATAGAACAGGTAATCTATCAGCTATCGAATACTTTAAAGAGATGGTAAGTGATGGGTTAGTTCCTTATGAAAGAGCGCAATTAGAAATAGTTAGTAGTCCTACTATAGTAGTTAGATGGAAAGCTAAGAATACTATTTCGTTTAATAAAGATATTGCTTATAACAATGGTAAAGGTGTATTAGCTAAGGATAATCTATTGAACCTAATACTAAATCATGGAACAGTTTGGATGGCTTAAATTATGGATAATAGTTTTCTTCTATCAGAAATAAAGAACCAGTTAGAAGTAGGTGACTATCTTAGTAGACCTAATAGTGGAGTCTTTAGAAGAGTTATCTATAAAGACGGAGAGATAGTTAAATTAACTGATCTAGGAGGAAGTCCTTATATTATTAGTTGGGATAGCCCTTCTGAATTCTATTGGATAAAGAAAGAGGATTTACATAACAATCTACAGAAACCTCTTACTAAGAAGTTAATCTTTAAAGATACTATAGAGCCAATAAAAGAGTGTCTTGTAGAAGATAATCTGTATAAAGTTCTAGTAGAAAGAGGGGATTTTATTTGTCTATCAGGTAATCTATCTAGTATTGTTTACATGAGAAAGTTAGTAAAGGAAAGTAAGATTCCTTACTATAGAGCTGCTATTGAAATTGAGATAGGATGTTACAACCTAACTTTCAAATGGGAGAATAAAGATAGGATGATTATGGAGAGTTTAGGTAAGAGAACTCAGGAAGAAGAATTTCCTATTGCTTTAAAAGTAATGATAGGAGACTTGTGAAGCGCCTATATAGATTTCAGGCATATCATAATCGTCTTAGCAAAGAATTATTAGATTTAACTGGGGGTTATGATGGCGATAATCCCTGGTCTTTACCTATAGAACTAACTGATGAGGAATTAGTTAATGTTCTATTAAATTATGGCGGTAACTTTGCTACTAACAGAATAGAAGGTGAACCTATTACCTTTTACTGGACACAATACAGTCAATTTAGTCAGAGGTAAATGGGATATATAGTATCAGATGAAATAGAAGCATTATCTTTAGAAGCTTTAGAGAAATGGGGATTAGATAGTACTCTAGAGCAAATAGTAGAAGAATGTGCAGAAGTTATAAAAGCAGTAAAGGTATACCAAAGAACTGATAAAGGTTCAGATATGGACTTAGTTATAGAAGAGTTAGCTGACTTGAGAGTAGCTATAGATAGAGGCTTATGTAGCTTTACTTCTAGAGAACAGGTCTATGAAAGTTACTACGCTAGTGTAAGCAAATTAATTAAGGGATTAAGAGAATGACATATAACTACAAGGTAGATATCCCTGAAGAAGTACAGGAATTATATAGAAAGGGTTTAGAGAAATGGGGAATAGTTTCTCTAATAGATCAAGTAATAGAAGAGATGGCTGAGTTAACAGTAAAGTTACAGCATCTTAAGAGAAATAATAAGGGAGTAACTATAGAACAGGTGGCTGAAGAAGCTGCTGATGTAAAGATAGTTATAGATAGACTCTTTTCTGCTTATATAGGTATATGGGAAGGAGAAGAATGGTTAGATAAGAAGGTTGATAAGTTGAAAGAGCAGTTAAATAAATGAAAGAAGATAAGCAAAAGATACTTCAACTACTAGCAGAATTAATAGAAGCTAATCCAGATCAGAGATTCTGTCAGCTTCTATATAACCTTACCTACCATCTTCAAAAGGGATACATATCTAATGACATCTTCTATATAGAAGATAAAGATTTAATAGAGGCACTCAATGAGAAGTTAAATGACACTAACAGATAGAGAATACTTTCTTCTAAAGAGAGAAGGTAAATCCTTTAGGAAGAAGCAGGATGTATCTGTTAAACCTAATGGTAGATCTGCTGACTTCATTCTCAGTAATATAGCAGGAGGCTGTGATTATTACTGTAGTTATTGTGCAACTAGTAGGCATAGATCTCTTGGTAATCCTATTACTATCTATACTAATCTAGATGCAATTACTACTGAAGCCATTAGGTATCTAGGAGAACTAGGAGAAAAGAAGATACCTAACCAATGCGATCGCAAATATTGGACTATAGATATAGGTGAAGCATATGATTGCTTAGGGCCCAGTTTAATAGATCGTACTCAGATAGTAATAGATAGGTTAACTAGATTAGAGAATGTAAAAGTTTCATTTGCTAGTAAAGTTACTTGTCCTAGTAGAGTAAAACTACTATCTAATATAGTAGGAACTTCTAAAGAGAGAAGAGTTAGGATAAGGGCTTCTTTATCTCCTCAATCTCTAATAGACAAGTTAGAAGTAGGTACTAGTAGAGTAATAGATAGATTAAGAGGATTGAATCTATCTTATCAGTTGGGCTACGAGTGTCACATTAACTTTAGCCCTATAGTTCTATATCCTAATTGGGTAGAAGACTATATAGAACTATTCTCCTTAGTGAATAAAGAACTAGATAAAGAAGTTAAGGAGCAATTAAAACTAGAGTGTATATTCCTAACACATCATCCTAAGATGCATGAAATGAATATGGAATATAAACAAGAAGCCGAAGCGTTATTATGGGTGCCGCCTATTCAAGAGACTAAGACTAACGAAAGAGGAGATAGTCAAGTAGTTAGGTATAAAGCCCTAACTATTAAGAAGGCGGCGATAGTTAAATTTAAGGAACTACTTAATAAGTATCTTCCTTATGCAGAGATTAGGTATATATTTTAGGGAAGAAAATGCAGACATATAACTTTCTTGCAGGTGATACAGAAACGGGTGGACTTATCTCTTATAGAGATTCTTTAATAGAAGTAGCTTTTATAGCTGATAACTTACAAGTTCTAGTACCTCCAGAAGAGTTAGAAGATTACATAGTTAGTCTACCTAAGTTCCAATGTTATGTAGTTAGAGAAAGATATATAGGTGAAGCTAAAGCCCTAGCTATGAATAGTAAAGCTTTCCAAAGGATAGCTGATAGAGAACCTGGCTATTTATATATGACTCCTAATGAAGTAATACCTGCTCTTAATGAGTTTGCTTATGGACTAGGTATGGAGTTTCCTTTCCTAGCAGCAGGGAAGAACTTTAGTGGGTTTGATAGATTATTTCTAGAAGGAATAGATTCCAAAGAAGAGTTGAGATTCCATCATAGAACTATAGATCCAGCTATGTGGTATATGGAATATGAAGATAAGAAGCCGCCTTCATTAGAGACATGTTTATCTAGAGCTGGCATAAATAAGAAAGTGAAACATGAAGCTTTAGAAGATGCTGCCGACATTATTAGACTAGTCAAACTTTACTATTGGAATAAATATTCTAATAGTAATTATGGTCAGTCGATTTAGATTAATATTCTTCCTTAAAGAAGGAAAGTCATATATAACTAAACCCTCTAGTAACAAGATAGAAGTACTACTAGAGGGCTTGATATATATGAAAAGTAGAGAAGGGGATATCAATTCTATATATCTAGAAGAATATGAATTGATAGATAAAAGAAACAATAATGAAATGGGATGGATTGATTAATGATACCTAATAAAAGATTGATTAAAGCTTTAAGAGATAGTGTTGAGTATCTATCAGACCCAGAGAATAAATATGAATGGGGAGATTATACTCAATGTACTTGTGGAACTGTTACTAAATTTCTATTAGAAGGTGTTGAAGAAGTAGAAGTATCACATATACATTATGTTAGTGGAGATGGTGGATGGACAAGCAAAGCTAATAAGAGTTATTTATTTGAGTGTCCTCAAACAGGATTACCTTATGCTCAGATCTTTAGAGAGTTACATAAAGCGGGACTAAATAAAGCAGAAGATTTTCTTACTTTAGAGTATTGCGGTCGAATAGAAGATAAGAAGAAATTTGAATCTTTATCTTTAGAAGATAGGATTACAGCTTTAGAGATAGAGAACAATGCTCCTTCTTATATGAGAAGAGAAGTAGTTATAGAGTTTCTTAATGAGTTAGCAGATAAGTTAGAGACTCAATTAATTAGTCAAGAGGCGGCATCTAATAACAAGGAGTCAGTTAGAGTATGTATATAAAAGCCACAGTACCAGAAGTTAATACTAAATGGATTAATAACAAGACACAGAATAGTTATTATATTTGGTGTCTAGGATATGCTATTAACTGTCCCCCTTTAGATAAAGATTCTCTAGAAGATAGAGAGTTACTAGAGAATGAGAACGTGTATGTAATCTACCAACCTACTAATACTGAAGATTTATCTATTAGTAGAAATGTACTCTATTTAAAATACACAGAGAGTAAGGAGGGGTATGGAATAGCTAGTAAAGTCAATACTATCCTTAATAATGCGTGGATAATTAGCTGGTTACCTAAGGCTATTATTCCTAATGAAATACACGCTTATGCTAGACCAGCTTTTCAATGGAGAAGTAAGTTTACTGAGATAGAGATTTAGATTATAGAATCTACATCTACTTGGAACTTCTTATTATCTCTAATAGCTTCAATAGCTTTAGTTAACTTAGAGAAGATAAGTTCGACTTGATTAATTCTAGATTTATCTAAAAGGAAATCATTAGAAGGTTGAGAGAGATATTGGATTTCTAAGATTCCATACATACCTTTATTAGAGTTCATTAAGACTCTTGAGTAAACAGTATGTATACCATTTCTATTTAGGTATTTAAGACAGCCAGGAGGCAATTCTTGATCTATAGAATACTTAATAAATTCATGGGGGCTATTAAGTCCCTTTAATATCTCTTCTTCTATCTTTTCAATAGGAACATTCTTAAATCTAGATTTAAGAGAGTTTGTATTAGCGTCTACAGCTTCATGAAAGACAGACATAGAAGTAAAAGATATAGCTCCTAATCTAGTTCCATTATGAAATAGACCTAATACTGCTCTATTAGAAGAAGTTACTAATAATAACTCTTCTAATATGAAGTCTATATACTGTCTTTGTTTAACAGAATGGGCAGTTACATAAGTCATTACATTCTGTAGAGGCCCCTTAAGAGTTCTTAGATATGTAAGAATTCCTAAGAAAGTATTAGCAAAGATAGTAATAACTATAAATATCTGAAAGAGGTTAATTGAATGTAGTTGCTCATAATTAGTTTTTATTTCCCTTAGGACTTCATCATTATGTTGAAAGTCATTAACAGGAATCTGAATGAAATACTTCATGTTGATATAGAAATGGATCACATTTTCTAATATCAGATAGATAGAAAGTACGTTAGTAGGACATAAAAGAAATGAAACCAAGTAAGAAAGCAGCAAGAAGATTAGCAGCCCGCATCTCTGACTATGAACAGACTATTAATAAAGGTAAATATCCTCAAGGAGCTTTTACTAAACCAGGTTCTAATAAGAGATAACTAATAATTTATTCCTTAGGTAATAGATTTTATCTAAGGAATAAATATTTCTATAGGAATATATTATGGATAGCATTGAAGAATATTATAGTTTGTCTTTAGAAGAACAATCTAAGTATGTAGGACTACTACAAGGAGAAAACTTTAGTTTTGTATGTATTCATTTAGATGAAGCTTCCCAAAAGATACTGGATTTATATTATGGTGCCCTGACAGTTAGACAGACTAGATTCTCTAGATTTAATAGAAATAGGGTATATGTATATATTCCAGGAGGGTTAGATAGATGTTCTTTCAGAGCTATATTACCTATCGAAGCTGATTTAATAGAGACTATGGATAAGATCTATTACTGGGCAGATAGGTATGGATTTAGATGGATTAATGTCCATGCTCTAGAAGATTATTGTAAATATGAATTGGATGCCGTTGCTATAGAGTGGAGTTAAATATGTACTATAGAAATATGGACAAGTCTAAACATAGACATGAAACCATAATTAAGATGGCGGATATGTTTCTAAACAAATACTATCTAGATAAGGTAGGGATATATAGTAGTATCTGGTATCTATATGAGAACTTTGTATTTCCCTTAGAAGAGACTTTAGAGAATAGTGATGATTGGGAAAATCTAGAAGGTAGTTATTATCCTTTCTCTATTGAAGATAAGAAGAAAAGGATAATAAATATGGCTAACAATCCCGCATATAATAATTTAACTAAACAGCGTCTTGCAGAGTTAATCAGGGAAGAATATGAGTACGTTAATAGTTAGTAAGTTTAAAGACTATTATGATGAGTGCCTTATAAATAAAGGGACTTATCCTATATGGAACAGAAAGACTATTTATCTAGAAAGCAGTTGGATAAATAACTTCTCAGAAATATATAAGTATTATAGAACTATTCCGCAAGGAGTTGTTCTTAGTAGAATAATAGAAGATAATCCATACCCTTTATGGATTACAGCAGGAGTAGTAGGAATATGCGGTTGGTTATATCCTGTATGGGCAGTGAGAGGAAAGGGAGTTAAGCTACATGCTTGTAGTTTTGATTATCTAATAAGAAAGATTAAAGATAGTGATTTTAATGCAATAGATAGCTATTGGAAATGTAAAGGGTTAAAAGATGAGCTAATAGAGAATCTATTGATAGGTAATAGAACAATCAATAAAAAGGAATTAGATAATATTAATCCCCTTCATGTTGGGGAGGGTGTCTTTGGAGAAATAAATAGTCCTATCTTTAGCTATAAAGTAGATAGGATAAATTCACAAGTAAAAGTTAATCCAAGACTAGATGTTATAGGAGTAGATAAGATAATAGATGGTAAAAGAATGGCTTCTCTTATAGATAACTTTCTTAGTAGAGTATTAAGTGTTAGAAGAGAAACAAGAGAGGTATATATTACTAATGATAATACTCCTTTCTTAAGTAGAGAAGAAGCTAAGAAGTATGCAGAACATATTAAACCTCAAGTAATAGATCTTACTATAGGCCATGACTGGAAGAAGGGAGATGTAGCTTATCTAAAAGGATATCTTCCTATTCAAATAGTGAAGGTAGATAAGAGACATACTTTAGTGGAAACATTATCAAGGGCACAAGGTAGAGATATCTATCAATTAGAAGATGTTATTTATTACTATGCTGTTGAGTCTACTAGTAGAATAATTCATCAACTAATAGGTAGGGGAGATATTAGTTTACTTATGAGGGAAGTACATGCCTAGACAAATTAAAAGAGAAATTACTTTCTATGTGACTACTGATGGTGAAGAGTGGCATGATGAAATTGATGCCCTAGATCATCAAAAGAAAATAGATGGAGCTATAGATGAAACCTTTGATCATGGAATAAGTAAAGGAGATAGATTTTATCTAGCTACTAATGGATACGTAACTATTATAGAAGTTACAGAAGTATATGTAAGTCCAATAGAAGAGTATAGATTATGTAGGGAAGATGGAAAGTGGATAAAAGAAGATTGTATAGAATTTATAGACTTATCAAAACCTAATGATAAGTTTAATTGGAATTGTATTAGAGGAAAAGAGCGCATCAGTTGTTTAAAGAAGACGCTTGAACAGTTAGTTAAACCAATCTTAGAAGAGTATGATAATTGATGTAGAGCATTTGTTTCATCATAGATGTGACCACTGTAATTACTGGTGGACTAATGCAGATAAGAAACCAGTAACTAGTAAAGTAGTTTATTGTCCTTCTTGTGGTAAAGAGAATCAAGTAGAAGGAATAAAAGGACATCTAATAGAAGAGGAAGAAGATAATCTAACTTATCCTTTTGAGATATATGTAGTAGCTAGCCATCCATCAGTAGAGAAGATAGCTTATGGTGCTTGGTACTTAGATAAAGAAGGAGCAGACATAAGGAAGACTCAATTAGATAAGGTAATAAAAGGTAGTTACTTTGTATATAGAGCCTTAATTCAGATAGATAAAAATAGTAGAAAGTAATAGAGACACGCCCCGTATAACTTCATGGAGAAGTACTTCGATAGAAAGGAGATGAGTATAGGTTTGATTCCTATTACGGGGCAGCATCAATAATTAAGGAGTAGACATGGAAATATATACTACTGAAGGATTAGATGAAGAGAGAGGGGGCTGCCCATTTAAGCAGCTAGTATATAAGACTTGGGATTCTACCATCTCTATTAGGATGTATCCAAGTAATACCTATATTAGGAAGAAAAGAGAACTACCTTTAGAAGATAAAAGTGAGATGGTAGCTACTGTAAATAATAAATACTTTCTAGCTAGTCCACTTAAATGGTTACTTCCTACTGGACATATAGAGAATTTAAAAGAGTTAGAAGAGGCATTAGAGTTCTTTAAACATGAGTAATAAAGGCATTCATCCTAGATTGCTAACAGAAAGAGGTAGAGGTAGGAATAGGTACGGTGACAAATATACCCATAGTAAAGTAGAGAAATGGGAAGGTACATTTATTCCTAATAGAATCTATAGATATATCTTCAATGATATGGACGGTGACCGCCATACTTGGAGTGCTTTATATAGATTAGTTGAATCTAAGTTAGGACATAGATGGAATGATGTACATTCTATGGTCTGCTCTAAAGCAACTGGGGGAGATTATAAGTCTTACTATCTAAGATACGCATTAGATAGATTAGTAGAAACAGACTGTGTCTTCTATGAGGGAGATGATACTCCCTATGATCCTACAATTAATAAACCATTAGCTTCAGGATATATCTATGTAGATCTAGAAGGTGTCTTAAGACAGGTGCCTTCTAGAAAATATAACTATAGAAAGAAGATAGCCAAGATAGTAACCATAGGAGAGAACAACTTTGTTTATATTCCTAAAGGAGGTATATGGATTAGGGATAGCTATGAAAGAAAGCCTCCTGGT
Organism: Calothrix sp. FACHB-168; assembly: GCF_963889195.1. Lineage (NCBI taxonomy): Bacteria > Bacillati > Cyanobacteriota > Cyanophyceae > Nostocales > Calotrichaceae > Calothrix > Calothrix sp. FACHB-168. The sequence goes on from NZ_CAWPNJ010000019.1 coordinate 171,431, forward strand.
TGGTACTTTGAAGGTAGGTATAAAAATAAAATATTAGTTAGGCGGCTTGTATTAGACAAAGAAGGTAGACCTATTTGGAATAATAGTAGTAATTGTGACGACCCTAAAGAAATAGGAAAACCCAAGATAGATATATCTATCAAACAGGTAATTAAATACGAGTACTATATGTGTCATCAAACAGATCTTATTAAACTAAGAAAGGGAGGTTATATAAAATGACAGTAGAAGCTAGACCCTATAAAGTAATACACTCTAGGGTTATATTAGAAGAATGTGATGAATTCTGGCAGGTTGAGAAACACTATACATTAGATGGAAGGGTACTTAAAGTTAAGTACCCTTTTGAATTAATAACTCAGAAAGGTATTGAAGTAGATATTATTAGCTCTAGAAAAATGACAGAGAATGAAAAGGACACCTTCATAAGAAATAGAATATTATGAGTGATATAGATTTTATTAAGAATAGTTTTAGTGACACCAAACTATTTACTATTGAGTGGAATGAAGAAGTTAGGAATGGTACTAGTATTCCTTTATATATAGGAAGAATTAAACCTAAGAAAGATATGATATGTTTTGTATCTACTCTTCTTATCTATAAAAATATTGTATTTGATAGGTGGCATATTGAATTAAAAGGGGGCTCCTATCCTAACTCTCATTGTACTTTAATGACAATAGAAGCTAAATGTATTACTGCAACTGGTAAATATGATTCTCTTGAAGGACTTATTTATCAGTTTAAGAATGAGATTGTAAAGAATATGTCCATATTAATGGGTATAGCTAGGAAAACTAAAGGATTATAGACTATGTTATGGGTAGTGGAGAGAGGAATATTCCAAGGTAAGGAAGAAGAGAAACTAATTGCAGAGATAAAGAATCAGGGGCACAAGGTAATAGAAGTACTTGATATAGGACAGGTTTATTCTCAGATAGAATCTGTAGATGAATATGAGCTAGCTAATAGAGAACCAGAACCTATTATATTTAGAGGCTCTTTAAAAGTTGCTAAGTATATAAATAGATATCTAAGTTGGTGGCCTGGAGCTATATTTAACCATAATAATTTTAAGTGTAGTACTTACTATACTTACCTAGGCCCCTACTTACTTAATGATAGCTATCATCTTTTACCTTTTAGGGAATTACAAAGGAAAAGATGGGAATTAATGGCTAGTTTCTATAGAGATGGAGGCACTACTAATCCCTTTATTAGACCAGACTCTCCTATGAAAATATTTCATGGAGATGTGTATTCATTAAAGGAATTAAATATATCTCCTATACCTGATCCTAGTGAGTTAGTATTAATAGCGCCCTATAAAGAGATAAAGAAAGAATATAGATTTGTAGTAACTACAGATAGAGTTATTAGTGGAGCTAGTTATAGCAGAGATAACACTAATTCAGAGAGAGTGAAGGATAGTAGTAAAGCATGGAACTTTGTAGAAGAGATATTAGATTATCTTAAGAAACAAGAGTGGAGTCCAGATGAACTATTTGTTGTAGATATAGCCAGCTCTATTGAACATACAAGTTATAGAGTAGTAGAGATAAATTCATTCTCTTGTAGTGCTTTATATAGTAATGATTTAGAAGCTGTAGTAAAGGTAGCCAGTCAAGTAGCAGAACATAAATTTAAGGAGATAGAAAATGAATGTCGCTAATGGGCTTTTAGTTTTAACTAGTGTGCTTGTTATAGGAGTTGTTCTTAAGAAGCCTTTAATTAAGGAGATAACTCTATGGAGAAATGAATATATAGAAAGTGTAGAAGCTAAAGAAGATAGAAAGAAGATATATAAAGGGAAAGAGACCGCCCTTCTTTCTGGTAATACTCCTATTAAGATATTAGGTGAATATGATGGCAGAATTAAGCACAGTATTAAAGTTCTTAACCAAGAGACAGGTGAAGAAATGTATGTGAGAAGAGAGGATATAGCTGAATGATTAAACTTGCTTGGCAAATAGCTATAACAACTGCTGTAAATGCCTTGAGCTTGAAGGATAGAACTGATAATTTACAGAGGCAGATTAATGAAATCAGATTGGAGAGAACTAAATGAGTTTTACAAAATTAGCTACTTATCTAAAAGAGTTTCTAGAATCTAATGCGTTAGAGTTTCTAGAATCAATGATAGAAGTTCTAGAAGCAATGGGATATGTAGATGATGAGGAACCTGAAGAAGAAGAAGAAGATAATCGTATCCATTTCTATCTAACAGAAATAGAATCACAGAGAGCTAGAGAATGGATAGCTCAGAAAGAGAAAGAGAAGGCTGCACAACAGTTAACAAAACTAAAAGAGTTAGAAGAAAAGAAAGATAAGGGTGAGATAACTGAACAAGAGCAATGGATTCTTAACAGTTGGAGTTCACATAGATGGCAGTTTGAGAAAGGGATGCCATATAACGGGGCTATTGGAGAAGCAGTTACTTATAAGATTAGCCCGACCTCATTAGGAGAGATAGTAGTACTTGAATATGGAGATGAGAGAATAGATGTCACAGACTACGACTGCTGGTAGTGGTAATAGATTATTTAAACTTGCGATCGCAATTGGAGTATCAGTAGGAGCTGGTTATCTATTGATGAGTAGCTTCAATCCTGAATTTGTTAAAAGAATGGAGAATTTATATGCTGGTACTCAAGAAGAAGAAAAGAATACCTGGATAGTATGTCTATATAACGGAGAAGGATACTTGAATACAGGTAGTTATATAGGACAGAAGTTTGCTGGTAGTAAAGGCGCAGGTAATTATTGGACGGCTAGAAAAGAAGCTACTAACTATGTAGAGTTCTTTCTTATAGGTAGAGACTTAAGATATATAGCAGTCTATAAGAAAGTAGCTCATCCTAATGACACAATCTGCACTGACTACTATGCACATAATACTGGATTATTAGCTAGGGTAGTGTTGGTTAATGGAGAAGGGAATATAGTAGATATGCCCCTTGATTAAGAGAATGTTTTATGCATCTACCAGATTACTTAGATGAACTATGGTTTAGTAGTTCTAACTGGAGAGAAGAGATGAATAGACTCAATCAGGAAAGCTTATGGATAGGTATTAATGATTGGGTCTCTATAGCTAATAGAGAAGATTGGGAATGTATGTTATATGATTACTTATTCTCTATTAGAGTTCCTATAGATAGATATAGTCTTCTTCCTAATGGAGAAGTTAATTATGGATATGTTAGAAGTGTTATTCTATTTTCATTAATGGTTACCTCCTTTCTAAAGGAAATAGATATTAGAATTACTAAGCCGCCTTCTATATATATAGAAGCTAGATTTATTAATGATTACATATTTAAAGAAGAACTATTAAGTATAGAAATATTTAAAGATGGTATTGGAATAAAGGAGCCTTAATGGGAGAGTGTTTGATATATGAACTAGAAGTAGAGGAGGCTATTAAATTATCTCTACAAGCTTTAGAAAAGATAGACTACAAGCTAAGAGAAGATATTCCTAGAGAGTTTATAGTATCTAAGATAGCTGTCTTTCTAGATATATGGGATGTGAAATATGTAGATAAGGTATTAAAGGAGGCGGGCTATTAGGATTATTAGTAAGTACTCCGATTATTATGATGGAGTAGTAAAAGAAGTAGGTATTGATAGTGAAATAGTTTATGAAAGAAAAGAACGCTATGTATCTACAACTCTGACCAATCCTATATACCTAGAAGAGATAAATAGGTATATAAAGAATATGCCTAAAGGAAGAATAGGTAAATCTGATTTTATTGTATCTCCTGGAGTAATAGGATTCTGTGGTCGGTTATATCCCTGTTACAAAATAGCTGAAGAATATAGATGCACTGGCGATCAGATATCTAGATTACTAAATAGATATAGGGAGATTATATCTGATGAAGATTTAGATAGTTTTCTAGATGATAAAGAGAACTATATTTCTAGATTAAATATTTCTGTGAAAAAGATAGATAACTTTCAAGAAAATAATCTAGGAATAAAGATAAGTAATCAAATCTTTGCAGACATAGAAGCCCCAATATTTGTTTATATATCTGGACATTCTATGATAGCTAATCCTGAATCCTTAAAGGAGATAGGATTTCCAAATTATATGAATGGTAGACAGGCCTATCAAGAACTTTCTATGTTTATAGGAGGAGTTCTTAATACAAAAGAGTGGGCATGTCCTACGACTGGTGATGATCAGGTGATATTACTATCTAAAGGATTTGATAAGAATTCTTTTAAACAAGTAGCTCCTGGTGAAAAGAAAATGAAACGTAAATTAAACAAGGAAAGAAAAAGAAATGGGACAGACTAAATGGGGAGTTGTTCTGACCGCCGTAATACTAATTTATGTATTAGCTAATAGAGGATTAACTATTTGGGAGAATAGTTTAAAGTGTCCCCTATCAAACCAACCAGCAGCTATAGAACAAGTAATTAAATAATATGCAAGTAGTAAAAGCAAAAGAGACAGACGAGTTGAAGTTAGAAATTGAAAAGTTGAAGAGAGAGTTAGAGATGTTGAAGAGTACTAGTTCTGTTCTAGAAGGAAATGATTGGATGAATATAGGTGCGGGAATAGAAGAATGTGATCTTTGGATATTTGTTAACAATCAACCTAGAAAGATAGCTTCCTTAACTAGAGGAAAGATGTTAATTCTAGGAACACCTAAAATCTAACATAAAAATTATGTTCAATGTATTGCGAGCAATTGGTAGTTTCATAATTCAGTCTAAGCGTCCTAAAGATAATACTTATACTGATATAACAGAGAGTCAGAATCTAGATAATATATTAGATTCACTAGGTAAGATGAATGAGAACACTCGACTAGTTAGTAAGACTACTTATTTAAATAGGGGAGAAGTTCTATCAGAGGAACTTATTGAAGTTCCAGAAGAAGTCATATCAATGTGGTATGAAGAGAGAAAGACCAATAGAATGCCTGAGATAGTTGAAGAGGCAGAAGAAATAGGATGGGCTGATGATTTAAAGAAATATAAATATGGGGAAGATCTATCTACTGATATAGAGATAGGTTATGGAGATTGGTTTAATGCTGAAGGTGAAGAGATAAGTGAAGAGGTATTAAGAGAGTTAGGATATGGAGACGACGATTACTAGTACTATCATATTGTGTCATCCAGAAGAACAGGAATTACTTTCTTCTAAAGAGAGGACAACCTTTTATGCTTGTCCTCATATATATTTATATGGATCTTTAGAGACTCAAATAGATAATCTATTAGATCCATTAGGAGAAAGAGATATAGATTCTAGAATTATTTCTAGTAATGTTATTTTAAATAGATTACCTAGCGGGGTCTATTTAGCTAGCTACAAAGGCATTAACTGTAATATATATCTATGGAACATAGTTCTAGATATTACAGGGGGCTATGTAGTAGAAGAAGATTCTCTAAAAGATAACTTAGATATTAGAGATAAATATGGTAGAAGAGTGTACTAGATATTATTTTTCTAGTACATGTGAGATTAATAAAGAAATGTACTGGGACGTAGAGATGGGTAGATATTGGATAAATATTGACTGGTATAGAAGGGTTAGAGACCCTACTTGTGGATATCATGTTGTAAAAGATATCTTTAGTTTGTTCATCAGAGTTCCATTTCTTAAAGAGAAAAAAAGATGACTAATCCTAACTCAACTTACATTGGTTTAATACTAGATCGTTCATATTCTATGCATAGTATTGGGCCCGAACTAGTAGAAAGTTTGAATGGTTATATAGAAGAGCAAAAGAAAGCTGATGGAGAAGCTATTATTTCCATCATGCAGTTTGATGAACCAGGACAACATGAATATCTAGTAGAGAATGCTAATCTTAAAGAGGTAAGTAAGATTACTGGATATCGACCAAGAGGTAGTACAGCCTTATATGATGCCATAATCTACTTCTTTGATAAGACTGGTAAGTATTTAGCCTCTTTAAGAGAAGAAGATAGACCAGCTACAGTAGTTATTACTGTGATGACTGATGGGGAGAATAACTCTAGTGAGAATACAATACAGAGAGTTAATGAGGTAATCAATCATCAAGTAGATAAATACAACTGGGTGGTTAATTATTTAGGTGTTAGTGAATTAGGTAAAACAGAAGCCCGTAATATGGGTATTAAGAATGTTATTGCTACTAATTATGCTAGTGCTGAGAGTACAGAAGCTACCTTCAAAAATCTTAGTCGAGATACAGTTAAACTAAGATCTCAGAAAGGAAACTATAGTGCAGCAGAATCATTTACTACTAGAAGTGATTACTCTACTGTAGAAGATTAGATAATTTAGGCGGCTAGATTAGCCGCCTAGCTTCATTAATTAAGGAAAAATAATCATGAATCTTGAAGAAGCAATTGAGAAGTTAAAGATATTAGGCATTGATAACTTCAGTGACCAAACTACTCGTGAAGAGTTGAGCCAAGCAAATAAACTAATTAGTGAATTACAACATGCACTTAGATATGCTAAGAGTCATAATAGAGAAAGGGATTATAACAAAGCATTAGATGGAGTTAAAGATAACTTACCAAATATACAGAAGTGTTTTTCTTTATTAGATTGGCAAATAAGAGAGAATGATTTGTATAATGATTACATTGTAATAGAGGGTAGAGATAGTTTAGATCCTCTCCAAGTAAAGTTTTCTGTTAGGATAGAAAACACAATACATCAGAGTATATGGACAGGATATATTTACTTTAGTAATTACTGTATATGTAACAGTGATAGTTTTGAGGAGTTAGATGAGCTATTAGATTACTTAGTAGGTTATTGTAAGGACTTAGCTAGCATAACTAGATTCGTGGAATCAGAGGCGGCTCGTTAATTAGGTTCAACTCCTAAGGATTCCTACATTCTATATCTAGAATGTAATTTACTGTAACTACTATTTAATTTAACTATGACTAACAATACTGCTGAATTGATTATTGATTTAATCAAAGATGAATTGAGAGATGTTAATCTTCCTCAAGTATTTAAGGCAGAAGATGGTGCCCGCATAGTATATTATCCCAAAGGTAGTAGTCCAACTACTAAAGGATATACTAATCCAAATGCCACTGAGGTTAGTTTAATTAGTCCTTCAGGTGCTTTAGTTAAAGTCATTGATTATAATGCTTTATGTAAAGATATTTGGGGAGAGAATCCTAGTGGTACAGGAAAGAATAGTTCTTCTATTTGCCATATGAAGAAAGGTACTAGAAGAAGTACTGATGTTCAAGGATGGAGACTAGCTCCAGAAGAAACAGAAGAACTATTTGCAGCATAGTAGTTACACATTTAACAGATAAGGCGGCTAATCTAGCCGCCTTATTTAATGAACTAATAATCTAACTAACTATGTCAACTATATTAGATAGAGAGTATTACTCCTTAAGAGAATATGCTCAGACTGAATACAGTAGGGAACTATTAGAAGAAATATATAAGCTTCTAAAGAAAGAGAACGAAACTAATATATTAGCTAGATTACCTATATATAACTATGAAAGAGATATATGGGATATAGATTGGGAAGAGATCAATTATGATGAATTGAATATTATTAGTGGTTGGTATGTAACTACTAGTGGAGATTATCTTACAGAAGAAGATAGGGATAATCGAATAGAAGAATTAAGAGATAAGATAGATTATCTAGGTGAAGATAGTGAAGAGATATTACAACTAGAAAGTCTTATAGAAGAAATAGAGAATGCTGAATGGGAACCAGATGAAGTTTATTGGAATGTAGTATGGAGATATAACAATAGAGAACCTGATCTAGATATAGCTATGAGTATAGGATTAGGAGTACTGGAATATAAAGATGAGGGTTGGATATTCCTTACTGGATGTGGAATGGATCTCTCTCCGAAATTAGCCGCTTATGGAATTCTTAAGTATAGAGGAGTGAGTGAGGAAGATACTAGACACTTTAGAAATAAAAACAGTATAGATTATTTCAAGCATATCGTTGGAGAAATAATCTTCAATAAAGTAGTAGATATATTAAATATTAAAGATCTTATTTAGAGAAATAGTAGGGAGCTAGCTCCCTACTAAAGACAATAATCACAATACTTTAATTATAAAATTAATAACTAAGAATGGTTGCATATTATTATGACTTTGATTACCTCCAGTACTAGCTACATCTAGAAAGTGAGTATGGGTTCCATTCAAACCTATAGCTATTCCTGTATTAGAAGGTAATATAGCATCTTGTCTAATAGTATTGTTATAACCTCTATCTGTATTATTAACTAGAAAGTTCCCAGGCCCTTGGGTGTCATCTGTAGTAGCAGCAGGATTGATTTGATGGGTATGTCCTGGATCTATTACTGTGTGTCCATGATCTCCATTTGATGTAGTGCTACCAGTGTGGACATGGCTAGGCATCTCATTAGTAGTAAGGGTATGTTTCTCTGCACCACCTTGCATACCTAGAGTATAAGTAGTAGTACCACTATTACCTGTTCCCATTGGAACTCTATAAGAAAGATTAGGTAGATTAAAAGTTGTACTACCATCTCCAGTACCATAAGTAGTACCGATTAAAGTAAATAAGGCGGCATAACTAGTTCTACTAACAGCTTGACCATTAGCAATAAGCCAATTAGTATCTGGGGCACCACTAGCAGCGTAAGGAAGTATTGTTCCTAATGGAACTGATACTGCTTTAACAAATGCTGTAGTAGCAATAGTAGTATCATTGCTGGTAGATGGAGGAGTTGGTGCTTTAGGTATACCAACGAATGTTGGACTGTCTAGATTAGCTTTAATGGCACCTAAAGAAGTAATAGCTTGATTAATTGCAGCAAGACTATTAGTTAGAGTGGTTACACTAGCTTCTAAATCAGTAGCTCTATCTTCTAGATCAGCTATATCAGCTACTATATCAGCTATATCAGCTAGTATCTCATTTCTAAGTGTAGTAATAAGAGAATTAAGTTCACCTTCACCAAAAATATCATCTCTTAAAGTATCTAATTCAGTAGTTAAAGTTTCACAGCATTCTTCTAGATCAGTGATAAAAGAGAATTCATGAACTACATCTTCTAGATCATAAATAGTAGATGCTGGTTGTGTTCCAGTATGGTTTGAGCGTTCAGTAACCGCATCTAGATTACTGTCATAGATGGCGCAGGTCAAAGGTTGGTTAGTCTGACTTCGTTTAATTATTTGAGTCATATATAATTTATATATCTATCTTATTGAATACTAATTTCTCATATACTCTACTAGAGTAAATAGCATACTTACTGGGTATGTTTCTACTATGAGAAATAAAAGAAAGGTTCAGACTGCGAGTGAAGCAACGAATCAGGCAGTAGGAAAGATACAAACTACTGTGCTAATTAGACCGCAGAATGCTAATCAGGAGAGATATGTACATAGTATTAAGAACAATCTAATTACTATTGGGATAGGCCCTGCTGGTACAGGGAGGAGTTTATTAGCTTTATATGAAGGGTGTCGATTAATTAATAATAGTAACTCAGATATAGAGAAAATAATCTACCTGCGAGCTAATGTAGGAATGGAAGAAGAGAAGTCCTTGGGGGCGCTACCTGGAATGTTATCCGATAAGGTAGCGCCTCTTGCTTATCCAGTATTAGATTCTCTAATACAATTCATGGGTGAGGGGCAAGCTAAATATCTAGTAGAAACAGGTAAGATTGAAGTACTTCCTATAGCTATGGTAAGAGGTAGAAGCTTTGCTAATAGATTTATCATCTGTGATGAGTGTCAATCATGCAGCCCCCATATGATTAAGACTATTCTTACTAGAATTAGTTATGGTTCTAAGATGGTATTATGTGGTGACCATTCTCAAAGGGATACTAGTAGATATAGTGATGGATTATTAGATGCAATAAATAGATTAGGCGGGTTGGATGATATAGGAATAGTTAGGTTTAATAGAAATGATGTAGTAAGGCATCCTATTATTCAACACATTCTCAGTAGGTACGAAAGTTAGTTAGTATTCCATTAAGGGCGGCTAATTTACCTATTGCAGAAGAAAAGAAAAGCTTTGTAAAATTATGCCGCCCTCTCTTATTAAAGTAAGCTATGTATACACTTAACTCCTTAGCTAACTCTTCTTTCTCATAGGAGTTCATATGTTTAATATCTGCTCCAGTCATAGACATTAATTCTAGAAATCTATCTTTCTCAATATCAGAAAAAGTAACATTAGACATTGACTTTTACCTCATAAATATGATTGGATTATAGTATATTGTGACTCCCTTTGCTACATATATATCTAAGAAAACAGATATCGTAGCCCTAGTAATCTATTATGGAGTAAGTAGTGATTGACTTATGAAATAATAGGTTCCTGTCCTTAATTTAAGATGGGACAAACCCATCCTCTAGATTAAATCGACAGGTGGTGACTCAGTGATACGGATACTTCATAGTAAAACTCTACAAGTGAGTTTCAAACCCTAAAAGTAAAAGATGAGATTAAACAAATACATAAAAGTTTGTGTTTACTAGTTATTCTAATAGTTTCTAATTAAAAGTTTTTCTAACAGGGATTTGATACCGAGGGCGCAAGCCTTTACTTGTACCGCGACCCCCACGCGAGAATTACTTCGTTGAAATAAGTTAGTAACCTTAATCAGGTGAAAGTCTTATTGAGGAGGAAAGAAACTGGGGGAGGGGAAGGAGGTTACTATAAGCAACGGCTCATCTAGATTACCAATTAGGGGGAGGAGCAATGAAAAATAGACCATCTCTATAAAGTAGATGGCTGAGTCTACCACAAATATTATTAATAAGTCAATAATTAAAGTAATTTAAAAGTTAAATAAATATTAAAACAGGCGGCTAGTTATGCCGCCTGTTTTAATAAGGAGATAATTTAACTAAGGATAGTCAAATGGAATTAACAAATGAAGATATAACAAATAAAATAGCAGAATTATTAAAATCTCTTTCTGCTAATGGATTAATTAATATTACTTCTCATAGAAAGATAGAGCAAGCGCTACTTATTAAAAGTGGATTTCATAATATATGCTTCCATATGTTTAGGGATGAAAATTTTGATAGGGAGGAGAAAGTAGAAGAAAGTAAACCTGGACAATTCTATTTAGAAGGGGACTATATAATATTTCATCATAGTAATTGGAAAAAATATTACTATAACCGATTATATATAGCATGGTCTCTTAATAACCAAGTTGCATTAGATATTGAAGTTATCCCCAAAGGAAAAATAGAAGTCAAGATAATCGGAAATAATAAGAATTATAAGTTTGAAGTAGTGGATTAAATTTATGGGAAGAAATAAAACAGGTAGATGGTGGAGCAGTAGATCAGATGAGCACGAGTATGATGAACCTAATGGGAGTGGTTTTGTCAGATGCGATTATGACCAAGATGGAAACTTAATGGGATACGAACATGCTGACTTGGGTAGTGATAGAGAAAGTAAAGGTTTTCTTTTGAGATTTAGAGAGTGGATATTTAAAAAGAATAGCTTTAAGGCAGATATGAAATTTACTCCTCAAAGATATCCTAAAGTAGAAGTAACAGAAGAAGGATTAATTGAAAGAAGGCATACTTATTCCTATGTAACAGCAGGGGATGACATATATGACTGTGTAGAAGAGATAGATACCTATGAGTTAGATGAGAATGAAGATTGGGAAACCTTCCTAAACAGGGAGAAAGGAAGACCCCATATCAGAAATTGGGAAGAAAAAGATCTAGCAGAAGATATAAATATAGACTATCCTTTATCTGAACAAGATGAATTAATAGATAGATATGGAGCTCAAGCTTACTTTTTGGATGAAAATGGAGAGCCTTTAGAATGGGAAGAAGAATAAAGTTATCATCTCCTTTAGATTTCGATAGGAGAAAGGAGATAAATTTACCTATCTTTGAATTACTAAACTCTATTCTAGAGAAGAAACCCCTACATGAAGTCAAATTAGGACATAGATCTTATGTAAGGAATCTAGAGCAATCTCTCTTAGTTGAGAGTGGATTACATCAAATGAGTATTCTGATATCTAGAGATTTTTCTAAAGATAAACAAGAACTTACTAAGATAGAAATAGAGGGTAAGAGCTATATAGAAGGAGACTATGTAGTAACTTGCTATAGAAGTGGGGAAGATAAGTATCTTAGATATTTCCATAACAAATTTGATTTAACATGGATGCCTAACCCTCTAGTTAAAGGCAACAATTACTCAGAAGAAGAATGGTTTTATTACAGAATCAAATCAGTAGAAGGTAAATTAATAGGAAGGCATGATTACAAAAAAGAAGATGAGGGTAAATATATTCTGAAGCTGACTACTGATTGGTATAAATAATTAGATTAGGCGGCTAGTTGTGCCGCCTAATACATTTCAATATACAGGTAAACAAACAATGGATAGATACATCTACAATTACAATAGAGAACTAGGTATTGCTTCTATTGAAGATAGAATTAGTGGCATCAGGGTATTAACTATTCTATATAACAATGAGATACCTGAACTAAAGAGAGCTACTTACATGGCTTATCTGGCAGCTAGATATAGTAGAAGTGATCTTTCTATTGCAGATATAGCTGGTGATGTATTAGCTAAAGGTAAATTTACAAATTCTATGAGGACTATAGTTCATAACTATGGTCATAGTTCGGTAGCAGATTTAGGTAATGTTTTAGTTTGTATAGAAGAGGTGCCGGGATTTGTAGCTGATAGATTCTTCTATACTAATTACTGCGTAGCTGGTCAACAGAGAAGTAGTAGATATCAAGACTTTAGTAAAGCTAAATGGGCGGCTTGGGATGTATCTCTGTTTAACTATCTTAAGAATAATAATTCTACTGAATTAGAACTAGAATACGATTCCATAATGAGGGAGAGTATAGAGAACTATACAGAAAGTATTGAAGTAACTAAAGATCACCTAGCAGATATGTTCTCTATTGATAGAAACCTATCTAGTACAAGGGGAGTATTAAATTCTAGAAGTTTAGACTGTAGTAGATTCCTATTACCTATAGGAGCTAATAGTTCTTTTGCTGCTCTTATGTCATTGCGTAATTGGTCTACTTACATAAGACAATGTAAGGGATCTAGTAGCTATGTAGAAAGACAAATAGGTGAAATGTTACTAGATCTACTAAAAGGTAATGAGGAATTAAGTAAGTTAGGGTATGTACCTGAAGGTGATGTACTTATTAGACATACAGATCCAGTTTACTTTGAAGAAGAAGTAGTTTATCAACTAATAGAAGTTCTTAGGGGACATAGAAAAGATAACTTTAATGTATCTTTATTTGTAGAAGATATGTGGAGCCTAGTTACATCTCCTAATGTTTACACTAGTTGGAACGGTACACATAATGATCTATTAGAGAAGCTACATTTACTAGATAATCCAATAGACTTTCCTGATATAGATGACTATGTTGATGGGAGAAATGAAGACGCGCTTCTTAAAGAATTAAGCGAGATATTATTTTCTTCTTATAGTCAATACAACACTATGGGAGATATAGGAATAAGCGGCGCTATTGCTATAGATGGTATGGCTGATATGGGTTCTTTAAGAGATTTAGTTAGACATAGGAGTCTAAATAAATTCATACCTCTATATAACAATAACGTTAATTTCTTAAATGAATTACGTAGGGAAGAGAGTTTATGTTATCTATTGCCTGCTTATACTCAAGGTAATCCTGCTTTTAGAAAGTGGTATACAGATAGACTAAACAATACCTATAAAAGAATAAAAGATTGGGTTAGTAAGGCTAGTAATCAAGGAATAGATGACAGGATAGTAATGGAATATGGTAGATATCTACTACCATTTGCTCATTGTACTTTCTATAGATTCTATGGTGATATGGATAAGTTTAATTACACTATCCGTACTAGGGTTAGAAATGGTGGACATATTAACTATAGATTGCTAGTTTATAAATGGTTAAAAAGTCTAGCTAACTCAGATAAGATATGGGGTTATTTATTAGATGTAATAGATGAACCTAATATTTTATCTGAACATGAGTTTCTAGATAGAAGTTAGATATTAAATAGATAGATTCCTAGTGTAGTATTCATTAGGAATCTATTAGATAGGAGATATATGGAACAAGATTTAATTAATGAATTAAATAGAAGAGAGAGAAACTATTCACTGTTAAATATATTGAATAAAGGTATATGTCCTAGTTGTAATACAAGAAGTATAGAAGTATTAGTTAATGGAAATTGGTCATGTCCTGAATGTAAAAGAGTATATTACAGTAATTATGAAGTAAGAGGTAAGAATGTCAAAAAGAAATAAAGGATTTACTTATCTAAAAGCTCTTGAGAATGGATGGTTCCAGTCTTATAAATGCCCAATCAAGATTCATCTACTAGAAAATTATCTTTTAAAGACTTGTGATAGAGATAAATTAACTAAAGCTATAAGTTATAGTCTTACCTGGACAGGCCCTAATAGGCATAATAGGGAATGGGATATATTTCATAATGCTTATAGAGGTGATACTACTAACTTAGCTGTTTATTCTCTAAAAGAAGAAGTAAATTCAATAGATGATTTAATAGTAATAGACTATTCAATACTAATGAGAGAAGGAAAAGAGTTAGATGAATTTAAAGCTAATAATAGTTCTTTCATAGAGGAACTATTAGGGAAATTAAAGCGAATATGGAACAGAAAAGAGATGTAATTAGAACTATAACTAATACCTATAGAGAACCTATTACTATATATTCAGATTACTTTCAAATAAATAAAGCAAAATTGTTCCCAGATGAAACTGTTATATTACCCCTATCAATTCCAGAGGAATATTCTTTATATGAGTTTGAGATTATAGAGGATAGAAGAGTAGTAGGTGTATATATAGGCTTAGTATTAAGGGAATTTCTAGAGACCTAATATTACTAATTGAATATTAGTATCTATAGACCCTTTGTTTTGGATAGTTAAATTAAAAGGGGGAGTTTTACTTACTATAGTATTAACAGATCCATTATCCAGGAATATTATTTTAGATGTTATATCTAAAGAGTTTGTTCCTATAGTATTAGCGGGCATTTGACATCTAATTAATTCAGTACTTTTGATAAAGAGATTTCTTACATAGTTTATACCTATAGATAAGAGATCAATATTAGTAGTAGCCGATGGAATTAGATTGAAAGTAGATTTATGTAATTTACTATTAGGGATAGTAAGAAATAGGGTCTTCTCTATAAAAGATACTTCATCTTCTAGGGTTGAGTTAGAAGATGGAGATCTAGAATACTTAACAGACAAACCTAAAGAATAGGATAAGGAAAGATCCATAGTTAATAATTAATAATGGTTTAAGTAAGTATATGAAAGGAGAGAGTGATAACTGTGAGTGAATTATTTATTCACTGTCCTATAGCTTATAGAGAGAATTGTGCATTGTATGAAATATCTTGTAGTAAATGTGGAGCTAATAATGAAAGTCATCCATTTAGATATTCACCTATATCAACAAAGGAGGAATTAAGTTATAGAAAGCATCCATATTATTTAAAAGTCACTAAAGAAAGTAGAGAGAGATTGAGAGAAGAAAGAAGGCAATTAATTTCTAGTAGTGAACATAAGAGAGGAGTAAAGAGTAATAGAGAAGGTAGAAAGATAGAGAATAGAATAATAGAGAAGATAGGAGCTAGATCAACATTAGCTAGTGGAGCTAGATACGAGAAAGGGGATGGGGTAATTAGGATAGGTGATAGGGAATATAGAATAGAACATAAGAGTAGATTAAATGGTAAGAATATATTAGGCCCAAAGAAAGAAGAGTGGGAGAAAGGTAGATGGCAGAGAATAGATATATTTATTACTACTGATGCAGTTACTAATAAGAGTATAGTAACTATGGATCTAAATATATTTAATGAAATATTAGGGATAGAAGAATCTAATGCCGCCTAAGAAACAATCTACTGAAGATATCAGCCAAGAAGAAAATCTATCTAATGAAGATAAATTGAAACTGTTAGATAGTATCTTAACTAAGAAATATGGTGATAGTTATTATGGTAAGAAAAGAAAGATAGAGGATATTAAATTTATATCTACAGGATGTTTATCTCTTGATGAAGTCTTAGGAAAAGGTGTTGCTGAAAGTAGATTAATAGAATTATATGGGCCGGAATCATCTGCTAAGTCTACTATTGCACAAACTATAGTTGCTTCTTTCCAAAGACAAGGAAAAATATGTGCTTATATAGATGCAGAGTTCGCTTTAGATACTAAATATGCTGCCATGTTGGGAGTAGATATAGATAGTTTAATTATTATCCAAGGTAAGAATGCTGAGGAAAATTTAGAAGCCCTTAGAACATTAACTAGCTGTGGATATGTATCTTTTGTAGTAGTAGATTCAGTAGCTAGTCTAGTTCCTAAAGTTATTATGGAGAAGGGTGTAGATGAATCTACTATGGCATTATTAGCTAGATATATGTCGGCAGTAACACCGCAAGTAGTTAGTTATTGTGGTAAGAGTAAATGCTCAGTGTTATACATTAATCAATTACGTGCCTCAATGAATATGTATGGGCCTAGTACTAGTACTAGTGGAGGTAATAGTTTAAAATACTATGCTTCTACTAGATTAGAAACTAAGAGAGGGAAACCTATTAAGAAAGATGGTAAAGATGTAGGTATTACAGTTGAGTTAAAAGCGGCTAAGAATAAATGTTCTAGACCGTTTATTAGTAGAGAGTTGACTATTCTATTTCCATATAAGAATAGTGATGGTGAATGGGTAGCTGGAATAGATTGGTTTAGTGACTTAGTAGATACAGCTATAGATAGAGATATTATTATTAAGACGGGCAGTTACTTCCAGTACGGCTCACTTAGAACTCAAGGTCTAGAAACATTTAAAGAAGCTTTATCTAAGGAGCCTACTTTAATAGAGAGTATTAGAACTAAGTTGTATGATGAAGAATACATAGAAGAATATGACGGAACAGAAGAAGAGATCCAGGCGGCCTAGAAGTTCTAGTTATGAATCAATGTCAGTAGGAGAGTTACTAAAGAAAAGAGAAGAAGCATTAGACATAATTAGGAATATAGATAATGTACTAATAAAAGTAAATCAAGCTATTAATCCTGGTGTATATGCTTCTAATCCTATTACTAGTAATAGATTATCATCTAACGATTATGGAAGAGTACAAGAACTTACTAGTGGCAATAAACTATATCCTATCAGTGATAAATATTTAGAAAGTACTTCCCTTAATGAGAAAGGTGCTGTAGAATTAGATGCGATAGTTTCTATTCTTCCGCCTGAACATAACGAATTAAGTATTGAGTCAGAAGGATATATAGGAGTTTCAGAAGGTGGAATTCCTATTAATCAAGGAGAGATAGAAAGGGAAAACTTATTAAAAGAGATTGGTAAATATTTCTAATGGAAAGACAAGAACAAAGTATAAAGAAAGGAGATCTATTATTGTTTAATAGGAATGGCACTATTAGAACAGGTATAGTTCAGACTAAAGGTAGATCAAGAATCAGTATTAATGTAGCTCAAATGAAAACTAATACTCAGATTCCAGTAGATAGTGAACTAGTTCCAGTAACGATTTATGTTACTAAAGAAGTATTAAATATGCTAGAAGTAGCATAGATACTAAATGAATTAATTACTACTTAGGCGGCTAATTTAGCCGCCTATTTTATTGAAAACTTTAGCTAATAGAGCTACTAATAAATGAATAACTTATTATTTGATAACTGGTTAGAATTCTTAAGAAGTAAAAGATATAAACAAATAAGGAATCAATTAGGTAAGCCTAATAAAAAGTCATATTGTTGTCTAGGAGTGGCTTGTTTAGTTTGTATCCAACAAGGAATAATTACAGAAGAGGAAGTAATATGGAATAATTCATTTCCCCCTACTAATATAAGAAGTTATTTCGGATTAGATAGTGATGCTATTTTATGGGGAACAGATAAACCTAAATATAGCAATAAGGTAATGCTAGTTTTAAGCGAAATGAATGATAGTGGGAAATTTAAGTTCTCAGATATTGCTGATTGGTTAGAGAAGCATAGAGAAATATATTTGAGTAGTTAATATGGGAAAACATAAGAAAGGTAGATGGAGTAGAGATTCTTCTGATTATGAATATGATGAGTGGGCAAAGAAAGGAACCTGGATTAGCTGTAATTATAATGAAAAAGGAGAGAGAATATCATTTGAAGAATACGATGATGATAATGAAGAATCAAATAGAGAAAAGTCAAGTAGTTTCTTAAAAGTTCTTTTAGGCACCTTTAATATATTTAGAGTATTCAGTCCAGCTAAATCTAGCAAAGGAGAGATTACTTATTCTTATAGTACTGCTGGAGATGATGGAGATTCTTGTATGGAATATTTAGATGTTCCTTTAAGCAATAATCCATCAGAAGAAGAGATAGAGCAGTCTAAAAGAGATAAGAGATTTAAAGAGAGATGGAGTCTATGGCATCTAATGACTTTTAGAAGTAAGCATGAAATAGTAGCTGATAATATGGACTACTATGATTTATTAGCAGATGAAAAAGAATTAGAAGAAACCTCTGATATATCTTACTTAGTAGATAAGATTATCTCAGATGAAAAATTAACCCAAGAAGAGTTAGATAAAGTTAATCCTTTTTATGAAGAAGAAGGATTATACAATGATGACTATTTATATGAAGATTAAATAGTTAATCTAGCCGCCTATTTTATTAACTATGTAAGGAGAAAAGTATGACTTTAAATGCAGATGCTATTACTATCAGACAAGCTAAGAAGTGTATAGATACAATGTATAAGATTAAGAGTCCTCTTATGCTTATGGGATCTCCTGGTATTGGAAAGAGCCAGATAGTAGCCCAGTATGCTAAGGATAATGATCTAGAGTTAGTAGATGTGCGATTACCTCAATTAAGTCCAGAAGATTTAAGAGGTTTCTTTATTCCAGACCATGAGAATAAGTTAGCAGTATGTTATCCTCCTTCATTTCTTCCTAGAAAGAAGAATAGTAAAGGAATATTATTCTTTGATGAATTAAATAGAGGAGATATAAGAGTACAGAATGCCGCATTACAACTCATTCTAGATAGATGTCTAGGTGACACCTATACACTACCAGAAGAATGGAGTATTGTAGCTGCTAGTAATTGGGATGATGCTGGTACAGATATGATGAGTGCCGCATTAGCTGATAGATTTACCCATCTAAATGTTATCTGTAGTTCTGAAGAATGGATAGAAGATTATGCTGTTCCTTATGGAATACATCCTTCAATAATTAGTTTTATAAAGAGGCACCCTCAACTAATTAATAGTAGTGATCTAAAAGGAACTAATAAATCTAATAGTGATAATTTAATAGTTCCAAGTCCTCGTTCTTATTCAGTATGTTCTGATATTTTAAAGAACGAAAAAGATATGACTGTGATTGAATATCTTATTAGGGGAAGGGTAGGTAATATAGTTACTGCTGAATTGATGAAAGTTATTCTAGAAGCTAACTTATTGCCTGATATAGAAGACCTATTTCTTTTAGCAGATGGACACAAAACTAAACTAACTGAAAAGCTAAAGGATATTAACAGTATCACAGCACTTTATACCCTAGCTTATGGAGTAGTAGGTTTCTCTTCTAAAGAAGAACATTATAAACTAGCAACTATTATCTTTACTGTTCTTAATCAGATTAAAACTGATACTAAGACTAGTAGAAAAGAAGTTAGCAAGTTAGGTATGAATCTTCTTTTAGAAAGAATGGTAGATAATCATCCTACATATGCAGATAGGTTTGTTAGTAGTGAAGAGTATGAAGAATTTGAAAGAGTTAGCTGATGTAAATAAAGAGAAAGTAGTAGAAGAGGCAGTCATTAAACTAATTACTAGATATTCTGATTTAAGTTCCATTATCTTATGGACTCCTAGAATACTAGTAGATAAGAATATGGTTGCTTCTACTGATGGAAAGGTCATCTTTATAGGAGATGACTTTTTCTTTTATGAAGCAGATAAAGAGCAGCCTGCTATTATTCTTCATGAAGCACTACATATAGCACTTAATCATATTCCTAGGTTTAATAGATTAGTTAATGGGAATATGAAGATATTTAATATTGCTGGGGACTGTATCATTAATGGAATTATAGAAGGCATGGGTTCTATATGTCTTCCTAAAGATGCACTCACTTTAGATAAAGTTATTAAGGAGTATGGAGTTAGTAAAGATATATCTGATTGGAGTACAGATAGTTTATATAACTATTTAATTAACCAATCAGAAGCAAATAAAGAAAAGTTAGAAGAGTTAATGGGAGAGGGAGACTTAGAAGATTCAGAAGGATTAGATAGATATTCTCTAGATGAAATAGATCCTTCTATTAAAGACTTCATAGAATCTAGTGATACTACTAGAGAGTTAATATGGCAAGGGAAGATGGCGGGCATATCTTCTACTAATCCTATATTTAGAAAGATTAGAGAAAACTATGTAGTCCATACTAAATGGGAACCTATCTTAAGAAGATTCCTCTTAAGTCAGTTTACTGATAGAAGGATAGATGATTACCTGCGCCCTAGTAAAAGAATGATAGCTCTAGAAGGATATAGTCCTATTATTACTCCTAATAATATTAGAGAACCTAATAATAAAAGATTAGGAATAGTAATAGATACTTCTGGTTCTATTGATGAAGGAATACTTACTAGATTCTCTCATGAAGTAGATGCTATTCAGAAGCAATGTAGGGTTGATATTAAGTTAGTGTATGCAGATGATAGAGTATGTGCTTCTTATGATGTTCCTTATAAGAATGGCTTACTAACAAAGTTAATAGCTAGTAATAAGATAGAACCTAAAGGAGGAGGAGGTACTGATTTTGTACCCGCTATTAAGTATCTTCTAGGAGAAAAGATAGATGTAATAGTTTATATGACTGATATGGAAGGATACTTTGGGGATTTTAATTTAAAGAAGGTAGTATGGGCGGCTACTAATGACAGTATTAAAGCCCCATACGGTAGGACTATCTATATATGGTAATGGAAAAACAAATAGTTAAATCATTAGAAGAGTTAGCTAAATTAATCTGCTACTCTAATCTTAAATTCTTTAGTACTTCTAATAAGAATTTAGAGAATGATGTGATTGTCGTAAAGTATCAGATGGATTATGAGAAAGAAATCTATCTTGTTAATAAAGATGGAATTATTCTTAATTATGAAGGCACTCAAGAGTTACTTAGGATTCTCATGGAACATTTCAACATACCAGTAATTAAGATAAGAACCAACTTTCATAAATTAGGATTCCATTCTTATGACCTTACTGAATATATATATCTAACAAGACCTGCTATGTTAGAGAGTATGAAAGTTAGGAAAGAATTAAAAAATTTACTTGAAGAAGTAGGTTTAGAAAAACATGAGATTGATAGATTATGTAAATCTGAATGAGAATATTAGGTTTAGAGATTTAAAGGAACTAAATAGAATTAAGGAAGAGGGTGGTAATGCTATGGTCTTTGAGGATATTCAAAGATCATATGGAGTAATAATTAATCTTGTTTGTCAGGCAGATCTAAACTTCTTTAGTAAATGGGGAGTAAGTAAAGATACTGCAATAGTTAAGTTGTGTATTAATCAAAGAGATGAGTTTGTTCTACTTGAACAAGTTGGACGAGGTTCTTATCCCATCTCTAGAATAAAAGGGGAATGTATTAATCTCTTAAGAGAGCACTATGATATCCCTTTAGTTAGATTAAGTAGATCGCCTGAAGTAGCCCATAACTCTTGGCGGCAGTTTACAGATCCTAGAATAGAACTATGGGAATTAACAATACAGATTCAGTTGAGTAGAAAGAGTATGCAAGAGATGGTTAAGATGAGAAAGGAATTAAAGGATTTATTAAATAGAGTAAATTTAAAAGGCTACTCTATAGAAGAGCTAATGAGAATAGAAGAATGCAATTCATTGAAACCAAAGAAATAGACTTCTATTATCTAACTCATAAAGAAGATGTAGAGTATTTAGTTAATAAGCTATCTACTCTACATCTAATAGGACTAGATACTGAAGTATATCCACTAACTAAGAAGTATGGTAAGAGAGCATCTGCTTTAGATCCTCATACTTCTAGAGTTAGATTGATACAGATTAATTGGATAGGTAACAAGACTCCTTATATAGTAGATGTACTTCTAATAGGAGAAGAGAACTTAGGTCTCCTTATAGATCAACTCATGAGAGAAGATCTGACTAAGAATATATTCAATAGTAAGTATGATTTAAAGGCTATTAAAAGTACATTTGATGTATGGATGCCTAGTACTTATTGTACTTTAGTTCTAATGCAGAGATTAGGTGTTTGTACTGGATTCAAATCTAGTAAGATGAGGGGTAATTCTTATAAGGCTTTATGTAGAGATTACTTTGGTATTCATCTATCTAAGATAGAAGCTACTTCAGATTGGTCTAATCCTAATCTAAGTAGAGAACAGCTTATCTATGCAGCATTAGATGTAGGTGCGCCTAAGGATAGTAATCATTACTCTCTTCTATTAGAAGGACATGGGTTATTAGATCTAACACTTAGACAACCATATCCAGAAGGCTATGATTGCGGTCAGGTAATAGATCTTAATCAAGAGGTTAACTATCACCTAGCTAGAGTTGAGTATAGGGGTATGCCTGTTAATAGAATTCTATTAGAGAAATTAAAAGTATCTAATGAGAAAGAATTACAGGAAAGAAAACTAAGATTATGTAAAGATTTAGGTTTACCAGTACTTCAGAAGTTAAAGAAGACCAAAGATGGAATGATTCCTGAGGTTTATGTAACAGAGAAAGTTAGTAAAGTTCTTAATTCTCCTAAGAAGTTAGTTGAGTTATTAAAAGATAAGTTAAGTAAGTTAGGTATAGTACTAGATAATTTACAAGGTGAGACATTAATTAAAGCGCTTAGTAAATTAAAAGAAGATAAGGATAATAGTGATGAGGTAGATGAAGAAGGCGACCTAGAAGAAGAGATATGGATTAATGAACTAGAGTTTGGTATTGATCTAATAGATAACCTACTTGCCTATAAGAAATTAATTAAGGCATTAGGTACTGATTATCTAGAGTTAATTAATCCTGTTACTAGTTGTGTACATTCCCATTTCAATACTACTGGTACTAGTACAGATAGAATGAGTAGTGGCGGCAAGGAATCATTTAACTGTCAACAGATATCTCAGAAGAAGCATAAGATTAAAGCTCTTCCTATAGAAGAATTTATTTATAGTGATTCTATTATCTATTACTAACTATGGCTGACTATCATGAGATAACAATGCGGCATGTATTCCAGCCAGTTAAAGGAATGCTTTGGGCTAGTTGCCTAGCCGCAGATAGTCTTATTACAACTACTAATAATGGATTAGTTCCTATTTCAAAGATAGATATAGGAACTAACGTTCATTGTTCTGAAGGAGTTGGTAAGGTTGTAACTAAAGTAAATAAGGGGCTGAAGTCTACTTATAAAGTTACAACTAACTTGGGATATTCTATAAAAGCGACATTAGACCATAAGTTTCTAGTATGTAACTCTGGTAGTTTCTTATGGAAAGAATTATCAGCAATAGAGGAAAATGACTATATTGTTCTGAATAAAGGAAATTATTCTATTGATAGAAGTAACTGTAAGTTTAAAGAGAATGAGCTTTTAAATAATGCTATAGCTCAATTAACTAAGCCTACTTATAAATATATATGTAAATACTGTAACTCTATTGAAACGCAGAAAAGTGGAGGGGGATATCTAAAGTGCTTTTCCTGCGGCCGAAGTCAAAAGGTTCTAGAAGAAAATAGAAGAACTATACATGAAGGAAATAAAATCCTTTTAAGTTCAAGAGAGATATCCTCAGACCTTGCTGAATTTCTTGGATTATTTATAGCAGACGGAAATATTACCCACAATAAAGAAGTACCTAGAACTGTAGGAATTTCTTTAGGGGACTCTTATGAAGAATTAGAAGAATGGTTAGTTGACTTGGGATTAAAGTATTTCGGTAGAAAGTTTGTTCACAGAGGAAAAGGAGATTATAGATTAGAAAGTACAGGTTTAGCTAGCTGGCTTAAAACTATTAAAGTAAATAGCTCTACTATACAAATACCTATGGAAATATATTCGGCACCTTTAAATGTAATAGGGTCTTTTATGAAGGGTCTATTTGAAGGCGACGGTTATATAACAAAGTATGATAGAAGAACTATATCTATAGTTAGTAAATGCTATAAGTTCTTACAAGACATACAAGTTCTATTACTAAAATTAGGTATATTAAGTACCCTAAGGGAAAAGGGTTGCTCTACTAACTATGGTAAATTTAAAGGTGGTGAATTAAGTATATCCACTATTTCGTCAATTAAAATATTCCATGAACTAATAGGGTTTAGAACTAAAGAGAAAAATAATCGACTGAATTTCTTTATATCAGAAAGAAATTCAAGAGATAAAACTTCTGGTATACCTGGAGAATTTATCAATCTAAAAGAAAAGAGAGTAAGTTTAGAGAGAGCTGTAAAAGTTAGCAATAATTCTAGATTGCTGAACCCAAATATATTTTATGACAAGATAAAAGCTGTTGATTATATAGGAGAAGAAGAAGTATGGGATATAGAAGTAGAAGGTACACATTCTTTTGACGCTAATGGATTTACAGTCCATAATTGTGACTTCAGTGCCCAAGAAGGTCGCATAGCAGGCGCACTATCTAACGACCCTAATATAATTAAAATCTATAGACTCGCTAAGGATTATGAGCTAGGTATAATTCCTAGACCTTTAGATCCTAATGGCAACCCCTATGATGATCCAAACGCAGACATTCATTTGATTGCAGCCAGTAATCTACATCCAGAAGTACTTAGACTTCTAATAGAAGAACCTTGGCTATGTAGTCCTAAGATTAATGAGCTAGTAAAAGAGTACAGACAAAAAGGAAAGATACTCAACTATAGTCTGATTTATCTAGCTAGTGCTGAGTCTCTAGCAGAGGACTTAAAATGTGATGTAAAGGGTGCTCAGAAAGCTATAGATGACTACTTTAGTTATCCTAATGGCTTTTATATGTTAGGAAGATGGCTAAGAAGTAATAGTCTAGCTGGTACAGAAAGAAAATGGATTAGAACTTTCTTTAATAGTATGTGCTTTACTAATGACTCTAACGCCAAAGGTTTAGATAATAAAGGAACAGTGGGCAGAAAGTCTGTAAATAGCTTAGTGCAAGGAGCTGGAGCAGTTCAATCTAAGATAGGCTTCTTAAACATACAAAAAGCTTTCGATAAATTAAACAGTAAGTACAAAAATGTTGTACGTAATAGGGAAGCATGTGTGTTAAACGTTATACATGATGAAGCAAATTCACTTATACCTGGGGACTGTCATGTAGAGAGAGTACTAACACCAAGTAAAGATAATCCAGCTAACAATATAGTTACATTCAAGCATAGCTTCGATGCCAATATAGGAGAACATGCATTAGCAATGGAATATGGGGCGGCTATGAAGAAAGGTATGGAAGATGCGATGCAATATACATTTGATCTAATAGGTAGTGATATGCCAGCAGGTTCTAGTATTGAGATTGGTAAATGGTGGATTCATTAGATTAACAAACAAGAGAAGGCTAGTTTAATTTTTCTAGCCTTCTCTTGTTTGTTAAAAGATATTTAAGAGGAATAAAAGAATGGGTAGAAATAAAAAGGGAGAAGATTGGACTAATAGATCCGAGGATTATGAATATGATGAGCCTAATAATGAAGGTAAATATATTAGATGTGACTATGATCAGAATAATGAACTAATGGGATTTGAAGAATCTCATTTAAATAGTGATTCAGAGAATAGAAGTTGGCTTCTTAGATTTAGGAAATGGATGTTTGGAGATAAGATGTCTGATGCTTGGCTAGAAGTATGTAATAGAAGACCACCTAAGATTGAAATTAATGATGGTGAAGAATATGTAAGAGAACATAATTGGTCTTATGTAACTGCTGGTGAAGACATATATGACTGTAAAGAAACAGTAGATGAAGAATTTAAACAAGAATGGGAAGAGTCTGATTTAAGCTCAGGAATAAATATAGAGTTCCCAATGTCAGAACAGGATATGTTATTAGACAGATATGGTTTAGAGGCTTACTTTTTAGAAGAGGAATAACTAGTGAGTACTAAAATAATAAGGCGGTATTCTAAAGAAGAGAAACTAATAAGTAATAGAAGAACAATAGATATGTTAAATAAATACTTAAGTAGTATTCAAATAAGTAATTGTCTTCTGAAAGATAAACATCTAAGAATGTTAGAGCAAACTTTAGTTTTAAATAGTGATTTATCTCATTTATCTTTCTGCCTAATAAAAAACAGAGAAGGAGATGGAATAAGTCAAAAGGTAGAGAATAAACAGACAGGTAAATTTGAGCTAAAAGAACAATACATTTGCTATTGTCAAAGTAATTGGATTACTTATTACAGAAATGAGTTTGAATTTAGCTGGCAGGTAAATGAATTATTGAATAAATTTCAAGCTGAAAGGTATGAAGAGTTAGAGGATGGAGTATCTATAGATAGACTACATGATTATAGATATCTTAACTCAGGTAAGACAATAGGTAAGTTGGTATACAGAAATTGTTATAGAAAAGGAGATAAAGGTCGATTTATCCTTCTATTAGATAACAATCTATCTATTTAATAATTAAGGAACATGTTAAAGAAGTAAGCTATGAAATCTAAAAGGTTATTTCTATATGCAATATCTTTAGAAGGTAACGTAATTCCTTTAGGAAAAGACTATAAACCTATTAGTTATATAGGACTGAAAGAATTTCTATATAGACTACTATGTCAATTAGACTGGAAGATTAGGTCATTGCTAAATGGAATCTGAATCAAATAGTTATTGGAGTAATTGTGTAGTAGAAGGGGTTAAAGCTTATTTAGCTGACCCCTTTTATATTGACATAGAAGTGAAATGGGCCCCTCTTCAATGGCCTATAGAGAGTATATGTCATATCTATTGGTTAGATAGAAGAGTAGGTAGATATTACCACTTCTCTTCTGAAGATAAAGACTTAAGCATATTTAGACAAATATGGTTTAAAGGAAATGTAAAGAGATATTTAAATTTAAGGAGATGAGTATGAAAATATCAAGTAAAAGTTACATAGGGTTGTTATCTGTATCACTAGGAATGGTAATAATAGGTGTGACAGTTAGACAGAATGGAAGAGTAATAGTACATCAGCAAGACAATGAGAATACTAAATATTGGGTAGCTTGTTTCTATAAAGGAAGCGGGCAGATTAATCCAGCTCAACCACCAGTTAGTTTTCCTTCTACTAGAGTTAGTGGGACTCATGCTTATCAACAAGCAATGACTAAGGCGCGAACTTATGTGACTCAAACAGGAGAAATACAAAATAAGAGATCTATTGCTGTAGTAAAGAAAGATGTTGTACCAGAATGTGCTAATTACTTTAGAGATAATACTGGAGAAAGAATAATAACTTTGATCTATTCTCCTATTAGAGGGATGAATACTTATGATAGTAAGAAGAAAGAAGATATACCTGAAGATTAAATCTATGGAATAGATAGCCAAGTGGTAAGGCGCTGAGATGGGCAGTTCGATTCAGCCTCTATTCCTATTCAATAGGAGGGAAACTTAATGACAACAGTAGACTTTAATTCTCTAGTAGAAGAGAAAGTAGAAGAGATTCTGAAAGCAAAAAGTACATATTTAGAAACCTATTTAGCTAGATATGTACAAATTAATGGATATGGAGGAAAACTTTTTGTTCTTAAGAAAGATAATGAAGAGATATATAAGTTAGTAGGAAATCCAGGCCATTTCCCTTTTCCTTTATGTTGGGAATATATAGAGAAGATGGCAAATCAATATGGAAAATTAACTAACTTATCAGTTAATGATGTGGAGTTAGTAATAGAAAGCCCAGATATAAGAATTAATAAAGAAGGGTTAGTATGTAAGATTTATTTTAGGAGTACCGAGTTGATTTAAGATGCATTTAACCGAAAAGAAAAGTATTATTCCATTGTTTATAGGGGCTATCTTCATGGTTAATTTGATAACAAGAGTAACTGTATACCCAAATAACGTAGTGGTGTATGAATCAAATGAAGAATATAACATATGGAAAGTATGCTTTTATGATAGTAATGATGAGCTTAATCCTAGATATCCCCCTAAAGAGTTTCTAGCTAATGGAAGTAGTGGATACTATAAATCTGTAAGAGAAGCGAAGTATTATCTAAGGCTTTATGGAGAAGCTAGAAATAGAAAAGCTACGGCAGTTATATTAAAGGTCGGTCTTAGTAATTGTAATCCTGTAGCTGATCAAAACAGTGGAGAGAGAGTAATAAAGATGATATATGATCCAGAGAATAGAATATATAGGATTCTGGACAGTAAGAAAGAATTAGAACTTCTAAAAGAACCAGGAGAAAGCTTTGTTAGATTTGGAATTGATAGAAAGCCTCCTAAGAAAAAGTAAAGTAGCTAATCCAATAGAATACATGTGGTCTTTTAGATTAAAAGGTGAGACCATAATCTATGGTAGTAGTAAGTCTGATGTGATAACTATTAAACATTACTTAGGAGAGCTATCTGTACCTAGTGATTTACCAGATTACTTTAACCTAGCTGACTTAATAGAGAAATCAGTTATGTTAGGTAGTCTAAGTAGTAGCATTTCTTCTAAAGGAATAAAAGTTAGCTATAGCTATCCTATTAGTATTAATAACTTACTAGAAATAAAACTCTTTAATAAAGCCATTAAAGAGTTTTATAAAGAGTTAGCTACTGTCGATAAGACTTTTAATAAGAAAGCAGAACTTAATTTAAAGACACCTGATTCAAAGATATCTAGAAGAATTGATCTAGATTATTTAGAAAGAGATCTAGGAGAAGATAATGAAAGTAAAAATCAATGACTGTAACAAGTGGAAGAAAGATATTAGTTTAGTGGCTTCAAGAATAGATAAGAAACCAACTAATTTAATAGAAGGCACCTTACATCTAATTTTTAATGATGAAGAGAATAAGCTTGTTATTAAAGCTAGTAAATCTGAATCGTTCTATATAAGCAGAAACATCCAGGATTATATAGAGATTATAGAAGGCGGCGAGATTTATGTTAATGCTAGTTCTATTACTTCTCTAAATGATAATTTGATTAAAGATAGTTCTTTAACTATAGAATCAGATGGTTCTCAATTAGTATATGAGATACCTAAATATGGTTCAATATCAGAGCCATTATTCACTAGCGCAGACCCCTTTCCTGTAGTAGAAGAAGATATTAGTAAGCCTTCTATACTTATTAAATTAGAAGATAAGCAGGATAAGTTAATAGATATCATATCTAAGGTATCTAATATTTCTATCTCTCCTATAGAGATAAATGTAACAACATCTAATGTTAGTATCTATGCTCAAACAGAATATAGTTTGATTAAATATGTACTAAATCTAGATAATGAGGAAGACTATAGAATAGTTATTCCTAATAGTTTTGTAAAGAATCTATCTCTAATAAAAGGAGAAGAGAATAGATTATATGGATTACAATCTCCTATTGCATTAAAAGCTGTATCAAATAAAGGTACTCTACATGTACTAGGAACAGATGTAGAAATAGGGGAGTATTCTGTTCTAGATGAATCAATGAAAGAAAGGTATAAAGCTAGAGGTTTAGTAGATGCAACAGAATTCCTTCAGGCATTATCTATACAAAGCTATAGATCTACAGAAGTAACTGATAGTATTAGTTTGGAGTTAAAGAAAGATAACTTAAAGATTAAAGGTACTAATACTAAATCAGCCTCAGTAATATCTAGTAGTTCTAATGACTCTTTTAGAGAAGTAAAGATTCCTATTAATGCTGTAGCTAGTATTAATAATCTATTAAGTAACTATGGACTACTTCTTATAGATTTCTATGAGAATGATATGGATGAAGGTAGTGTCAGCAGTTTGCTAATTCACCCAGGAGAAGCTTGTGATGTAGATTGTTATATACTTCTATATGAACAAGTAATTCTATCCTAATGAAGATTATTTATCTAATAATAGATTATCTAAAAGTAAGATATTCTATTAGAGAGATAGTAGATATTGCTTTTGAATTATGCTGGGAGCTATTTAATGAAGAAGTAGAGATTAGAATAGAATTAGCTAATCTCTCTTCATTAGAAAGACATATTAGGATGAAAGATAGTGATGTAGTAATAATGCTATCTACCCATCCTAATCCCAGGATTAGTTTAGGTATTCTATACCCTTTAAGTTTATGTAATAATTTAAAGAAACCCTATCTGTTAATAAAGATTAAGTGACATGGAAACAAGTGTAATTAAATGGGCGGCTCTTCCTCATTGTCCAGAAGGTCAATTTAGTAAACCAAGGGAAACTGATGCTGGATTTGATATTAAAGCAGCAGAAACAGTTATAGTTAATCCCTACGATAGATTAGATTTTTCTTGGGAAGATGTTGGATTCGTAGATAATTTAAGGGAAGAGATACCTGATCTGTTCCAGGCTTCTTATAATGAAGAGTTATTTTATAACAAGGGAGTTAGGTTTAAAGGTAAGGTTTTAGTAAGATATATAGATTCTAGTTATAGTATTGCTATATACGATTTAATTAAAGATGTCTTACCTTCAGCCAACATAAATGAAATAGACGATAATAGTTTAGTTATAGGTAGTAATCATGAAGATATAAATAATGAACTGATTACTAGTATTAATAAACTAGTAGGTGTTATAGGATGTGAAAGAAAAGTAGTCCTTCAGAGAAAGAAATATAAACCCTTACTTATCAAAACTGGTATAGTAATTCAACCACAAGAATTAAGTTGGAATGGTTTATATCTACGTTCTAGTATGAGTAAATACGCTATTAGTCAACCTCATTCAGTAGGAATAGTAGATATGGAATATGATAATGAGTTGTTCATTAGTGTATATTCCTTAGAAGGTATTACAGTTATTACTAGAGGAGAAAGGATAGCTCAACTAGTTCCACACTTTATAGATAAAAATATAGTTCTTGATAAAGTAGAAAGAGATAACTTAATTAAGTTTAATAGAGGGGGCTTTGGTCATAGTGGTACTAGTTTAAAGGTAGCTTAATTTATAGATTTATATTAATAGAGAGTTCTTAACTAAACTCTCTATTAATTTAGGGAAATTAATAATGTATAGATTAAATAGATTCAATAATGCCTGTAGAAGATGTAACCTTTCTACAGGTAATTCTATATGTGGACAGAGTGAAGTAGATTTTAATGAGGTAGAACTTATAGTAGTATCTGCCTTTCCTGGAAATCAAGAAGTAAAAGATGGCATCTCCTTATCTCCTGGAGATAAGAATAGTAGTAAGATGAATGCGGGTAAATTTCTTAGGTTATGTTTACATTGGATGTTTGATTTAGATGTAGAAGTACCTAGTGAATTGAAACCCTTTTCTGAAAAGGTATTTTATACTAATGCAATTAAATGTAATCCTCAGAAAGGTCAGATAAAGACTCAGATAAATAATAATCATTTAGATTCTTGTAAGGATTGGCTTAAAGAAGAAATAGATTTATTTAATAGAGGGCAACCTATTCTTTTAGCTGGCTCTGAGGCTTGTAAATCTATATTGGGATTTAAAGAATCTATTTATAACAATAGAGGGATAATTCATCAGTATAAGAATCATCCAGTAGTAGTAACTAATAATCCTATCGAGTGGGAAAGAGGCGCTCTTAAAGAATTAGTTTATGGAGATAAGACTATAGAAGATTTAGATAAGTTATTTAGTAGATACAAGAATCCTAAGAAAACTTTTATTGATAGTATTCTTAAAAGTAAGTATTGGACTCCAATACCATTAGGTAGTGGATTATGGTTTGCTAAACAAGATTTATTAAAAGTTAAACAATTAGTACTAGATAATTATAGAAGGGCTAAGAATGACTAACAAAGCTAATATCTATAGACCTACTAAATTTAGTGAAATTCTTTCTCAGGAGAAACATGTAAGATTAGTAACTAATTTAATTAGATATAATAAACATGCAGATATAAAATGTTTGATGTTAGCTGGGCCTCCAGGCTGCTCGAAAAGTACGTTAGCAAACTTATATGCTAGAGCTACTTTATGTAGGAATAGAAAAGCAGGGGAATATGAACCTTGTGGAGAATGTCCTATTTGTCTAGGAGAAGATACAGCTAATATACATGAGTATGTATTTAGTGAGAACAATGCTCAGACAAAAGCAGAGATAAATAGATTAATAGAGATAAGTTATCAATATCCTATTAGTACTACTAAAGAATCACATAGATATAGAAGATTTATTATTATAGATGAAGCTGAACTAGCTACACCAGAGAATCTAGCCTTGTTGTTGAAGCCGTTAGAACATAGTCCAAGTACAACTACTTGGATAATCATATCTATGGATTTAGAGAAACTAGAAAAGAAAGAGCCTATTATTTGTGAGGCTATAACTAGTAGATCTATAGTCCTTAGGATGAATAGATTATCTAAAGAGGAAATAGCTAAGGGGTTATTGAACAAATATGATTTAGATCATAGAAGTGCTTTACTAATTGGTGAGATTAGTAAAGGGAATATGAGAGATGCGTGGAATATTATTACTCACCTATTAATTCTAGAAGGAGATATAGAGAATATTAATGAAGAGAAGATATATAGCTTATATCTAGGAGGAGCGCATCCTGATAGTAGAAATAATATGTGGGAAGCCTTATCTAAAGGGGAAGCAAAAGAAGTAGCTAGGATAGTAGAAGGATGGGAGAAATTGAGTCCAGATCCTAAGTACATAGCAACTCTATTAGAGAAAGATATACTCTATTCAATAATAAACTTTAACACTTCCTGTCAAGACTTATTAACTGATTTAGCTATATGGCATGGGTCTAGTAATAGATATAGTTTATTAGCTGTTTTATTGAACCATCTAAATATTAGTGTAAAGGTGCAAATGAATATAAAGAAAGAAGAGTCTGTAAGAGATAGTATTAATGGTCAATTAATGAAAGCTTTAAATAAAAGAAAAGGAATTCCTTTCTTTTTAGCAAGTAAATCATTTAAAGAATGTTCAGAAAGGTATAGCAAAGGTGATATACTTCACAATCTCACCAATTGAGTTAGTCAAATATCATATAAATAAACAGCTAGGAATATTACCAGACGTAATAGAAGTAGATAGTGTTAAGGATATATATGGAGTTCTTATTAAAGGTACAAGTTTTAAGAAGTCTATTAATTTAATAAATGCTAGTAGGATTAGTAAAGGAGAGATGGCGAAATTCGTATATAAACAGGGAGCTTTTAATACTACTTATATAGTATTAAATGAGTCTTGTTATAAAGAATTTCAAAAGAAATATAAAGCATCAGTTAGTGTAAAAGGAATATTAATTAATCCTGATTTATATAAAAGTAATTTATTGAAGCTGAAAAGTTTATTTGAAGATGAGGCATACGAATGGATCTGGGATAAGTTTAAATACAATCCAAGTAAGTTAGACAAAGAATTAAATAGATTACTTCTTTCTGTAGAAAAGAAAAAGTACTCTAGAAAAGAGTTAGTTGATATGTATGAAGGAATAGGAGGAGTCTATGCTTATAGACAGTACATAGGTTCTATAAGGGGCACTGAATTACTTAGTAAGATGAGTGATAAAGAGTTGTGGATGTTAGTAGTAGGGGGAAATAAAACTCCCTGTTTATTCTACAAATTTCTAGTAGAAGATACTAATAGAAAGCCGCTTCTATATCATTACTTATTAATAGTAAGAGAAGCTGTACAAGATGGTCTTATTCCAGTAAGAATAGGTGCAATTTTAT
The DNA here is from genome assembly GCF_963889195.1 of Calothrix sp. FACHB-168. NCBI lineage: Bacteria > Bacillati > Cyanobacteriota > Cyanophyceae > Nostocales > Calotrichaceae > Calothrix > Calothrix sp. FACHB-168. The sequence goes on from NZ_CAWPNJ010000019.1 coordinate 205,393, forward strand.
TTAATGAGTGGGTTAGATATCTTTCTCTACCTAGAGAAGAATATATAACGATTAGTAGTGAACAAGTAAAAAGATTAAGTAGGTTAAATAGAGGCTAATTATGGCTAAGAAGAATAATGATTCAGTAGATAACAATGTATTTAGTGAAGATACTAATGATTTTGGTGACTTCTTAAAGACCTTAGATATTGACTTGAGTACTCTAGAAGATGAGGGAAGTACTGCAACTAGTAGTACATATACACCCTTTACTAAAGTAGAGAATATTAGAGTCTTAGTAGCTAAATGGGGTGATTCTGGTTCTTTTACTTGGTCTATGCCGGGTAATTTAGAATATATAGAAGAATTAGAAGGGCTAGCTAATCCTAATTGGATAGGAGGATTCATTCTCCATGCTGAGATTAAATCTTCTCTAGAAGAAAAGGGAGAAGATGGAATGAATAATACTTCTATCTGTTCTGTAGTAGGATTTCGTAATCCAGTAACAGGAGAGTGGTTGAAGAAACTACCTGACTTTTATGCTATTACTGGCATGTATGATCCTAAGACTTGGGATGATAGAACTAAAACCCCGGATAGAACTAAGCCTGCTCCAGAAATAGACAGGATTAGAATGGTTGGTAGTAGAAATCAATTCTGTGCTGATTGCATTAGAAGTGGAAACTCTGTACTAAAAGATCCATCAGGAGAAATAGTTTCTGAGTGCGGGCCTTATGGTCGTTTATTCTTCTATGTTACAGAGATAGGTAAGAGTAAGAAGCTGCCTCCTTCTAAACCAGGAGAAGAACCAATTACTCAATTAACAATCAAGACTGTTAAGGAGTTACTAGGAGAAGAAGGTTTTATCTTAATGATTAAGATGCCCCATAAAACTGCAATCAAAGGCAGATGGGATAGCCAAATAGTAGAGAATAGAAGAATAGGCTATGCTATGTATCTTAATACACTTAAGAGACAATTCTCTAGTCTAGGTGATTATCGTAAAGATCCTAGATTTGTATATACTTCTATTGCTATTAAGCCTCCTATTGAAGGTTCTAAAAGCAGTAAGAATTATCTACACTTCGAGGCTGTAGATTATGACAATGATGAGGCACCTAAAGTTTCTCATAATCTACAAAAGAAAGCGATTGAAGTATGGAGTGAAGTCAATCCTAATAAACAAAAACTACTACTAAATAGTATTCCTGGTATTGTTCCAGTAGTAGAATCTAGATCGCTTCCTCCTATGAAGAGCGCTGTTGTTGAAGATAATAGTAGTCCATTCGCATAAGGAATATATAGAGGATAGGAAAGCCCCTATCCTCTATATATTTGTAAGGTATGAATATAGAATTCGATGCTGCTAATTGTTTCCTAATGGGAGATATAGAATCTATTAGAGAGGAACTTACTAATGATTTTATTGTGCCCTATAGTTTACTGGAACCCTTATTTAAGGGTAGTCAATGTTGCATTCCAATAGGAGTAATGAATAAAGACTATGTTTCTTTATGCAATTATCAGAATGATAAGTTATTAATTGTTCCTACTGGATTATTAGTAAGAGTTATAAATCTATTGAAGAAAAAGAATATAGAATATAGTCTTACTAATTTAATAGATAAGAAGGTAATAGATAATGGAAAAGAGCTGCCTTCTTATTTAAGGATTAATCAAATAGAAGCTATAAATAAAGCAATCGAGAAGAGAAGAGGTGTAATTAATTTAGTAACTGGTTATGGTAAGACAGTATGTATAGCAGAGTTGATAAGAAGATTAGGAGATGGTGTTAATTGTTTAGTAACAGTACATAGAATTAATATTCTATATCAACTAAGAAAAGAGATAGCTACTCAGTTAGAAATGGATGAGAAGGAAATAGGTCTTATAGGTAATAGCAAAATTAGTATTAAGGGAATAACTATAGCTAGTAGAGATAGTATTACTTCTAAGATAAATAGTGGAGATATAAGAGTAATAGATTATTTGAAGGAAGTGAGAGTATGGCTATTAGATGAAGTTCATCGTATGGCTAATAGTTCTGGTGCCCTTATTAGCAGTTATATAACTAATAGTGAATATAGGATAGGGTTTACTGCTACTGATGAAGTAGAGGCACCATGTTTATTAGAAGGTATAGTGGGGCCTAATATTATTAGAGTATTACCTAGCGAAGCTATAGAAGAGAAAGTTATTATGGAGCCCGATATTAGATTCTATTCAGTAACTAATGTTATTAATTCACCTCTAGCAAAGAGATTAGCTGGATATAAATTTAATAGTTTTGGGCCTAAAGAGATGAGAATATATAACATTCTATATGATGAGATTATATGTAAATGTCCTAATAGAAATAAGTTAGCAGCAGAGTTGATATATGAATATAGCTTATTAGATAGAGGGCCCATTATAGTCTTTGTTAAGAAAGTTGCTACTAGTGGTGGAACTATAGATCATGCAGACATAGTTAATAGTTATCTATCTACTTATGGCATATCTCTTCCAGTATTACATGGTAATACTTCTATAAAACAGAGACTAAGTTTAGAGAATGCTCTTAGAGATAATACTATTCCAGGAGTTATAGCTACTATTCCTATTCTTTCAGAAGGTATATCTATTAAATCAATAGGAGCAATGATGTTTTTACAAGGGGGTAGTGCTAAGAGAAATAAACAGACGGGTAAATATGAATCTATAGAATGGATACAAGGAATAGGTAGAGCCTTAAGAATCTATGAAGGTAAAGAGAAGCCAATTATCTTTGATTTTATTGATTCAGTAAGTATATTTAACACTCAAGCAGAAAAGAGATTTAAATGTGCTAATGATAATTATCCAGGTTATGTAAGAAGAGTATGAAACGACTAGCATTATCAGGAAGAATTGGTAGTGGTAAATCTACAGTAGCAGAGATTCTTAGAGAAGAAGGATATCTAGATATAGCAATAGCAGACTGTCTTAAGAGAATGATATCTTCTATCTATAATGTGAATATAGATTATTTTCATAATCAGGAACTAAAGAATATTCGTCTATCTAGTTTAGGCGGCATGACTCCTAGAGAAGTCATGACTTTCTTAGGTACTGATTGTTTTCATAAGATTAAAGCAACTACTTGGATAGACAAAACTATATCTGACATATCAGATATATTAGAACTTGATTTACCAGTAGTAATAACAGATGTTAGATTTCCTCATGAATGGTTGGCACTAAAAGAATTAGGATTCAAACTTATATATATAAATAGATCTATAGAAGATGAGTTTGATTTTCTAAATGAAGTGCTTATATTTCTAGGTATTAGAAAGATTCATAAAAGCGAAAGATATGGGGCTTATTTAAAGGGACAATCTTCCTACATTATTAATAATGTAGGAAATATAAGTGATTTAAAGAATCAAGTAATGAGTCTGATAAATGACTGATCTAATAGAGAATAAGTATACTCACTGGTCTAATACAAAGATCTACTTAGCTACCAGTAGTAGAAGATATGAAGCCTTAATAGCTCCTGCTGGTTGCGGCAAATCAACTCTAATTAAGGATCTTCTAAATGAAGATCCTAATTATGGTTGTTTAACTAGTAGTACAGGTATATCAGCAGTTAATATAGGAGGCAGTACTATACATAGTAAGTTGGGATATAAAGATATTCAATCTTTAATACATGAAGTAGAGAATGGAAATATTATTAAAAAGATAAGTTGGATAGCTAGAGATGGGTTTAGAAGAATTATTATTGATGAGTTATCAATGTTATCAGGAGAAGAATTAGATCTTATTTGTTTTGCTATAGAGAGATATAACAAAAGTAATTTTGTCAAAGAGTGGGGTGAAATAAGTTTATTAGGTGTAGCTGATATAGGTCAATTACCAGCAGTAAAAGGAAAGCCATTCTTTCAATCTAAAGTATGGAAACACTTTAATGTTAATTATCTATATGAAGTTATGAGACAAGATGAGAGAGATTATATTAATAGTCTCCTAGCCGTAAGGTTAGGTAAAGCTAATGAAGTGGTTGATTGGTTTGATGAACATGTAGGATTCAATAAAGATTTAGATAATGAGTTTAATGGTGCTACTATATTTGCTACTAACGCTAAAGCAGATGACTTTAATAGATTAAGACTTTCTCAGCTTAAAGGAGTTGAGAAAGGATATAGAAGATTTATAACAGGTAAAGCTAGAAGTGAATGGAATAGTATTCCTGAAGAGTTGAGATTAAAAGTAGGTAGTAAAGTAATTCTTCTAAAGAATAACCATAATGAAGGATATGCTAATGGTGATCTAGCTATTGTTAAAGATATGTATATAGATAAGATAATAGTTGAAGTATTGAGAAAGAAGAAAGAGGTAATGATTGAGTATATTAAATTAGAAAATAAGACTCATAAAGATGGTGCCTCTATAGGAGAACTAGCTTATCTACCAGTAAGGGGAGCAGATGGGTTAACTGTCTGGAAGATGCAGAGTTTAACAGTAGCCGCCTCTCAAATATATTTAAAGGAACCTTTCTTAGGTAAGACTAGTGGAGCTTTATATGTAGCTCTATCTAGAGTAAGAACTAAAGAGGGATTAAGATTAGTTGGTAATAGATCAGATTTTATTAAGAGATGCTATGTAGATCCGATCAATTTACCGATGATAATAAATAGTACTAAATTTATTAACTAATATTTAAATTTCTATTAAATAAGAGATTAAGAGATAGTTTGAATACTGATCTATTAATCTCTTATTTAATGATAATTCTAGTTTAATGAGATGAAAAGAGTATGTTAGACAGAGTTAGTATCATAAAAAGCCAAGTAATAATTACTGATGTATTACCTGGATATTCTATAGGATATAATAAGTGCCCCAGTTGTGGTGGATATGGAAAGTTTTCTATTAACAAAGATTTAGCTAGATGTTTTAATACTTCATGTGATTTAAATAAAGCTAAGGATGTAATAGATGTCTACAGATGGGTTAATAAAGTAGACAATTTTACTCAAGCTCTTAGCGAAATAGAAGCTACATTTGGTATTACTATAGCTAGACATAATAGCAAAAGACTAGATCTATTTGATAAATGTGCTGATATTTATTCCTGGTATCTATGGGGAAATAAAGGCAATGCAGCTAGAGATTATTTATTCAGTAGGGGATTCAGTGAAGCAACACTAAAGAGTTATAAGATTGGTTATGCGCCTCATAATAATTCTCTAAGAGACTTTGATCTAGATACTAAAGAACTAATAAAGGAAGGTCTTTTAAATGATAGAGGGGAGTACTACTCTAATAGAATAATATTTCCTATTAGAAATACATCAGATAGAGTAGTTCACTTTACTGGTAGATATTTAGGAAATATTCCTAATGAGTTTGTTCCTAGATATAAAGATAGTCTTACTAATAAAGCTTATGGCGGCACTAAAGATTATTTAGTTCTAGAAGAAACTTTAGGAAATATTAGTGATAGTTTAATAGTAGCTGAAGGATATCCAGACACATTGAGTCTTAAGCAGAAAGGTATAAATGCAGTAGGGTTACTAGGTTTAGAAAAGTTAAGTAAGCATCAACACAAGATAAAGAATATTAGAGAGATTGTGTTTGCTTTTGACAATGATAAATATCCTATATCTCACCCTAAATATCCTGGTGAGTATAAGAGTTGGGTAGCTATTATACCTCAGCTAATAGATTTACAATTATATATGCCTGAGAGTAGGTTTTATATATGGATGGTAGATGAAGAGAAAGGAAAAGATATTAATGATTGGTTGAGTAAATATTCTCTGGATAGAGATGAGGTATTAGAAGATATTAAGAAGAGGAGAGTTGACTTATTAGAATTTCTAATAGAGAGATATGGTAATGATTTTACTTATCATAGACATCTATTGAAATTAGTAGAAGTAACTAAAAGAAAAAGGAGCCAGCTAATGAAATTAATTCCGCCAGAAATGAATCCTATAGACTATGCTATGCAGGTAATATGGGGAGCAGCCTAGTAGAGATATATATCTATTTAGATATAGGAGTAGTTAACAACATAGTATTTCCTACTTATGCAGTAGGAATACTATATGTACCTAAATGGAAAGATTATATTCTTAAGGAGATAGAATGCTTTAAAAGTATAAGAGATAATTACTTAAATGGAACTTTAAAGACAAGAGCTTATCTAAATAATATAGAGAGATTAAATAAGATAGCTAAAAGATTAGATGAGCCTTCTTATTATATAGAGATTGTTCCTATAGAGAAATATATGATTAATAAATATGGTCAGGTGAATACTATTACAAGAATAAGTAAAGTAATAGAAATGAATCTAAGATCTAGGTTTATTAATGATATAGGAGAAGTAGTAGAGACTTTTACTTATGTGGCAGCAAGAGCTAGATTCTTAGATATAAAAGGTAGAAATATAATTTATTTATCTAGTAATCCAAAGAGTAATAAGAATTTACTAATACCATTTACTTTTACTACTTGTCTAAAGAAATTAGATGAAGAGAGATATATAAAAGATAGAGGGTGGGGCAGAGATATATTTAATAAAATGAATATTTATTTCTTAGAGAGATTATTAGAAAAGGATTATCTATATGATTATTACTCTATTAATTTAATAGTTTATTATTTATGCTTTCACTATAGTGGTAAAGGCAAGACAATAAAAGATAATTTACCTTTGTGGTTAATTAAACACTTTGAGAGTTATATAAATGAAAGATACGATTACTTGCGGTATTATAGAAACATTACCCTTCCTAAATGACAAAGGGTTAGACATAATACAGATACATTTGTTAAATGATCTAAAGCTTCAATCTATGGAAGAGAAAGAGCCTTTAGAAGAATATATATCTGCATTTAAGAAATTAAATGTATTATTATTAGGAGTGTTTATAGACCTAGTAGAAGGTAAAGAGAAGGCAGTTTTTGTAAATAGTAATTTAGATATGATTATACAAAAACCAGAGCTATTAAATCAGTTTCTAGAATTTAGAAAGAAAGTGTTTAAGAAATATCAAAGTGAAATAGTAGAAATATTTGAAGAATTACAAAAGGAGCTATAAGAAGGAGGCAGCATGATAATAGATACCCAATTACTAGAGACAATAAAAAGATCTAATGATCTAGAATGGGTTCTAGAAGATCTAGTAAGAAATGATCCTAATCATTCTTCGAGAAAAGTACAGAATAGAGCTATATCTAAAGACATGATTGATGTTTGTGTAGCTTTAGGTAGAAAAGAAAGAAGCTATGGTCAAATAACTTTCACTCTAACAGATAGATGTCTAATAAAGAGTCAGTTCAAGAAGTATATAGATTCTTTAAGGGGATTAAGAATAGTAGGATCTATAGAAGGCAAACTGCTAATGATTAGAACAGTTTACTGGTACGACAAAGTTAGTAGAAAGAAACCTAGAATACAAAACAAATAAAAAAGGGGCAGATGCCCCTTATCTTTGTGTTATTCTTTCTATCTCCATCTCTATCTTTCTTTCTTCTGATATAGAGTCTGCTAAGTCTGGATAGCAATGCTCTATATAAATACACTTCTTACCAAAACTAGAGAGACAGGGGCTATAACTAGAGTCAGGAACATGCTTACTGAATAATTCTTTTGATATATACTTATGTTTACCAAATAAGATATCTAGAGTTATATTCATTCCATTTCTATCTACATCTACTAGATAAAGATTATTAGTTCTCAAGTTGTGAATACCTATAAAATCTACTGTTAAACCAGTTAACTTCTCAAAAGCATATACATAGCTATATAGCTGAACATTATATTTAATCTTAGTCTCATCTAACTCTTCTTTAGAAGATTTGTAGTCTACAATAGCTATACCTTCCTTACCTTTATGAACTGCCCTACCTATCCAATCTATAAAAGCATTTAAATAAATACTATCTTCACCACCTAATGAATCAGGCATTAGAACTGGATTAATAAGGCTTCCACTCTCCTCATCATATTTACTAATAGGTAGTTCTGTATATAGAGTTTCTAGAAGATTAGAAGGAACTGTGTAGTTACTAAGAATATAATAAGACTCTCCAAAGACTTCACATAGAGATATATTCTCTACATAGTCACTTATTTGAGAAGCTAGTCTATTAATATAATCTCTCCTAGAAGGAAGATTCATTGCCTTCTCTGAATCTTTCCAAGTACTAGTCATCTGAGGGCTAAGAGGCACCTTACCATCTTTAGTTCTAATGGCATCTTTACCTATATAAGAACCAGAAGCCCTATTATAAAGAGATAAAACATCTTTACTATAACTAATCAGAGAACTAACTAGTGTATCTAATAAAACCTTAGATACATTCTTATCGAATAGACCTACATCTATCATTACTTCTTTACATAACAGATTAAATAGATCAATAGGATCTTTATAACTATCTAAAGAATATAATTCTTCTAATACTCTATGACATAATGAGCCTAATAAAGTACTAGAAGAAATAGATTTAACGTATTTATTCTCTACATACTTAAGTCTATAGTATTCACTACATTGAGAATAAGTCTTTAGTCTACTAACAGAATAATATTTAGGACTGAAATCTAAAGGAATGCTATTAATTATCATTTGTAAAATGCGGCGCTACTTTCTCTATTATAGCCGATAAGTAATAGTATCCAATAAGAATAGAATCTGATATACCATCAGATGGAATTTTACTTCTGGGAGTTTTTAATAAAGTGTAATTAGGAAATAGTTCCATTACATAAGCTATACTTCTTTTCTTAGTTTCCTTCTTTGAGAGAGTTTGTATATTAGAAGGAATAACTATATCTTCTGGAATAACAGACTGCCATTTAGTAGAAGAAATAATAGTATAAGTAAGACCTAAACCAGCAGCTAATCCTTTTATAAACCCATAGTTATGCATATTAATACTAGTAGAAGATATACCCTGACCTCCTACTATTATCTGCTCTTCTATCACTAGAGAAACTACATCCCAATAAGATACTAACTTACATAGAAGACTAGTTATTTCCATTTCATCTAAACATCTTATGGAACCTTTCTTAGTCTTCTTACTAGTAACTGGAATACTATATGTTTCTATAGGAGTAATTATCTTATCTCTTAAAGAAAGTATAGTAATAGCTCCTTCATATCCTGGATCAATAGAAATAATATACATAATTAAACCCTACCTATTAATTAATACTAACTTAATAGGTAGGGAATATGAATAAATTAATATCTAGAACTTACTCTAGAGAACTAAACATAGCCCTGGCTTGTTGTATTCTCTTCCATATTCTTTGAGCGGCAATAGGATCTATTTTAGATACTTCTTCTATTACTACCTTTTGAAATTGTTTAACAGTTTGAAGAGCAGCAATAGAAGCTGCTAATCCAGAAGCATCTTTAAGAGATTGTCTAATCTCTCTCATAACTTCTAACTTAACTTGCTCTTTAGTAGTCTTAGCAGAATAGAATGAATCATCATCTTTAATAGCAACTTGATCTAATAAGTTATATAGATTATCAAAGATAGCTTGTAATTGTGTTTGAGTATCAAATACAGATCCTTGAGTAGATTCTATCTTTTCATCTATACTACTTTCACTATAAGACTTTAACCAATTCTTTACATCTTTCTCAGTAATAACAATACCTTGGTTCTCTAAAGAAGTTGTTATATCTTTAGTATTGAATCCACTCTCTAAGAGAGATAAAACATTATTACCTAACTTTAATCTATCTATAGGATTTAAAGATACTATTTTATAGTTATCAAGAGGAGCGCTTATAGTAGGATCAACAATTAATTCTTTAATACCATATAGCTCTTCTAATAATACTATCCATTGCTCTACTCCTATAAGCTTTTCTCTTTCTAATGTAGTCTTAAATCTATCTACAAAATCATTAAATAGCTGAACTACATTAGTGTACTCAGCAGCCATTATTCAATTCCTTCTTTCTGAAGAATGTCTATTGGATCTAAATCTGCAATAACATCTGCATTAATTAAATAATTCATTAGCTGATTAATTGCTCTATCCCATCATGTATACCCTGAGTTTCCTCATATTTAAATAGGGATTGGAACATATCATTATCCTTCTTTAAGAAGGATACTCCATTTTGTTCTCTGAACGTTTCTCTATTGAAGACTTCGCTGCTGATTGTCCATTACTATACTTACTTAGGATTTAACCTTATAAGCATCTTCTAGATTCTTTCTACTTTCGTAACCATCACACTTAGACATATCTCATTCTTATGTTGTGGTTCTAGAAGCTTTAGGATATTCCAGTCAATTAAAGGAGTTTAGCATCCCTCATTACTGAAGGAGAGGACAAGGGTAATAGTTCGTCCTTTTCAATGTACTAGGATCTAAATATAATCCATCAGCTATATCATTTCTAGCTCTATTAGTTTGCCATCTATATCCTAATAATCTATGAAGATATGGATCTGTTACTTTTAATTTTAATAAGGCCGCCTTTACTTGTTCATAAGTAAATATAGTCTGCTTACCATATACATGAGAGCAATCTAAAGGTTTTGCCCAAGGAAAATCATTCCTTAAATACTTGGTAATCGCATCTATACCTGGATGTGCTTGAGCCAATATTACCTCTTAATTATTATTAATAAATATAAATTATATATCTTTATATTTATAATATGTCAAGTAGAATAACCTGATTGAACTGTAGATAATGGATGTATCTGTCCTCTAGTTGCTAATATTAATAAATCATTTCTAGCTGATATAGCTTCTTCTAAGGTAACTACTCCATCTGTTCTATTAATAGATTTATTAGTTTCTAATACAGGAAGATTATTAATAGATAAGAATTGTAGATTAGCTTGTAAAGCAGGATTGAAAGCTTGGTTTCTAGGAATATATACAAAAGTTCTAATCTTATCTCCTATGTTAGATATAAAGGCTTGCATCTTATTTAATACTTTATTTATCACGCCGCCTTCATGACTATTAACAGTATTACCTTTATCTATATTTATTACCTTCTGCTTTAATTCTTTTACTTCTTTTTCTTCAGAAGCTTTGATATCATTATTAACTTGTTTTATTTTAGGATTACCGTATTCCATTATCTTACTTACTTGAATCATCTCTCGGTAATTATGAGCATTAAACATATAGGAATACCAAATAGCTCTACCGATAACTGATTGATTATAGTATTGAGATCTAACATCAAATTCTTTATCAAGAAATAGATCTATTAAATTATGGGGTCTAATAGTAAATACGGCTTCTATAGGCTTAATTAAATCAGGTTCAGTAGAATATACATCTCCGTACAAAGAAGCGTTTAAAAATAATCTTTTAGTTCTAGCTCCTGTGTAATCAGTAGCAGCCATTAAATGTCTCTGCCAATCATTAGCAATAGCAGCTTGAGCAGTACCGCTAGAGAATGGGGCTCTAGGATCATAGAACTGATTACTAGACCAAGCTAACTGAGATTCAAATGGAGTTAAAAACCAATTAAGTAATGGAATACTAGATATCTTTCTATGAATCCAACTAGAAACATTATTCATCATAGGAAGAGCTCCAGGAATACTGGATATAGCAGCATTAATTAAACCACCCGCCATAGCTCCTCTTGCTAAAACTCCAGGATTAGCTAAAGCTTTAAAGGGGCCTGATAAAGTAAAGAGCATACTAAGTATAGAAAGTCCACCTCCTATAAAAGAAGTGACTTTACCTGGAGATAAACCAGGTATCTTACCTAATAAATTACTAATACCTAATATACCTTCACCAATTCCTGTAGCCGCCCCTTGATACATATCTCCTATTATCTTAAAGAATCCTTTAGCAAAATCAGATTGTGTTATCTTTTCCCAAGTTTCACTTATATTCTTATGGAAAAGTACAGCTCCTCCTATTAAAGCTATACCAGTTAAAACAGCTATACCTATACCTATTGGCCCTGTAGCTAATAAAGAACCCCCTAAAGAACCCAGTGCAGCGCCTCCTCGAAAAAGAGCATAACTAAATAGAATACCTTGAATAGAATTTAAAACTGCTTCTCCAGCATGAGTAGCTTGATATCTTAAGTCACCAGTAGTATTGTTACCTAAAGCATCTTGAGTATTAGCTAGAGTAGTAAAAGCAGTCCATAAATCAATACCTTCTATTAATCCTAGAGATTGAGTTATTGTGCCTCCTATCTTTCCTAGAGTAGGCATAATACCCAGCTTAGGTCTTTTAAGTGTAGGTATTTCTCCTTGTACTTCACCTCCAGAACCAGGTGTTAATTTATATCCAATTATTCTTTTAACTGGAGATACATGGGCACTAGCTATCTCTCCAAATCTAGTTACCTGATGTTGACCAATATACTCTTCAATAACTTTTTCCATTCTTCTGCTATAACCGGATAGATCTTCTGGCTCAAGCACTAATAAATTATTTCTAATACCTTGGAATAAATACCCTATTTTATCTATTACTAATTGAGATAAATAATGGATAGTTTCAGCATCACTAGATAGGTTCTTATATCTACCTAATAAATTAGCCGATGGATTATTTCCTAGTTCATGATCTAGTAATTCTAGAATATCTTTTTGTAATTTATTTTTAATTACAGATTTTGCTGCCTCTTTAGAAGTGTCATCTAAAAAGTGTCTAGATACAGAAGCACCAAAGGATCTATCACCTACATAAACTTCATCTAAAGTATCAAAGAATCTATCTATATAATTATCTAGAGTTGATACATATACACCATGTAATAAATCTCTAACAGCATCTTTTCTTAACCCCTTCCAGAATCCAAGCCCCCCATTTATATTCTCATGTGCATTGAATATATCTAAAACTAAATCATCAGTCATAGATTGAACTTCTACTTGAAGACTCTGTATAGCACTCTTCGCTTCTCTTAATAAACTATCAGCACTTTGTCCTTCTGGAATTGATAAAACAAAAGTCTTATTACCTCTTCTAATATGTAGTGATTGAGAACTATAAGAAGCACCATCTACTGAATGAACTCTTTTATCTATAAAGAACTTAAAGGTTCTTCCGTTATCTGCTGGATCTGTAAATAGATTCTTAGCCATCTTGCTAGATTTAAGAACGGCTGCTGTATCCATTCCATAGAAGTAATGACCTAATAAACCTATTCCTAATGCTCCCCCTACAGTAATAAGACCTGCATAGGCTACTGGTTTAAAAGGCCCAGTCCATGCAGATATCTGAGCATCACCAGCTTTAGCTACTTCTCCAACAAAAGAAAACTCTCCTGGATTCACTGCTTGATTCCAATCTAGATACATAGATGAATATTCTAACCATTCAGTAGTCTCATCTATTTCAGTTTTATTAGCTCTCATTTCTTTTTTATTCTTATCAAAAGAAAAGGTAATCTGTCTTAAAGATATCTTTCCTAATGGATTAAATAAATGATATAGAAAGTTAGCATTAAATCCATCTTGAAATATATTTCCATTTATTACAGATATATTACTATCTAAGGATTTATACAGATTAGACTTATCTATATTCCTACTTGTATTAATCAACATATTAGGATCTAGAGTGTCTACCATTCTACTTATAATAGAATCTAGAGGTTGATTAGCTAATTCTACTGTTCTTCTAGTTCTTTCTCTTAGGGATAGAGTAAGAAGAGAGTCTTGAGTTATTAGACTCATAGTACTTTCACTAGCTGGAAGGGTATACCTTCTTCTATTCTTTGGATCTAAAGGAGATAATTGAGCAGAAGCAGTTCTTATAGCTATACCAAGGGCTCTTATCTTAGAAGCAGATGTTCTTTCATCTACTAATGAGCCGCCTGTAAATCCTAACTTCTGCATAGATTGTTCTATTATTAACCTAAGAGGGCTACCAGATTTAAGAGCTTCTTTAAAATAGAAAGAAGAAGCCATGCTATAAATAGCAGTACTAGTATCTTGGTTAGCTGATTGTAGTTGTGAATAAAATGTAGCTGTTAATCCTTTATCTCTTAGTCTAAAAGTTACCCCTACAAAAGGAAGAATAGATTGATATGTATTCTGGGGGTTAACTATATAAGGAGCTACTAAAGTTTGTAATATACTATTAAGTCTAGATATAGATGGATCAGTTATATTAATTAGTTTCTCTCCTCTTAAAGGACGATATTGTCCTTTAGCATTCATTATTAACTGATCATATAAATCACCTGAAGTATATCTCATCTTATCTTGTTTAGTTACTATCCTAACTACGTTAGCTATTGCTTGAGGTAGTAATTCTTTACTATTAAGAGAAGAATAGAAAGCGTCTACTGCTGCTTGTCCTTGGCTACCATTAGAATGAATAGTCCCCAGCATATTAATAGCAAAGGTAGTTGCAAGAGCTCCAACAAATCCAGCAGTTATATATCTAGTTAGTCTACTTACTCTAGGCCCTCTTTTAGTAGACTCTGCAAAGTTTACAAATTCTGTTCTATCAGTAACCCTAAAGAAGTCTTCTCTTAAATTAGAGTCAGCTAAAAATTCATCTATATCGTCTATCCTATTCTTAGCTAAGTTATCTAAGGAATCACCAAGAGCATTATTTTCAGCTCTATCAGCAGCTAATGTAGAATGAGGACTATCTGAGAATCTAATTAGATACTCATTCATTAAATCTTTATATTTAGCTAAGTCACTTTTATAAAAGTATCTTTTAATTCTATAGTGAAATTGTAGCGCCCAAGTAAGAGGATTACCCTCTAAATAACCTATCTTAGAACTAACTTTATCAAAAGCAATAGCAGTACTTCTAACATCTTTACCAAAGTCATTATATATAGATGTTGTTAACCAAATAGAAGAACTACCTAAAGCAATAGTAGCCCATTGTTGAGCGGGGTCTTGTACTAGTTTATCTCTCTCAATCTTAGTATCCATACCAACACTAAGTCCAAACCATGAACTAGTGTACAAGTACATACCAGCAGTAATAATTGCTAAAGAAGGTATCTTCATTGCTGTAACCTTCCTCAGAACCTTATTATCTACTTCATTAAAGAACTTCCTCATACCAGTTGTCTTAGGAGCTATATGGGTATATATAGGTTTTCCTCCTAAAGAATAAGCTGCTGCTCCTAAAACTCCTACCCAACCACCAGCATTAATAATATTCTCATCATCGGTAAATACATCAGTTACAAATGAGAATACTTTATGAGATATAAGAGCTAGAACACCTAACTTACTAACATCTATAAGAGATCTTAACCCCCAATGTATCTTTCCCCCTGTAGCTGATAATGATTGGGTACCTTCATTAAATAATTCACTATAAAAAGAAGTATTAATCTTTACCATACTCTCCACAGTATTAAGTCCTTTATTAGGAAAGTAAACTAAAGATTCAAGTCCGTTATAGACACTCTTAGCAGCAGTCTTAACTGTATTGCTGGCTTCAGTTAATTCTTGTAAAAGAATATTATCCTTATTAAATAGTTTAGTTAGACCTATACTTCCTTCTAATAGTCCTAATACTGTAGCTGTATAGATTGCAAGGGTACCTCCTAGACTTCCAACAGCAGATAGATAATTAAGTATATTATTTGGTTCGTCATTATATACAAGAGAGAAACCTAACTTGTTAGTTGCATCTAAATTAACTGCTATAGGTGCAGAGAAAGAAACGTTGAATCCTAAAATAGGAGCAGACTGCATACCAAAGCTAAGAGATACAATACCCTTCTTACCTATTCTCTCATCAGCTCCTTTAACAGAACTAGCTACAAAGAATTGAAAGTATTGCATAGGTGCTTGTTGAGCTATTACTCTAGTAGTTCCGGCACCTTGATTATATTTAGTAATAGGTAATCTACTAAGCATTATTCCTGCATGGTAAACACTTAATCTATCCCCTTCAGTTAAGTATTCTCCTGCATGATATCTTCTAATAACTTCATTACGATAACTACCTAATATATCTGCTAATGCTAAATTCTCAGTAGGAGATAGATTACCTTTACCTAATAAATTCTCCCCAACAAAGGGAATACTTTTAATAGCATTAAGTACTCCTACTGCTGCCCATCTAAAAGCAAACCTACCAGCTAATAAACCAGTACTCCAAAACGCAAAAGATTTTAACCATGCTCCTTTAGGTGTTGCTATACCTTTCTCAGTAAGAAGATTGACTAGATATCTTTCATTCTCTAAAGATTCTCTAATCCCGAACTTAGCACTATGAGATACCTTCTGAATAGTTTCCATTACTTTAGGATTAGATACATCTAGAGAATATCTTTCTAATTCTGCTCCCATTGTTCTGGAGGCAAGTCCAGATGCTAGAGCAATAGCCGCCCCAGTATAACCAACAGATAAGAGAGGAGTAGTTAAACCACTAGTTGGTAGTATTCTATTAGCTGTAAACTCTACTGGTGCCGCCTCTCTATGATTAATAGATAACCAGAATTGACTCCAGATAGAAGCTCCCTGAAAAGAAGACATTAAATCGTCAGCAGCTATAGAAGCACCAATAGCTAGTAGTATAAAAGTACCTATCTTACCTTTATTATTTAGGAGAGGATCTATAGTTATAGTCTGTCTACCATGTTCTGTTCTAATCCTATCTATCTTATTCTTTTGTTTAGAATAATGACTTCTTGCTTTATCTAATAAAGCGTCTTCTCTACTCTGTCTCTTAAGAGCTTCTTCAGGTGATAACTTACTATGACTAATCTCTGGAGATATATGAGATTGATATTCTAATATTTGTGTAAAGAATACTTCTAGATCATCTAGATTGTTAGGATTTATCTTTCTAGTCATAGTACTTCCATCCCAAACAAGAGAACCATTTCTCACCATTTGGGTTTGTATCTGTTTTAGTTTTTTATATTCATTTAAAACATCACCATCTACTGAATAGGTAGAAATAATATTACCTAACTGAGATAATCCTTCTCTCATAATAGTGAAGGGTAGAGTAATAGTAGATATGAATCTACCTGCGGCGGCAGCTTTTCTCGAACCCATATCTACTATCTCATTTCTAGCTAGGATAGAATTGAATCCATTATTAAAATAAATACTCTCAAAGGTAGATAGAAGATCAGTAAAAGAGAACACTTCCGCAAGAGTTATAAAATCTCTAGTAGATGATCTATTCCTACCAAACCATCCCCAATTAAGGGGATTAGCTGGTAAATAATAACCTAATTCATCTAAAGCCTGAGCCACGTTCTGGGCTCTTTCATAACCCATATTCTTAATAATCCATTTACCATCTTTCTTTTCTGGGTCTCCAGTATATTCTAAGTAAGGAGAAGCATAGAGGGCTTCTCTATATTTATCTAGAGAAGTTCTCATCTTTTTCCAAAGAAGACCATCAGTTCCTAAAGATACAGGATATGGGTTAATCACATCCATTATGAAGGGATCAACTATATTCTGAAAGAGATATCCAGCTCTCTTCCTATACATAATATTAGTAAGAGAAGGAACTGTACCATTAATAGTTTCATATAAATGAACCTTACCGTCTATTCTTCTTTTAGTTAACTCTTCATGTATCTTTTGTTGTCTACTAATAGTTTCTCCAGTAGGAGTTTTAGATGTGGCATATTTAGGATCTAAGAATTCTGGGCCTATAGAAAGAATAGTAGAGGCGGCTCTAATAAATTTCACATCCTGAAATCCACTAGTGCCTTGCATAAGAGCTATATCTATCATCCCTTGAATACTACTCTTAAAGGCTTCTGAAGATATATATGAGAATGGGACTCCTAATGTGAAGTAAGTAAGAGTTGCTATTGAAGTAGTTAACAAGAAACTAGTAGAGAAAGTTAATAAACTTTCAAAGACTCCTTTATTACTTCCTTGAGTTAAGGAAGTAGGGTCTTTCATAGGGTTCATTTCTTCTAGAAGTTCTATGTAATCACTAGTATAGGCATTGGCTCCAAAGTAATAGCCTAATGATTTATCTAGGACTGCTCCTAATGCTCCTGCTATGGAAGGTAGAGTACCAGATTCATCTTTATATAATCTTCCATAACCATGAGAGATAGACCAGACATTAAAGTAATACCCCAATCCAGGAGTATTCATCTCTCTATCATAGTTAAGAACATAATCTGGAATAGAAGTTGGTAATTGACCGCCATGTGTAGCTACATATTTCATTCTATATGCAGCAGTAGCATATCCTTCCTTATTGATTATGTCTAGATGATCTTTACCTGCCATATCTCTAGCAGAATTATATAAAGCTAGTTCATAGAAATGAGATACACCATGTCTAGAAGGAAGAATATAAGTGCCACTAGAACCAGAAGTATCAAAGAAAGGGGCTAATTGAGCATTGTTATATCCATATTTATTAGCCTGATTCCCAGCCAATCTTTGAAGTTCATATTTACCACTGATATCTTTAAGATTACTTAAAAGTGAATTAGCTAGATTACCATCAGTTCTATATAATAAGTCTAGACTTTCTCTTCTATTAGCGGCACCAGTTATATTATGAGAACCTATATAACCTATAGTTTTACCTTTATCATGAAGAGCAAAAGCTTTAAGGTGAGGTAATAAAGGATCAGCTTTATCTGGTACAAATACATCTACTCCTGATGATCTTAAATCTTGAATCGCTCTAGATAACCCTTGCTTGCTACCACCAGTAGCTCCTCTAGCTGTACTATCTGGATTAGAAGATATAAGAGTAACTTTAGCGCCTCTATCACTAGCATCCTGTAAAGCATTGACTATTGCTGGATCATCTATATAAGGAGAAGCTATAACTATCTCTGCATTATTAGAAGCTCTTTTAATGTCACCAATAATAGAAGCAGTAGCGTCTTGTCCTATAAAGAAATTACCTCTACTTTGAGGATTAATTCCTTTAATAACATCTTCTTGAATACCTGTAAGATCTTTTATATCGTTCTTATTCCCTATCTTTACTGCTAAGTTTATTTGATAAAGACTTGAACTATTAGAGAAATGTTTAGTGAGACTATTTAATATACTAAGAGATTGCCTAGCTAATCTTGATTGTGGAACTTGTTGATGAGAAGAGTTAGTTAAATTGGCTGTGGATATAAGAGCTGTAGGTAAAGAATCTTCAGTACCTACATAACTTTTTATATGTAATCTAGCTTTCTCTCCAGGTTCAGAATATTTAATTATTGATATTCCTCTTTTCTGAAGGGAAGTAGAAAATCTATTTCTATGTTCTACCTCTTCTATATCTATATTAAAATTATCATCTATAAGATATCCTGTGTTAAGTATTACTCTGTTAGAGGCTCTAGTAAAAGATGGTGTTATAGAAGTACTAGGTAACTCAAATAGGGTAGATGTCATACTACCTTGATCTACGCCCTCAAAGAAAGCTCTGGTACCAGAGCTAACTTCTGAAGGACTATATAAAGTACTTTCTTGTTTTACTAACCTAGATTGTTGATTTAGCACAGGAATTATCCTAATTAATAAATACCAAAGGGACTATAGATATTAATACTTCCTGGTAAATAAGTACCCTCTCTAATCTGGGTACTATTATCAGACTTATCTCTCCATAAAACATCTCCTCTAGAAAGAGGTTTGTTATATAGAACTGTATAGGAAGTATTAGTAGAAGGAGCGGCTAAAGAATTAACCCAATTAATTAATAGCTGAGGAGTATCCTCATTAGGTAAAGAAGTAGGAATAGTAGTATCTATCAAAGACCATCCTTGATATATCTGACTAGAATCATCAGTGTTATATATAGAAACTATATCTATAACATCTAAATTATTAATTAATGAGTCATTAGGTGAGCCGCTTCTTAATAAATTAACTGTTAGTCTATTATTATTAAGAGATTTATACTCTACATAACTTCTATAACTAAGTAATCTATATCTATCCACAGTAGGTATATGCCAATATTCTATGTGGATTAACTTAGGAAATATCTTAGGTGCAAATTTAATATAATCGGTAGGAACAACAGTCTTATTCCATTGCCAATACTCAATCTTGTAACAAGCATTAATACCAAATCCTATAGAAGGAGGTAATTTTAATCTAACCTTACCTTTAACTAAAGAATTAGTAGGAATGTGAACTTTAATAGAAGGGGCAGGTAAGTTAGTGAGACTGTTATTGGTTTGAGGAGGATAGATTATTAGATAATAGTATGTATTACTTATAATAGGTTCTTCTAGAAGTTCTATCTCTTCATTAGAATTAGGTATATCTACTATAGGTTCAATAGGAAGAATATCTAAATCTAGATCTATTAAGAGAGGGCTAGATAACATAAAAAATAGTCTATAGAATATATATTCTATAGACTATTTACTTAGTAGATTAGTAATCTATTTAAGGAGTAGGTTCTGGAAGTTTATTAATAAATAAATCTAGGAAATCTTCTGCTTCTTGTGTAGATATCAAAGCTGATTGTTGTACATCATCTACTATAGTAATAGTAGCGCCTTCAGCTAGATTAGATAAAGCATCTACATGAGCATACCCTACATAGATTACAAAGTAATCAGTTAAATCTATAACTGATCCAACATCTTGCATAAGAGACATCAGTTTACTAGTAACAGGTAAGATAAATAAACCATCATCTACGTTCTGATAAATAGATTTAAATAATGCAAACAGAGTAAACTTCTGTGCATAGTAATTACCATTTATCTTGAATAAAGCATAGTAATTATCTACATTAGGATAGGTCTGTAATAGATCATAATTAGTATCTTCTGGATAGGCCATATCCAAAGTAATAATTCCAGGCATAATTTTATCTTCTTTATGTTTACGTTTATGTTTTCCAGCTTTAGCTTTAAAGCTTAGGATAGGAGAGTATTTCATTTATCTAATATATCCTTCTACTACAATTCCAATATCTTCTGCACTAGCAGGAGCATAATTACTAGCCGCTTGAAGAATAATAAACAACTCAGTATAAGTTTCAGATAACTGTCCACTCCATTCACCATGTTCAGAAGCAGCAACACTATTATCAATTAGAGTATAAGGATCTCCACAGGGAACAATAACTGCTCCTGTAATAGATACTTCATCTGGAACTGCTAGAGGAGCATTATCTTCTGTAACTGTAAATGGCTCATTAAACATAAACACATTTACAATAGGTAATATGCTTTGAGCAGTACCAAATATTACTTTGACATTAGTAATACTAAAGAAGTCTCCAGGTTGAGCTCCAAAGGTACTAAGGTCTATTGCTATAGGAGTAGTATTAGTAGGATTGGGTAAGAAACCCATAAGTTCTTGAGGGCCACCACCACTAGGAGTTCTATGTGTAATAGCATCTCCTATTGAGTATTGAGTTGTATCAGAAGGTCTAGAGAATCCAGTGAATAACTTAAACCCTCTAGGATTGTTAGTTACATTCACATCAAGACTATTAGATTTAATGGGCATAGTTTTTACCAAAGTTCTTTCATATTAAAGGTGCAATCAACAGATCCAGTTCCTCCTATAGGTCTGACTACTAGAACTATCTCTCTGTTAGTAGGTAAGTTAAATAAGAATGATTCAGTAGGAAGAAAATCTATTATGTTATTTGTAGTTCCTATAGGAATATTAGTTCTAAATAAAACTAAAGCATTAGCACTAGGAACATAGTTTATAGTAGAGTTCTTTGCTACTTCTAGAGAAGTCTCAGAAGCGGGCACATTAGTTGGAGTACCAAATGTTTGAGTAATAGTATTTAATGTTTCTAATATAAGCATTATCTCATGGACTCTAGTGACTGCACTTATGCTTATATTATATGGATGGGCAGTTACAGTATTAGCTCTACCTCTAAAAGTAGATTTCTTTCTCCAAGCTATGAGAGGTAAGTACTGGTTAGTAGTAGTAGCTGCTGTAGTTCTAAATTCACTAGTGATTCTAAAGTTAGTATCATGTTGACCATAGACACAGAACTGTCTACCTATTACAGCTAAACTACCAGCAGTAGTAGTACTACCATTTCTTATATCTACTGTAATAGGTAATTCACAAGTAGATATTAATCCTCCTCCAGTAGAAGGTTGAGTGTAATGTACAGGTACATTAACTAAACCAGTAGAAGTTGGAATAGAAATAATATATAAAACTCCACCAGAAGCTTGCCAACTAAATTGACCAATCCATATTAATCCTATATTAGTATAATCGTCTAAATTAATTCCACTAGAGCCATTACCATCTAATGTATCTATATTCCAACTAGATCTTCTAACAATAGTACTAATACTATTCTTTCTAGTACCAACATAATAAGAAGTTGAATCAACTCCAAAGTACATTCCATTCTGAGAATTGAGTAAGCCCCACTCAAATACTTGATTACCTACTGGTAATGCAGGTACTCTAACAGATACACTAAACTCTGCTTCTTTACCGCATACATAAACAGAAGATTGAACTGTTTCTAAAATAATTCTATCTGTACCAGTAGTAGTGGTTGTTAATACAATTTCTCCATTTATTTCAGTAACAGAAGCAGATGGATTACCAGTAATACTTACTATATCTCTAATAGAAGAAGTTCCATAACAAGAAGGACAGGAGAATACTATTTGTTTCTCAGCAGTTAGAAGCTCTCTGAAATCAGAAGTACTTAATCCTTGAGATAAGGGTAATGAATTAATACTAACGGGTTGAGTAGTAGTTCCTGTTGGATCTACTCTCATAGGATTAGCACTAGATCCTACTTCTACTGGAGTACCATTAGATAATTGTCTAAGAGTAACTCCTAATACCTTAGAGGTTCCTCCTGTATTATCTAAATCAACACTAAATAATTCATTACCTGTAGAATCCTTAAGAACACTATCAGTATTCCAAGTACCCGATTGTGTTGCAGATACACTTCCTGTAATGGGTTGGGAAGGAGAACCAATACCTGCTGATTGAACAGTTAAAACTCTACCTGAGTTGGTAATACCAGCAGTATCCCCACCAGATATTATTAGTCCTACAGAATTAGTAGAAAGCTTATTATTAATTGCAGATACAGTTGATTCTGTTGCTGCTCCAGTAGGTAATGAAACTGTTCCTGAAACATTAGTAATATTCCATGTACCTGACTGACTAACTGCTTGTGTACCACTAGGTATATTTCTAGTAATTAGTGCATAGTCACTACTACCTGGAGTAGTGTTAGTTATTTGAGTAGTATTAGTCCCATCAGTAATCTTAGTTAGCTGATTACCATTAGTTAGATTAACTAGATAATCAGCTAACTTTTTACTAATACTACTAAGCCAACCAATTAACCCACTACCTCCAGATTCTAAGGATTGTCCTGTAATAGGAGAACCATTATTACTAGTAACATCTATAGGAGTAGCCCTTAATTGAGTATTAGTAAGAATGTCATTACTAATACTTACTAATAAATCAGTAGTATCTTCTTCACTTAATGAGCCTAAATTAACACTAACTTTTGGCTCATTAACTGGATTGGTTTCGTTAGAGTTAATGCCCATTATTAAATAGCGGCTCCAATATGATATTTAATTACTGGAGTAGTACCAGTAATAGAAACTAGATTAACTCTAACCCATTTAACAGTAGAGTTCTTAATAAAGCTAATAGCTCCATCAGTAGCATCAGTAGAAGTTAGGATAGTTTGATATCCACCATCCCTTAAAGAAACTTGTATCTCTGCATTAATAGTTGATAGAGAACCGCTAACTACTTCTAATTGAATACATAGATTAGATAAACATCTACCTAAGTCATAACCTGCTCCTGTTGTAGGAGTATCAGTATTACCTAATAGAACACCTACTTCACTACCAGCTACATAGAGAGGAACTCCACCAGCTTTACCTTCAACTACAATATCTCCAGTAACATCAACTGTATTATTGATATCTACATCAATTGGGCCTGATACTAAAGCATTAATACCTGTTTTAACATCTAATAAGGTGGCTTCAGTAGCGGCACCTGTTGGGAGAGGTAATGATGTAGCACTAACATCTTGTGTTCCATAAGGGAAGTTACAAGTAATAACTGCTCTATCAGCTAGATTAAAACCATTCTCATCAATACTTGATAAGGTTTTAAAACCTTGAACAGTTATAGCTGCAAGAGTAGCTTGTCCTACTTCTGCTGTAGTTCCAGATAGTTCTACAACATTAATATTGCCTGTTACTGGCAATGGATTAAGAGAAGTTACATCACTTATCTGAACTGGTATAGCGTTATTAACAAGTGCGGGTAACTTAGTATCAATGCTATCTAATAATGTATTAGCATCATCTTGTTTAGCTTCTGTAGCGCTCCCATTAAGAGTCCCTAAATTAGCTGTTACTGTTCCACTAACAGGAAGATAACCAGGAGTAATCTGAAAAGGAAGTTTAGTATTAATTTCATCTAATAAATTAATTTCTTCTTCTTGATTAGCAGCAGTGGCATCTGAACTAGTATTAGCATCTACTTGTAACTTACCTGCAATAACTGTTAAACCGCTAGGTAGTTTACCATCTATAGAATTTAGTGAAGTATCTATTAAAGTTAAATCTGAGTGAATAGTATTTAAATTACTATTAACATCGGTAAGAAGTAAGTTGCCAACTTCCTGTAAAGAACTAGTTGCGGCTCCAATTGGTAAGGGTAAATCCAAAGCACTAATAGGAACTGGATTACCTTCATCATTACTAATTTCTAATTGTGTATTAGAAACAGTAACACTCATAGAACTAATATCTACAGGAATCCTACCACTAATTAAATCTGGTAGTTTTCCATCTATAGTTTCTAAATAGTTATTTGCTATAACCTGATTAGCAGCAGTAGCATCAGAAGAAGAAATAGTTTCTACTTGTAGCTTACCTGCAATAACTGTTAGACCATCAGGTATCTTATCACTTAATCCTTGAAGAGTTGTTTCTTTAGCTCCATCGCCTGAAGCTTGAATAGTTACTGAACCTAAATTACCGTTCTCATCAATGAGAACTACTGGCTCTGCCCATGTAACATTAGGAGCAGTCCCCAAAGGTATCTTTCTTGTAGTCATTATTACAAATAATAAAATACATCTATGTTTATAAACATAGATGTATTTTAAGGATTAATAGTATTCAATATAACTATTTAGAAATTAGGAAAGGTTGAAGTAGGAGGGGTGAAATTACTAGTATATCTAGCAATATCTTTAGTAATTCTTACATTATCTATCTTTCCAGAAAAAAATAAATCATTAAAATTGTTATTCCAAGCACCTATTAAAAGGTCTGGATGACTTGGATTCTGGGTACCAAAACTAAAACCTACTTGACTACCTACATTTACACCATCTACATATATTGTAAGAGTACTATCAGAACATACTACAGCTATATGCTGCCAAGTATTATTAGTAATTAATCCAGTAGAAGTAAGTAGATCAATTGTAGGATTAGTATTTGAAGACCTAGTAATAAACAGTCTTATAGAACCATTATTATTAATACTTAATACTAATCCAGTATTAGAACTTCTATATCCAGTATTATCAAATATAACATGTTCTGTATTTGCAGATAGATTGCATTTAATAAAAGCTTCTAAAGTAAAGTTACTCCCATCATGTAAAAATTTAAATTCGTCATTTGAGTTAGCAGTTATTCTTATATAATCATCTATACCATCTAAATTTAAACTAGCACTACCAAATTTAAAGTCAGAAGTAGTAAGAGAAGCTCCATTAAAAGAAGAAACATTATGTAGTTTTTCATCAACTATTGATGTACTTCCATTACTTCCATTGAAATAACTTAAGAATACTACGTTATCTATTGAAGAATCTGGAAGAGAAGACAGATAATTCAATGAAACTGCGTTAGTAATATTTACTAGCATTATTTATATTAATAAAATATTAGATTAAAGATAATATATTACTTTAAATAAAGTGTATTCAATATCTAGATCTTTAAATAGATTTAAATTGTTTTAGTTTATTAATACCTTCTCTTCTAGATATATGTTTTCTATTAGAAGAACTAGTACCTACTAGATGATTAGAGTGGACGGCGTTAACTGGAACATGAATATTAGAAGTGAGACCGCTTTGAATCATATATAGGTAACAATTATATATTGCGTTAGCTATAGCATCAGCAGTATCTTTACCATGTTCAGATCCTTTGGGGTGATCTACTCTACCATTAGGTAATTGAACTAAATTACATAATTCATATTCAAGAGTAGGTGACCATTGACTATCTCTAGGAAGGATAAGTAATCTTTGGTCTATTAAGGTTTTAGTAGTTGAGTAATAAAGTAATTGGTTAGCATTAGAAGTAGACATCTCTACTGTATTGATACCTTCTAAATGAAGCTTCTGAATAGCATGTTGGCTATTATAAGAATCAAAGGAACATGTCATTACTCTACGTGCTTTACATAATTCTATTAGCTTCTCTTCCATATCTAAGAAAGAGACTATTCTTTGGATACCTTTATTATTCTTATCTCTATCTATATAAGGTTTCCATACTAGAAGAGTAGATACTATTATTCCCCAAGTATTATCTATAAGTATTGGATTACATATAGCAAGGGCGGCGCTATCTTTCTTTACACCATAATCTACATGAGCAAATGAGTTACCTATAGTAAGTGGTTCTACTCTAGATAACTTAACACCTACATAATATCTAGTCTCTCCTAATTCATTAGTAGTATCTATTGGAACTTGTCTTCCATCTACTGAAGAGATACCTTTAAATGATTCTTTAACATTAGGTATTACCATAAAGGTTCCTTGTTTAAGAACCCTAATACCTTCATATTCAGTAGCAGCACTAATAGGATCTTTAATATAATCTTCTGAAGACTTAATAGATTCTTCAGACATATTAGGATTTAAATTAACATCCCAAGTACGTAGTCTTAAACCTAGAGTAGAAGAATCTCTAATAGCAACTTCTTCATATAATTTCTCTATATAATCTCCTGGTTCCCATGCAGAGGAAATAGCTATCTTATGCCCTTCTGCTCCAAATGTAATTGTATTATGAGAGATTATGGGATTACCTATGATGTTAGTATCTGGGATAGATAAAGCTATAGTTTCATCTTGTTTAAAATAGTCTACAGATTTAACTTCATCCCATCTTATAGATGAATTAACTAAATATTTTATAAGATCATCTTTTATATCTATACCCTTTAATAAAGATAAAGACATACAATGATTATCTCTTATGCCTCCATAACCTCTACCTAATAAATCAGACCAAGATAAATCATTATTAATTTTATATTCTTTAAATCTTTTAGTTAATCCTAAAGGTAATAAAGATAATCCATTCTTAGATTTATCTTTTCTCTCTAATACAATCTCAAGTAAATCAAGCTGTCTCTGTTCTTTAGAAGGTATTAATCCTATATTTGTATAAAAGTTAAGTATATTCTCTTTATCTCTAATTTCTAATACGTAACTAACTTTTCCATTAAAAGTATTAGTACTAAAGTATTTATTATTCTTTAGTCTAACATTAGAGAAAACATTAAATCTTAATAGTTCTCTTTGTAGAGAGATTATTAAATTTTTATTAGTAAGTCCAATACCAATATTCTTGGAATTAGTTATATAACCATCAGTAGCAAATAATCCTTTTATAAATTCTGCTAATACGTCATTAGAAGAAGAAATTATATCAGGGGGAATAAACTTTGTATAGGAAGTCTTTCCCATTAATCCTAATTCTCTAAGCCATTGTTTGAGAAGGTTAGGTTGAGAAGTACCTAATGATTTAACTGTATAATCATAGCTCTTAGACTTAGAGTAATTTACTAATTTATATCCCGGATATTCTTTATCTAAGATAGATTGAAAATCATCTATTATTTCTTTAGATACATTAGTAAATTTAATATGGTTCTGAGATATTCCCCCGTCTCCTATTAAATATCCCAATAATCTAGCTTTCTCTTTAGAAATAGAATTATTTGTTCCTTGATAAGGAACAGTAGTTAAAATAGCTAACCTATCTCCTATTTGTATATCTTTAAGTTCTATCCATTGAGGTTGATTATTATCTTGTCTCCAAACTAAGAAAGGGTGATTATCTGTATAATTACCTTCTAAACCCGTTCTAGTTTTAAGGGTATATATATCTTGTATTCCATTACTCTTTATAGAATAATTACTAGTAAAATAAGGAGTATATGTATTAGGGTCTAAAGTTAATATATCTATTCCTTCTCCATATCTTTCTAATAGCTCTTTATGGGTAATAGAGCATATAGAAGTATAAATAAGGTCATCTTTATACTGACACCCACGGCCAATATTTTCCCAAAGGTGGTCAGCTTTACTATTACCAAACTCATCATATTCAAAACGAGCCACCTCATCTAGTATTAAACATTTAAGAGAATAACCTACTAGAGATTTAGAGTTAGTATGCTTTGCATATATACCAATATTCTTATGGCGGCATCTTATTTCGTCAGTTAATATTTCTATCTTGCCAGCTTTCTCTAGAGATTTGAAATAATCAGAACCTTCTGCATACCCTCTAATAGAAGCAAATAGAGTTTCTTTAACTTGCTCGGCTGATTGAGATATTACAAATACAGCTATAGGAGAACCAGGTAAAAGTTTATAGTATTCTGCTGGATTATTTAACGTAATTAGCTTATAAAATTCTAATAATACTATGATAGATACCAATACCGTCTTCCCGCTTCTTCTGCCTGCTTCTAGCACTAGATTTCTATATTTTCTACCAGGAAGCCAAGTAGTTCTATCATTATCTCCCCAGCTATTTAATATTAATATTTCATCTTCTTCTAAAGGTTCTCCATAGAAAGCCTTCAATATAGCTCTTTGAGTAGGATAGAGTTTTACTTTACTGTTGAATAGTATCTCTTCTGCAAACTCTACTATTGATATATCTGCGGAGCTTTCTAATGAAGATATGCCTTCACTAATAAGGTCATTAAATAATGAGTCTAGAGAAAAGTCTTTCTTATAATTTGCCATTAGATAGTAGTTAGATAGCTGCTATCTATTTATATGAATTTAGTAGTTAGTAAAGGTAAGCGAAATATATGGCGAGATTGATAATTAATAGTTTAGGTGCATTAGGTAATGCTCTTTGGTACTTCATAACTTGGAGAAGATACAATGATCCTACAGGGATGTCTACTAAACCAAAAGAAGAGCATGAGGCAGTAGAAGAATGGTATGAGTATATAGACAATAATCCTGAAGGATATGCATCTAATATATATCCAGATAATGTATATCCATATGAAGAGTTTGTAGATAGAACTTATGAAGAGAATTTAGAGTGGGAACAAGAAATGTTTAAATGGAAGGAGTTAGAAGATGAATAAACCTAAGACATTAATCCAGTTATATAGAGAACATTACAAGGAAGTAGCAAATTTTCTTAAAGAGGAAGAGATACTAAACTTAGTTATAGCTGGCATAGTTATGGATAAAGAAAAGTTTCTCGAAGTTCTATTTGAAGTAGATAGAGAAGGAAAACCTGAAAGAGTTAAAGTAACTTACAAGGCTGCAATCAATAATCAACCTCTTGATTGTACTCAATGGATTAAAAGAAGTAAATTTAAAGACCTTACTGGAAACATATTCGGTATCTATTATAGAGATACTTATAATGATTCTCTTTTAGAGGGAGATAAAGTAAGTATTGAAATAAGTAATAGTGAAGGTGAACTATGTTCTCTAGAAGCAGAAATAATAAGAGTATTCTTAAATGATTCAGAGAATGGGGACAGTTATATTATTGTCAAAGAAATTTAAGAATAGGCGGCCTAACTAGCCGCCTATTTAGTTAGGAGAAATAAAATGAATTACGAAATATACTTAGATCTAATTAAAGAATTTACTCCTATACGGCATTAAATTAGCAGAGCATTTATATAATGACTGCACCTTGTATCTAGATCGTAAAAAGAAAAAATTAACTGATTACTTAAGCGTAGAAAGGAGTAGATATTAATGGCTAAACCTTGGGATCATGCAATAGAATCCTCTCGCAAATTTGGAGGCAAACCAGAGGATTATTTTGAGATTCATCAAATGATAGATAGCTCTAAATCAGCTCATGCAACTATGAAACATAGATGTGTATTTCATAATTCATTTGGCATATATCTTATTGAAAGAATATTTGGGATTAACATAACTAATAGCAATGGAAAGTTAGTTTCTGTAAGAGAAATAGCAGAGCTTCACGTTTTAAGTGACTTAGGAAAAATTCCTTCTCTAGATGATTGGATGAAAGAAATGGAACTTAAGCCTTGGATGGGTCAACCTACTAAAGTTGTTTACGAATATAAGTTGGGAGAGTAATAGAAGATCTAGGAAAGATACCCACTTTAAGTGATTGGTTAAATGAAATGAAACAAAGTAGTTGGCATGGTGCCCCAACTAAAATTACTTTTGAGTATAAATTAGGAGAATAGAATGCAAAGAGTATTGAGACATGAGTTAGACAACACAATAGACAAGTCTTTAAATGAAATTAAGTTAGCTCAAGAAGCAATAGGTAAATCAGTTCTTGAGTTAGTAGTAAAACAAGTTAGAGATGTAATAGAGTATTTGCCTGACTCAATAGTAGGTATTACATGGACACAATATACCCCATTCTTTAATGATGGAGATCCATGCACTTTTAGAGTTAATGATCCTCAATGGATTACTAAAGCTGAAGAGAATATAAATAATATCTTCAATGAATGGGTACTAGAAACTATAGATAAATATGGAGAAGATGTTATCCAAGTAGAAGGAATAGTAGAGCAATATATACTTCTTGATACCTGGAGCTGTTTCTATCAATACTTAAATAACGAAAGGATGTTCTTCTCTCCAGATAAAGAACAGTTATTTAATATTCTCCAAGATATAGAAGCTGCTTTATCTAGAATAGAAAGCTATCTAGAAGATGAGATGGGCGGGCATTCGGAAATTTACATATTCAAAGACAAGATAGTAGTAGAGGAATATCTTAATCATGATTGAAGGATTTAATTCAATTGAAGAGTACCATGAAGAACTCTGTGGAGTTATAGATAAGAATTGGAGTGAGCTTTTAGCAAAAGTTAGGACAGAAGTAGCTAATTTACTAAAGCTTTATTTCCTCGAAGTTAATGATGAAACAAGTATAGAAGGTATCACTTGGACTCAATATACTCCTTACTTTAACGACGGAGAAGAATGTGTATTCTCAATAGGAGATGTTTATTATCTATTGAGAAATGAATATGGTGGCTATGAGAATATAGGAATAGATGATTTTAATCCTAGGTTTAATCCTAATCCTATTACTGATGATGAACATAAGGATGCTGAATTAGAGAGCCGCCTTAAGTTATTACAAGAACTTCTCCATAAGAATGAAAGTTATTTCCAGATAGTATTTGGAGATCATGCAAGAGTATCAATAACAGCAGATAACTTGAGAGTAGAGAGATACGACCATGAGTAAATTTCTAGTAGAGATAGTAGAGATAGATCAAGTAGTTAAACATCCTGATGCTGATTCATTAGAGATTATCTCTATAAAGAATATGGGATATCAAGTAATCAGTAAGATGGGTAATTACAAAAGTGGCGACTTAGCTATTTACTTTCCTATTGATTCAGTAATACCTGACGACTTAGTTGAAGTCTTTGGTATTAGAGCCTACTATAATGGGAAAATTAGGGCGGCTAAGTTAAGAGGTATATTCTCAGAAGGATTACTAATTCCTATTGATATAATCAAAGCTATATTATCTAGCAAAGGAAGATTAGTATCTACTCCTGATGAAAAAGAGTATTACTTAAATAGCGATAATACTGCTTATGAACTTAGCATAGGAACAGATCTATCTCATTCTTTAGGAATTACTAAGTATGAATATCCCTTACCAACTCAAATGGGTGGGATAGCAGAGATGCCTGTAGGTCAATATAAATTCCCTAGTCCTGAGAACTATAAGAGATATAGTCATCTATTAGAGAAAGGTGAGTATATATTCCTAACCGAAAAAGTTCATGGTAGCCACCTTCTTTATGTACTAGACGAAGAAGGAATACCACATATAGGCAGTCACAATTACTTCTGGAAGATAGATGCAGAAGAGAATACTAACAATATATATGTGAGAGCTTATAAGGAGAATCCTAATCTAGCTAAAGTACCTAAAGGATACTGTCTCTATGGAGAGGTATATGGTAGTGGGGTACAAGATTTAAAGTACGGACTAAAGAATGGACAGATTAGGATTGCTGTCTTTGCGATCGCATATAAAAGAAAGATACTAAATATGAATGAGGTATCTGATTTATGTAGACAATGGGAACTACCAATGGTACCAGTTCTATATGAGGGGCCTTATTCAGATGAGATAGTTCAGTCTTTTAATAATGCTGATAGTTATCTATGTCCAGGGCAGATACAGGAAGGAGTAGTAATAGTTCCTAAGGAAGAGAGAAGTAGTTTAGAGATAGGTAGAGTGTGTCTGAAGTCTATCTCTGATAGATATTCTCTAAGAAAAGAAGGCACTGAACTACATTAATTGGATAGGCGGCTTAACTAGCCGCCTAATTAGTTAGGAGATAGATAAATGAAATGGGTATTAAGATGGGTTAATGGCTGGTATTCTTATTTCTTTGATCATCCTCAGGATACTGGACTATTAACATTATTTAACAAAAGAACTGATTTATTAGAATGTATTGATGATTGGCTAGAACAAGACGAATTACATAGAGTAAGTCCTCCTGAACCATACTTTGACCCTGATAATGTATTGCAACAGACACAGGAAGAATACGAACTATATATAGAAATCTACGCAGAGGAGCATGGACTAAATGAAGAAGGAGAATAGAGAACAAGCTAAGTTTCTCTTTAATTGTTTGCTAGATAAATTAAATGAAGAAGGTGGCGGCTACTTAGAAACTCTATATTTAGCATTAGAGAATCTAGATTTATTTGGAGAAGTATTAGCAGAATATGATTCTACTTTTAATAAAGGATTAGATATTAATAATACAGAAGATATATCTGTCTTTCTCTTAGAAGAAGAATTTAAAGCTAATTCATTTAAACTACAAGGTAATTATCTTTATCTATCAGGAGTTAATAAATTAATAAGTAATTACGAACCTATAACGATTACTATTACTTCTAGAAGAGAGACTCATAAGGTAGTAGGAAAGATAGAGAAGTGTAAGCCTGTAAAAGGTGGATATAACTATAGATTTATATTAGATAGATAAAAGTATAGGCGGCTTAACTAGCCGCCTAATTAATTTAAAGACAATAGTTTAATTAACTAATATGAGTGAGACTATTAAAAAGACATATTACTCTATTGAATATAAAGGTTCTCTTCTTACTATAGAAAAGCAATACGGAGGAGGTTATATATTCTCTACTAATAAAGATTATGAGCTATATCGAGTTGACACTTTTGAAATAGCTTATAGAAGTTTATTAGAAAGTCCAGTTTATTTATCATCTACTAAAGAATATCCCCAGCACAGTAAGTTTATTAACATTGAAGAATGTCAGGTGGTAAAAGTAGAAGATACGATTATTAGAGATATAGAAGCGGTTTATTATTTAAAACCATTAGATGTCACTAATGATCTTCTAGGTAGCTATAATGATCATTCTGATGGGGCCCCTAATATAGCTAAGATATTAAAAGGAGAAATAAAAAGTAAAGCCAGATATAGTAAAGGAGATATTATTCGTATCTATAGTACTGTTTATCAAGTAGAAAGAATATTATCTTTACCTAAAGGTCAATATGATATTTATCCTAATGCTCTAATAGCTATTGTCAAAGTAGTAGTGGCTGATAGTTTATTAGAAAGTAAGAGTTAAATTAATTCTCTTATCTAGTTCTACACCAGGTAAATCTTCTATATCTAATAGATTAAAAGCTTGTCTAAGTATATCTATATTTATATCTTTGTGCATTCCTAAATAATAAACATATGGACTTGAAAGTATAAATCTATTAGATCCTTCTCCATCTATAAGACTAGGAGCAACAGGAATTATTAAGTTTCCCTTTACTTGAGAAAATGAATAGAATCCTGAACTAATTGGATAGAGAAAGAAATAGTCAGTTATATCTAAATCATAGTCTTCTTCTGAAGTGGCTCCATTTATTAATAACTGCTCTCTATTAGGGATTAATGAAGGAGATGATCTTAAAGTATGAACCCTAAGAGGATAGAAAGGAGTTCCTTCTTTAGATACATCTCTTTCTAGAGAACTAACATTAATAGTAATTAAAGACTGATCTTCTAAAGTAGATACTCTATTAGCACTATAATCTTTATCTTTATTAAATAAAAGTTTATTAATGCCAACACTATATAAACCTATCAATATTAGTAATGTCTTAGTAGAAGAGTAAGTATCATATTGTAAATAATAATAATCTAATACTTTAGATTGCAATACTAAAGTTCTATCTAGAATAGAATTACCATACACCCCTGAATGATTAGATACTTTATATAACAACAACCCATCCTTATCATATACAGAGTAAGGATGGTCTAAGTTAATAGAAGAAGATTCCCTAAATGAATTATCTCCTTCAGTAATATTAAATGATAAATCAGTTGGAGTTATTACTACTATCTTATCTGGATGATTTAATATTCTATGTATATATATAGAAGGATCTAATTCTTTATATATAACTAAAGATAAGAAATTATTTAAATTACCAAAAGATTGTATTAGGTTAGGAAATCTTTTACTTAAAGTAAAACCTACTTTGTCATATAAATCTGTCATTAGAGAATCCTAGTAGAAACAATGAAGCTAGTATTGTGGGTAAATGTAACCCCATTAGCAATTGTATAAGGAGCAAGTACTAAAGGTTCTACTTTAATAAGTGTGCCTATAGTAGAACCTCTATTATTACCATTAGATGCACTAGCTCCTAATACATCTGCTCCTCTTGCATAACAAATATGTGAGGCGGGCCCTATACTTCCACCATTTGCTGTAAATGTACTAGTTACTGTAACAGTAATAACTCTATTTATAAGATCTTCACTAGAAGTAGAAGTAGTAATGATATTTCTTTTATATCCATATAAATTAGTGGCTCCTATTTCCTGAGCAACTGCATTACTCATAGTAAGACTTAATCTATTATTCAGTTCAGTAGGAGTAGGACTATCAGTAATGCCTAAAGAAGGCATCTGAATTAGAAAAGATACTAGATTTATCTTTATATAATCTTCTACTAATCTAGTTCTAAATTGATTTGTATATATACTTATCATGATATGTGAATTGTTTCTTCTGTACTACTTGTTGAAGTATTAATAGTATATGTTTGTACTCCTCTATATCCTATTAGAGTTATAGAAGGATCTAATAATTTAGCATAGGGAATTAACTGCTGAATTAACGACAGTCCATATTCATGAGGCTTTATAGGAGATAGAAAAGCAGTACCATTACTTCTCTCATACATATAAAAAGTAAGATATGGAAAGTAATTATTATTAGTCTTATATCCAGTAAAGGTTCCTATCTGATGGAGATATCCACTAGCAGGATAATAACCTATAGAATCTAATATACATTCTTCTATCTCTATTTCCCCTTCTAAAGGAAATCCCAAAGGGAAATCTAATTGCATAGGAGGCAAAGGAGATGTATAGAGCTTAGTATAGGGCCCATATAATCCTAATAAGTCCTGGTACTCATATAAAATTAGTTCCTTGCGAGTGACTAATCTACCAGTAAAATAAAAACCCGGTAGAAAATTATGAGTATATCTATCAGATATCACTACTAAATTAGTATTCCATTCTTCTATTCGACTGTTATATATATAAAACTTATCTGGATAATTAATATTAATAGAATTAGTATTAACATCCCAGGAATATACTTTAGGTAATTTAGAACTTAGTTTAGTAGTAGTTCCTATATTAACTGGCACATATAGAAATTTACTATCTGTAATAGTATTCTTACCAGTAATAGATTTATAGAACTCATAGTTTAATTGGCCCTCTAAAGGAACGATACCTACATATCTATAATCCTCATTCAATATTATTTCAATAGCTTTCTCCCCAAGAAATAACTTAACAGGCTCTACAAAAGTAAATCTATCCCTTTTAGGATACTCTAAATATTTAAGATTCTGTTTTCTTACTATTCTTAGATAAGGAGTCAGATTATCTAACTCAATAGGAATAAAGTTATTTATCCCCCTACTAGCTAAGTCATCTATATTAAGTTGTAACTCAGTAGCTATATCATATGTCATTTAGGTTTTCTCCAGAATTTACCATTAGGTAATCTAATCTCTTCTATAGAATCTAAAGGTATTTCTCTATCATCTAATCTATCATCAAAAGGTCTAAAAGTAAGAGTAGGATCATGGATATTAACGTTAATAGCCTTAGCAATAATAGTTTCAGTATTAGTAGTTATATTAAATTGACCTCTAGGTATGAAAATACCAGCGTAACCAGATTCTAATATAAAGTTAGTTACCGGATGAAGATTATTTATACTATTAATAGTTTGGTTAGTTTGTGCTTGTCCAGTAAAAGAACTATTATTAAAAGCTGCTCTACCTTCAGAGGGAAAAGGAATTCCACTGAACCCAGCAAATCTAGCATGAACTTCTGCTATTCTTCTTTTGTTCTCTATTAACTGCAATTCTAATTTAACTGTTTTACTAAACTCTTCTGCAAATCCAGTTCTTATTACTACTTGATCTACAGTATTAGGTTTAGAAACTCTAATAGCAGATATAGCTTTTTGTAATGGAGTAGGCCCAGGAGAACTCTTAGGAGATGGAGGTATATATGTTGTATTAGGATTCTTTTTCTTTTCTTCTTCCTCTTTCTTATCATAAAGGATAACTGATCTAACATATTGAAAAGATCCATATCCTACACCTAATGAAAGAGAAGCTGCTCCTGCTAATTGAAGTAAAGGATTACTTAATAACCTAATTGGATTTAATTGAACCCTATTAGAAACTAATCCTCCTACTACTTTTTCACTAGTACTATTAACTGAGTTAGTTAAATCATAAGTTTTATTAGGAACTACTATAGAAGGAGGTGGAGCTGGAGGTGGAATAGGAGGTGGGAGAGGTGGCTCAACTTTGTTAACTGTAGTATTAGTAGTCTCTATGGGAGTGGGGTCAGGATTAACATCAGGAGCAGCTTCTTCAATAGGAGAGTTCCATATATCTAATTCTGCTGGCTGATCAATAGCAGGTGTAGGTTTAATACCATTTGCCTCCTTAGCCGCCTCATAGATATTATCTAAGTCATCAGAAATATTTCCTAACTCTACTAGTTCTGGATCTTGAGCAACTACTGGCTGCTGTATAACAATAGGTTCCTCTATTACAGGTGTAACTTCAGGTGGAGTAAAATCCTCAAATGTTGTAGTAGTAGGTGTTTCTTGAACTGCTACTGAAGCTTCCGTCTCATTAATTACTGGAGTAGTCTCCTGTATAGCATCTGATTCTTGTTTATACTCAGCTAATACTTCTTCTGAATTAACTTTAGGTGGTTCATCGATTACTTTAGGTACTGCATCTTCATTTACTACAGGGATAGGAGGTTCTTCTACAGGAACAGAAGTATCAATTGGATTAGGATTAGGCGCTTCGGGATTTATTTCCCAGGGTGGTTTAGGAGCAGGAGGCAATAACTCAGAAGGTTTAGGTACTTCTTCTGGTTGAATTATAAATTCATCTATAGCTTTCTGGAACTCATCTGTCTGTATAACAGGATCTATATCTAATGAAGAGTTAGTAGGAGTAAGAGTATATAGACCATCGCCATCAATCTGTCCAGTCTCTAATAATAATCTTCTTTCTGCAAGAACATTATCTAATCCATCTGCTACTTGTTTACTAACTATCTTCTCAACTACGTCTCCTTTATTATTTGTATAAGTTACTCTATATTTACCTGTTGCTTCATATTTTATAGGACTCCCTATAGCATTTCTCGCTATAACCTTTCTGTCTGGAACTATCTTTGTTGGATTAATGGCATCATTTATTATAGATATATCTTCATTAATTGCTAGTATTTCTTCTTTAACTTTATTATTAATAGGAACATACTCTTTAACTTCTTTACCCTTTTTCTTAACTACCCTAACTTCTCTAAAGTTAGCTTCAGATGGTTGATAAGGTGTACCAGCTTTTTCTTGTATAGTCTTTCTATAATTAAGATCTTGTAATTTAAACTGCTCTAATCTTTCTTCCCTGGCTTGTTTCTTAGCTAATGCTTCATCTAAAGATTGTTCTAGATCAGAAGTTCTAGAATCTACTTCATTCTCTATAGTTCTTCTAGAAGCATATCTAGTAGTAGTTCCTTGTTCTACTATTTCCTGAAATTCCGCATTAGTAATAGACTGCTTAAATTCTTTACCAGCAGAGTTTTTATATGTAATTAGTACATTATCATCAGAACTAGTAGAAAAGCCTACTATATCTGAGTCAGATGGAATGAAATCTAACTCTCCTGATTGAAGTACTTTATTTATCCTTACAGACTCTTCTGCACTTAGATCTACTGCTTTTAAATTACCAGAGGTATCTTTATAAGAATATCTATAAGTAGGTGTAGTTGATGCTGTTGATGGTACAACAGCAACATCGGGTACTACATCTGGAGGAATAGTGGCTACAATTTCCTTTACTGGATCTGGCGGAGGTGTAGATGGAGGTTTAGGAGCACTTGAACTCGAAGTTGTATTCTTAGCTACAAAACTATCTATAAAATCTACTTCTGCTTTATTAGAAGTAGATCCTCCAGTTTTATAATTAGGATAGCTAGTATTAGTATTAGTTCTTTTATTAAATACATTTATACCATTAACACTATCTTCATATTGAATCTGAACTATATCTCCTTTCTTACCGGATATAACACCAGTTGAATCTTTCTGTAATTCAAACTCATAAGTTCTAGCAGGAGTTCCTGAAGCTTTTCCTACTCCTTCTGGAATATCTGATTTAAGAGTTGCACTAGGAGGTGTAGGGTTAGTTGGTTTAGCTGTACCTGGTTTATATGGAGCAGGAGGACTCTGTGAATAAAGACTATTCTTAAAACTACCAACAACATCTGTAGATTCACTATTCTGATAGAAGAAGTTATCAAGAAAGTCTTTCTCTTGTGAATCAGGTTTTATAGTATTGATAGAACCAGTTTTATTATCAGGGGTTTGGTAAGTAATCTTTCTCTTAACAGAACTTCCTGAAATAGAACCACCTGAATTATTACCAGATACCTCATATGTGAATTTAGTACCAGCAGGAAACTTATCTATCCTTCCAACTGAGGAAGCCATATCTTCTTGTAGAGTAC
This sequence comes from Calothrix sp. FACHB-168, assembly GCF_963889195.1. Lineage (NCBI taxonomy): Bacteria > Bacillati > Cyanobacteriota > Cyanophyceae > Nostocales > Calotrichaceae > Calothrix > Calothrix sp. FACHB-168. The sequence continues at coordinate 244,720 of NZ_CAWPNJ010000019.1, forward strand.
CCTCGAAAGTATATTTGAAATTACCACCAGTATCAACTTCAGTAATAGCCCTACTACTAGTTCCTTTAGGAATAGTACTTGTACTACTACTAGTAGAACTAGTGGTAGATGTTTTAGGAGGAGATGAAGGTGTAGAAGTAGAGGGAGATTTAACTTCTGGGTCTGGAGTAGTAGTTCTTTCTACTGGAGTTGGAGGGGGTGGTGTTCTAATAGCTACTACCTTTTCTATAATCTCTTTAATAGATTCATCATCAGGAGGTAGAACTATTTCTACTGATTCAGGAGTAGCAGGTGCATAATCTTCAAATTTAATGACAGCTTTACCTTCACTGTTTCTAGAAACCTTAATGTTATTATTAGCTGGAATAGTATACTCAACTCCATCTACTCCTTTAATACTTATATCTTTATCAAAACTAACATCAGTAGATACATCTGCTTCTATATCTGCAAACTTAGCTGCCTGACTAACTCCTGATCCAGATACTTTAACAGAAGTATATTTACTAAGAGCTTGTCCAAAAGTTATAGGAGCTGGTCTATTTTTATATAATCTTCCTAAAGTAACTTTATTAACTATACCTGTAGTAAGGGGACTAAAGAAAGATTCATCAAAAGCTTTAACAGCTCCACCTAAAGCATTTAATTCGGCTCCTGGAGCTTTACCTACAGTACCAACAGCTTTTAATACTCCTGATATAGGGTCTGCTACAAAGCCCCCAACTTTTAACACACCACTAGCTAACTTAGCAGAAGCACCAGTCCCTTGAGCAGCAGTCGTTAGAGCTTTACTTATACCTAAAGCTCTAGCAGGATACTTAGCTAAACTAGCAGCAGGAAGAACAGTTAATAGTAACTCTAGGTCGCTAGCATTATTACCTAGATCATTTCCTTGACCTTGATCTATAAGGCGTTTAATTCTAGTCCCAGTGTCAAAACAAATAAGAGCAGCTAAACCAGCAGTTAAACCTAAAGTGGCTCCACTAGCTCCTATTGTAGTAGCGCAACCTATTGCTGATCCAACAAGTACTACATGATTTTTAATAGCAGTGGCCGCATCACCATACTTTCTTCCAGATAGATTCTTAAATTCCTTTTCACTAATCCTATCTATATAAGTAGAACCATCAGAAGTACCCCTAACAAAATACTCTGTTATAGTTTGTCCAGTATTAGGATCTACATAAGTAATTTTATTAACTAATACTTCTCTACCATTAGCATCAACAGCAGCAAACTCTTCTACCTTACCTAAAGCTTTACCGTTACCATCTTTTCCTTCAGCTAAAGCTATAATCTCACCTAATCTTTTCATTAAAGCTACATCAGCTTTAATCCTATTCTTTTTATCTAATGCCGCATTCTCTTCTTTCTGTAACTGAATAGCAGCAGTTAGATCATTATTTAGATTAATAGGAATCTTACTAACTAATCCCATATCAGATACTTCTAATTGAAGTGTATACCAAGTTCTATCAGAACGTTGTTGATATACTTCCATAGATTTGACTATGGCTTTGAATTTAGGATTACCATTAGCAGCTCTTATTACTGAATCTTCTTTACTAGGACTAGTTAATGTTCTATATTTACTTGAGTTGATTTCTACTTCCATTTCTACACCTTGTAGAATTGCAAAGTTATAAAACTCTTGTAAATCTCTATAAGAATCTACTAAAGTAGCTAGACTATTTAATTCAGCTAAAGAAGATGCAGTATTATCAAATATACTTCTATTACCAACCTGTTCCCAAGGAGCTTTATCTGGATCTGCATATGGTTTAGCTCCATCTCCACCAGCAAAAGCGCCGACCATAGTAACTAATAAAGTATCCATACCTAGATTCTGAAATACAGGTTGGAAGCCTACAGTTTTAAACTTAGCTAGATTAGGAATTATTTTAAAAGATAATCCAGGCATTACATTAGGAACATCTCTACTACCTTGCATAGGTAAGGTAGAGTTAATAGCTGGTAGTAAAGTTAAGTAAAACTCTTTATCAGTTATTTGAGTATTATTAACTGGGCCCGCACTTGGGTTATTAAAATTAGGATCATCAGCTTTCTTTAGAGTTCTAAATCTAACACCCCAAGTATCTCTAGGTTTTTCTGGTGTATCTTTTACTTCTTTAGGAAGTTCAGATTTATCTGGTTTATTAGGATTGCCGCTCTGACCTAAATCAATAGAAGGAGTTCTCTTAGTATCTACATTAAGTAAAGGTTTAGTTGAAGCCTTATTTAACTTTAACCATCTACTAGTAATAGACTGCAACTCTGATATAGCTTTAGGTAATACAGCTATATCTTTCTGAAATAGTGAAGAATTAAAATCCTGATTACCTTTAACTCTTGCATATACTAAGTTGAAATTATTATAGGTATTTAGAATATTATTTATATCAAATAAATTATCTGATACCTCGCTTTCTCCTAGAGTATTAGCTAAAGGGAAGTATGATAGGCTATTTAACAAAGCTGAGTAAACAGAGTCTAAAGCTGTAGGAAGATTCCCATATCTTTGATAATCTAAAGAAGTGTTATCTATTGAACCTTCATATAGTTTTCTTATTCTTCCTATTATTCCTTCTTTATTAGTGTAAGCATCCCATTTCTTAGCTTCATTAATTAGTGATTCTCTAGTATCAGTCATATTAAACTCCTCTATTGATAAGTGCTATTACTATCTCTCTAAGAGAAGTAACATTATATTGATTAAAAGAAGCAAATCCTAATTGAAGACTTGCAGTAGATATATCTTGAGGATCTAATAGAGAATAAATTCTATAGCTGCCAGTATCATGAAAGGATTTATAAGGAGATAGATTATAGACTATTGATGCAGAAGGTAATTGAAGAGTATCAAAGTAATCTAATCTTAATCTAGAAACCATTTCTAATTCCTCATTGGTAAATAAGGAAGAATTAATATTCTGTAAAAGAATAGCTAGACCTATTAGTTTAGAGCTTTCTACATTTAAGCTTCTAAGTCTAAGCTCTTTTAATTTAGTGTTTACTCTAGAGCCCCTTAATTCTAAAGGGTGCCCATAATCTTCAGTAGGTAATTTAGATAGGAATGATTGTAATAGTTCATCCATAAGAGATGAGGCAATTTATTAATTAATTAATTTAAAGAGATATCTAATGCAGATATGTAGGAGAAATATAAATGGAATTAGAAGTTCAGAAATATTTAAGAGATAAAGGTTCTTTAGAATCTTTAGAGAAAGAGTTAGCTATTAGTTCTAAGAGACATAAATTATTTCCTAATCTAGTCCTATTGAAATATTCTCAAATTGATTCTCCAAGAACTCATGAAGTAGTAAAACAATGTAGAGGTATTATTTTAGATGAAGAAGATAATTGGAAAGTAATTAGCTATCCTTATAAACGCTTTTATAATGCAGAAGAATATGGAGCTGATGAAATAGATTGGAGTAATGCTACTTGCTATGAGAAACTAGACGGCTCTCTTTGTACAATTGCTAAATATAAGAATAGATGGTTTGTTTCTACTAGTGGATCTCCAGATGCTAGTGGTTCAGTAGGAGATTTTAACTTTACCTTTGAGGATTTATTCTGGAAGACTTTTGATGAACTATACGACATATCTTGTTTATTAAATTTAAATGAGCAGGTATGTTTTATGTTTGAGTTATTAACTCCATATAATCAAGTCATAGTTAGACATGATACTAGTAGATTAATTTTACATGGAGCGCGTAGATTAGATACTCTGGAAGAATTAGATCCCTTAAAGATAGCTAAAGAAATAGGCTGGGAACCTATAAAGACATATCCATTTACTACATGGGCGGATATTCAAGCCGCCATAGTAGATATAGATGGTAGTAAATCAGAAGGATATGTAGTAGTAGATAAAGAATTCAGAAGAGTAAAAGTAAAGAGTCCTCAATATGTAGCCCTCTCTCATCTTAAAGAGGGTATTACTTCTAGAAGAATATTAGAGATAGTTAGAACTAATGAGGGGTCTGAGTTTCTAGCTTATTTCCCCGCCTTCAAAGATATCTATATAGATTATCTAGATAAATACAAACAGCTAGTAGAAGATATAGATATCGTCTATCAGAAAGTTAAAGATATAAAGGGCAGAAAGGAATTAGCTATGGAGATAAAACATTTACCTTATAGTGGAATAATATTTGCTCTAGTAGATGGACATACATCTTCTATTAGAGAAGGCTTAAGAACCACTCATATAGATAAATTAGCCTCTTGGTTAGGAGTTAAAGAATGAGTAGAGAAAGTAAGAGAATTATCCAAGAGAGAGAAGAATTAACTAGAACACAGAATAGAAGAATGTTCTTGAATAGCTTACCTAGAAAGCTACTAGAGTTAATGTTGGAAGTGGAAAGTATAGGAGGCTCTTATAAAGTTACTTCTATAGATTTCCATGAGCTAACTAAATCAAGTGAGATAGAAATTGAGTTTAAGTGGTATGACTTATCTAATACTACTCAGAAGTACTACTTAAATACTGCTAGTGAGGAATGGGAGTTACAAAATGTAGTAGATAAGGTTCAGTCCTACAAGAGAGAGTTGGAAAGGGATAATTATCTAAAAGAGATATCTAAAGAAGCTAGACAGAAAGCAAAGGAGGCGCTAACTGAAGATCAATTAGAAGCCTTAGTTAGATATGTAAAAGAAACAGGAGTAATTAATTAGTATGGCATTAGAAAGATATCAAGACTTAGATCTAAGATTGGCGGCGATGTTAGATCTAATAGCTATGGCTCAGAAAGAAGATGTAAAAGCTATTGTTATGAATAGCAAAGAAGAGAATCCATATAAGAAAGAAGATAAAGACATTATATGTGTGAGATTTGAACATGAAGGAAAGAATTTAGGTATAATTAGTAGCCATACTACACTAGCTTATCCAGTAGATATTAAGAGGCAATTAGAAAGGATAAGAGATGAAAGGATAGAGAAGGAATTAAAATATGAACAATTACTTAGCGCCTTAGGAACTATTAGAGATAATCTTTCTCCTGAAGAGTTAAAGGCTCTGAATGAAATTATTCCAATACAACAAACAATCTATAACTATTTAAGAAAGGAGTCTAAAGATGAAGGAGAATATTAGTTTATTAAGTAAGAGTGATTATGAATCTAATAGAGCAACTGCTTTATTAGACTTATTATCTATGGCTCAGAGTAACGGAGTCTTTAATTGTGTTAGTAAGACAATAGATGGAGAACATCATATAGCCTTCTGCTTAATGACAATAAAGCCAGCAGTAGATTGTATTATCAGTTCTAGCGACACTTACGAGAAATATGTAGAAGTATACAATTCTCTAATGATACCTTTTATTAAGAGAAAGCTAGAAGTGATTAAGAAGATTACTGATATTGCTACTCAAGAGGAATTAGAACTAGTGGGTATCGATACTAATAAATGGGAACTTAGTTTAAAGGAGTATGTAGTTGAGTAGACTGATTATTATTCAAGGTCTACCTGCTAGTGGTAAGAGTACAAAGGCGGCGGAGTTAGCCGCCTCTCTTATTAATAGTGTGGTAGTAGAGATGGATGAAATTAGAAAAGAGATGGGAATTCTTAATCTCCCTTTTAATAAAGAGAAAGAGACCCAGGTTAAACAGATAAGAGATTCTAGAATTAGAAAGTATCTAAAAGATGGAAAGATAGTTATATCAAGTGACACTAATCTGAAACAAGATACTACTAAGAGACTAGAAGAGATAGCCGCCCAAAGTAGATCAACTGTTGAATATATATCTCTAACTGATGTTTCTTTAGAAGAATGTATTAGAAGAGATAGTGCTAGGGATAGATCAGTAGGTGAAGCAGTTATTAGAAGATTCTATAACCAATACCTAAGACCAGATGATCCTATCTATAAATTCGGGAAGTATGGAAACCATCCTAGTGGATTAGATAATGTAATAGTTATAGGCGATATTCATGGTCAACATGAAAAGTTAACTAATCTATTACTTAGAGTAGGTATCTACATAGACTCTTTTGAGTGGGTTAATAGTAATAATTATTACTGTGTATTTCTAGGAGATTTAAATGATCCTAGATTAAGTGATCCTAAACTTAATCTGCCACCTTACTCTTCTTCTCTTAGATGTATCTATATAGTTAAGAAGCTAGTAGATTTAGGATGGGCTACTCTAATACAGAGTAATCACCAGAAGAACCTAATACAAGCTATTAGAGGAGAGAGGACTAGATATTCCTATGGATTGGAATATACTATGGAAGAGATGAGGGAAGAAGATCTGGTAGATTATGTTCCTTATAGAGGAATAGCAGATTGGTTATCTAATCAACCTTACTTCTATAAATTCTATTGTGGTAGAAAGTTATTTATCTGTACTCATGCAAAGTATACAGTGGGAATGAAGCAATATATTCCTACAGGTAATGAGATACAGAATGCTTTATATGGGCCTGTAGATAAGAACATCAAATATGTTCCAGGGGGTAAAGATCCTAGAATACATTGGTGGTTAGATGAGACTAATAGAATTGAGGGAGCCGTCCAGATATCAGGTCATTATCATACTTACTATTCTACTGATTGGGTGAAGATTATAGATAGTGAATGCGGTAATGACGGCGGCTTATTAACTGGTTATTTACCAGTAACTAATCAGACTATTCAGGTATAAATACATGAATAACATCTATTACGAATTACTGTTTCTAATAGCAATTGCACAAGAAGCAGGCGTAAGAACATCTGTTACTACTAGAGGTATAGATATCTCAATAGATTTTCTATTTACTGAAGTAGATATAAGATTGTCATCTATGCATTTAGATATAGATAGCAGTCCTGAAGATATAAAAGAAGTAAGTTTTGCTCTAAAAGAGATTATCTCAAAAGAGAAACTAAAAGCTGAAATGGTGCTAAAGAAATTCAATAGGTGAATAGAGTATGACTAATGCTGAAAGATTACTATTCCTTTTAGCTCTAGCAGAAGAAGCTACTGTAACAACTAGAGTTATTACTACTGGGAGTAATATTAAAGTTAGATTTCTATTTAAGTATTACTCTACTGCTTTAGAAACTAGTGAATTACAACTAACATCTTCTGAGAAAGATTATGAAACAGTAGAGATTCTTCTAAGAAGAATAGCTACAAGAGAGAATAAAAGGAATGAGTTAGAGATGAATGCTCTAAATAAAATTAAATGCGTAGTTCCTCTAGAAGAAGCAATACATTTAGATATATTCTCTCAACATGATTTAGAAAGGATGTATGGAGAAGAAGAAGTGAATAAGGCATTAAACAATAGTTATAAAGAAGTATTAGAAAGATGACAGAGACCGCCGCACAAGTTTTATTAAGATGCGCCATAAGATGGAATAAGATTAAGCATCTTAATAAAGAAGATAGAAAAAGATTAATGAGATTATCAGAAGATGAGTTTAGATTAGAGATAGATAAATTAACTAAACTAGTAGCTTAACTTCTAATACTTCACCATTAAGTACTCTAACTTCTCTAACAAGTTGTTTATAGATAACTACCTTATCTAACCAACTAATATCCTGGAAGAATTCTATATTACTATAAGAAGATTCCAGGATATTAAATAGTTCTTTATCTACTTGAGTTTCTTTAATAATAGAATGTTTTATTTGCTCAATACTTTCTAGAATTCCTTGGATAGCTTCATCTACAAAAGGATTTCCTTGAAGATTTCTAAGACCAGCTAGGGTAGCTTCATTTTTAATAATCTCTGGATGGCTTTGAATCTTAACTTCTATATTATCTAGAGTATATGCTATTAACTTTTCATATCTAGATACAAGTGCTTCGTCTACTTTCTGAATAACATAAGCTAATCTAGTACTTCTACCATTAGAACAATTTAACTCTCCTAGAGTATCTCTCTTAATACATCTAAGTCTATAGGTATTACCATGAGGAGTTTTAAATCTACAATGGAATCCACAATCTCCACACAATATTAATCCTGATAGTGGAAGCGGATCTTTATTAGATTTATTATTTCCATACGCATACTTATGCTTATTATCTTTTAGTTTATCTAGTATGAGTTTGTAATTAGCTTCAGATATTAAAGGAGTATGTGTATTAGATATAACTTTCCAATCATCAGGATTATCAGATCGACTACGTCTGTAATATACCGTATGTCCTCTTAATACTGGATTAGTCATCCATTTTCTTAATCCAGTAGGAGTCCACTTTTTATTATGTTTCTCTAAAGAGTATATTGCTGCCTTTCTAAGAGAAACATTTTCATATATAAAATAGTTAATTATATCTATTGCTATTTCCCAATTGTTCCTATCAGGTGAGTATTTCTCATCTACTCTCATATAACCAAAAGGGATTTGAGGACAAGCTTTATGTTGTTCTCTGAAGTAATCTAGTCCATGCTTTATTCTATCGCTTAATAATCTAGATTCAAACTCAGCTAATCCTGCCATCTGATTAACCTGGAACCAACCAAAGGGAGAAGAAGGATCTACAGGTGCATCTATTATAGTTAATTTAACTCCGTAAGTTTCAAATAAACTTATAACCTTATTAATACCAATAACACTTCTACCTAATCTATCTATTCTAGTTACTACTACTTCAGTTATCTTCCTTTTCTTAACTAAATTAATCATCCTATTAAAATTCTTTCTATCAGAAGATTTACCTGATTCTATATCAGAGAATATCTCTATTACTCCTTCTTTCTCCACTCTATTAGTTTGCTGATTAAGCGCATCAGTTAAAGCTTGCTCTCTATTAGAAACTCTTACATACCCTACCTTCATATATCTCTCCCTTACTATGTCCACTTTATATATCATACTTTAGCATGGTTAGATACCATAATTCCTGCTCAAACCGGGGAACGGTTGAGCGATTTGCAAAAAGTTATTCTTGTGCAGGTTTGGTTGGGTAGAAAGTACTTAGATATTGCCTATGCTTACGGTTGTACGGAAGGACACGTTAAGGATGTAGGTTCGCAGTTGTGGAAGTTGCTATCGCGAGTCCTGCGACAGAAGATTACTAAAAGTAATTGTCGCGCTACTTTAGAACGGGTTCTCAGAAAAACTGCGGTTATCTCTAGTCTAATTGATTACCCAAAAATACCTCAAGTTTCCCCACATCAACTAGAGGATAGCAATTTTTTGGGTAGAGAAGAAGCGATCGCACACCTGAATACTTTGGTAAATCAGGGATCGAAAGTAATTGTCATCCAAGGCGAAGGGGGTTTAGGGAAAACTACTCTCGCACAGCAATATCTCCAAACTCAAGGTTTTGATTTGGTTTTAGAATTGTTGATGGCGAAAGAAACTCACAACATCACCTCAGCGCAACGGGTGATAGAAGAATGGCTCAAACAAGACTTTGGTGAGGAACCAGGGGTAGAATTTGGTGTAACTTTGGGACGACTCAAGCGCCTACTCCATCATCGGCGGATTGGGGTATTAATTGATAATCTGGAACCTGCTTTAGATCAACAAGGAAGGTTAATTGCTCCCCACCGTAACTATTTAGAATTGTTGCGGATTTTGGCTGATGTTAGGGTAAAATCTGTCACCCTGATTACTAGTCGCGATCGCCTGTGTGAACCAGAACTGAATGTACATCATTATCGCCTTCCAGGTTTAGATCGAGATGCATGGCTGAAGTTTTTTAGTATGCGGGGGTTAACTATTAACCTTCCTACCTTGCAACAAATACATCATACCTACGGCGGTAATGCTAAAGCGATGGGTATTCTCTGCGGTGCAATGCAAGCAGATTTTGGCGGTGATATGGCGTTATATTGGCAACAAAATCATGGCGATCCTTTAGCCGCCACGGATTTAAAAAATTTAGCTGTGAGTCAAATTAATCGGCTGCAAACTCTCGATCCCCAAGCTTATCGTCTGCTTTGCCGTTTGGGTTGCTATCGTTATCAAGATATACCGACTATTCCAGCATCAGGAGTATTTTGTTTATTATGGGATGTTCCCCCGGCTGAACATCGGCAGATTGTCGCTTCTTTGAGAAACCGCTCCTTAGTAGAATGCGATCGCGGTGAATATTGGCTGCATCCGGTAATTCAAGCTGAAGCGATCGCGCGTTTACGCATGAGTGATGAATGGCAAATTACTAACCACAAAACCGCAGAATTTTGGACAGCTAGCGTTACCCAAATTGCCACTTTTCAAGATGCTTTACAAGCTCTAGAAGCATATTATCACTACATAGAAATTAATGAATTTGAGTTAGCGGGTAAAGTTATTCTTCAGAGTCGTCATAATCAATGGCAGCAGTTTTTACCTCTTGGTAGTACCTTATATCGCATGGGTTTAATTCAGCCCATACTCACAGCCATTGAGCGAGTATTAAATCATGTTGAATCTGAACAAAACATTATTGAAATATACAATATTTTGGGTGATTTATATTGGATTGCCGGGAATATTGAGCAGGCGTTAACTTGTCAAGAGAAAACGATCGCTTTAGCCAAGCAAGCACTTAAATCACTGGTACCTCAGCCAGAAAATAAGCATAAAGTCTACTATCTGCGAATGTTAGAGGTAGATTCCCTTTTAAGTATAGGTCTTTACAAAATAGATTTGTGGGAATTAGAAACGGCTGGCGAGTTATTTCAACAAGTAATTTACCTGGCTCAAAATACCGCACATCATCGCTGGGCAGAAAAAGCTTCTGTATGTTTAGCGTTAGTTAATTCCTATTTAGGGTTGTTTGATGCTGCCAAGGATTTAGCAAATGCAGCATATGAAAATATGAAAAATGAAAAACTGCTAGATAATGGCAGCTTTGCTTATTTTATGCAAATTTTGGGACAAACTTATGTGAATTTAGGTGACTTTTCTAAAGCTACGCAAATGTTTCATCAAGTATTGACTTTTGCAGAAGCAAGTCATTACATGCAGGTAAAAGCTAAAACATTAAATGGGCTAGCAGAAATTTATCGCCAGCAAGCAGATTATCAATTAGCTTTGGCGCATCATACAGAAGCTATCGAGCTTTTTGATAAGATAGGCGCTAAATGTGACTTAGCAGAAGCTTATTTTCAATTGGGCTTGACTGATCAAAAATTAGCTAAAGATAGTGCTAGTCAAATTTATTTTCAGCAAGCAATTCAGTTATTCACAGAAATCAATGCTCCAAAACAAGTTGCCAAAATTTTGATAACTGCTAATGGTGTCAACTTAACGCGAAACCCGCTTTGTAGCCAGGTTTTTGCCCTCACCCCCAACCCCTCTCCCACCGGGAGAGGGGAGCAAGAGATTTAATTCCCCTTCTCGCTCAGGAGAAGGGGAGAGGGGATGAGGGCGAGGGTTTTTGTACAACACGCGCCGTATATAGCTTTTAGCTTAAGTTGACACCAATGGCTAACCCCGCCCCTACAAATTGGCATAATTTATTTTTTGGAGTTCCCTGAGACAAACTTCATCCCCTCGTGGGTAGAGTTTTTGGGGATGAAGACAAATTTACCAATATTTAATATGCTCAAGCCAAGGGGACATTCGCTCAACTTAGGGTGAAAACCTTATCAGGACTTGATTTGCAATCAAATTACCTACCATCAACATCCACCTTACCCCACCCCAGTTTTATCGAAAGCCAAAACTTCCCCAGTTACCAAAAATCTGGCTCTAAAGCCTCGCTCTTATAGATTCTCTACGATTTGAGGCGATCGCTAAGTAGAAATTTATTGACAATAAATACTATTATCTTTGTCTGATGATTGATTTAAAAGTTGCGATCGTGTAATAATCATCCTGAGAATAGTTAGCAATAAAGTTCATTGCATGTAAAAAGTAAATAATTATACTTGCAAGGAAAAATTGATGGTGCAAACTTTACTGGCATTGCTTGGAGTTTCATCATCCAGAATATAATCTCAAATAGGAAACGGCGATTTTACTGATACTAACTTGTATTAATAAAAACGTAACCTATCGTGATAATCAAAAATATATTTCATCTATTTTTCATAAGTAGATGAAAATGGTTTATGGGTGCAAATATCACCATCGACCTATCAAACTGATCGATACCTGGAAACAATCAACAATTGCCGTCGCAATTGGTAAGAAGCTAAAAGTCAACAATGAAGCCATATAAATTATTTCAAAGCTTGTTGCCCAAAAGTACGATACCTTTAGCAGTTAGCTTTGCTAGTCTCGCCTGTTTACTCTCTACTCCGGCAACAGCTGAGGAATTGGGAAAGGAAGAAGTTACTAAAAGTCTTTCTCAACTGAGCGATATTGAAAGTCCGACGACAAATGCCAGTCATTTAGTACAGCTACCCACTCCAGGGAATACTGTCATCATTACAGGAGTAAAAGCCAAGGCCACCGAAAAAGGGGTGGAAGTAATTTTAGAAACCAATCAAGGGGAGCAACTGCAAGTTAACAATCGCAGTACGGGTAATAATTTTATTGCAGATATTACTGGTGGGCAGTTAAAGTTGCCTAATGGTGATAGTTTCACCTATCGTTCAGAAAACCCAGTATCGGGAATTACTGAGATAACAGTCGCGAATAGTGACGCAAACACTGTGCGTTTAACGGTGGTAGGTGAGAAATCTTTACCTGTGGTTGAGTTATTTGATGATAATGCAGGATTGATTTTTGAAGTAGCATCAGCAACAACAGCCGCACAAGATCCAGAAACACCTCAAACACCACAAACGCCACAAACAGAGGAACCACCAGTAACTCAAACAACCCCAGAACAACCCGCAGCGCAGCAGGATGAGCCGATTGAATTGGTGGTGACGGGAGAAGAAGACGGATATCGGGTACCGAGTGCAACTACTGCGACGAAAACTGATACACCTTTGCGCGATATTCCGGGTTCAATTCAAGTAATCCCGCGTCGAATTCTAGAAGATCAAAAGACGACGCGCATACAAGAAGCCTTAGAGAATATCAGTGGTGTACGCAAAGAGGGTAACTATGGGGGTACAGATGCTGGTGGATATAATATTCGTGGCTTTGGTCAGGATGGAAATTTTCGCAATGGATTTTCTGACAATGACTTTTACTCTTCGGTAGATACAGCAAATATCGATCGCATTGAAGTTCTCAAAGGGCCGGCTTCTGTTCTATTTGGTCAGTCTGAACCGGGAGGAATCATCAATGTTGTCACAAAACAACCCCTGAGTAGCCCATATTATTCAGCAGAATTTAATGTTGGCAATTATTCCTTTTATCGCTCCAGCGTTGATTTATCAGGGCCTGTTAGCGATGATGGTTCGGTGTTGTATCGGTTGAACGTGGCTTATCAAAATTCTGGCAGTTTTCGAGACTATAACTTTCTAGAACGTACATTTATTGCGCCTGTCTTTACCTGGAATATTAGCGATCGCACTACCTTAAGTATTGACTTGGAATACCAGGACAATGATTATCTGTTTGATCGCGGGATTCCTTCAATTGGCGATCGCCCTGCGCCTGTCCCTATTAGTCGCTTTATTGGTTTACCTCACGTTTATAACGATAGTAATCTTCGGGTTGGCTATAGACTAGAGCATAAATTTAGCAATGATTGGCAAATACGTAATGCGTTTTCCTTTGTCTCTGGTAAATCATCTGGTACTTCTGCTATTGGTGGCTATGATTTAGTTGACGATAGGTTTGCGCCAATCTATGTGAGTCGTGAGGAATTCAAACGAGACATCTATACCCTGCAAACAGAATTAGTTGGACGGTTCACAACAGGCTCGATTGTCCATCAACCTTTAATTGGGGTGGAGTTAAGACGCAACACCTGGAAATATACTTCATTCGAGGTGGCAGATCCCATACTGCTAGATATTTTTAATCCCAATTATGATGTGGAACTCCCGGCTACACCTGATGAAAGCACCACTGCTTACACAACTCAAAGAGATACTCTAGGGATTTATATCCAGGATCAAATTACTTTTGCAGATAATCTCAAAGTCTTGGTTGGTGGGCGCTTTGATGCCTTCCAACGAAAAGAAGAAGATTTTATCGCACAAACAACGAATGAAGAATCCCTCACTGCGTTTAGTCCTCGTGTTGGGATTGTTTACCAGCCAATTAAACCGATTTCCCTCTACGCCAGTTACACTCAATCGTTTCAACCTGATAGATTTTTCAGTCGTTCAGCAGCAACAAACGAACCTTTTAAACCAACACAAGGAACACAATATGAAGTAGGTATCAAAGCAGATATTAGTGAAAAACTTTCGGCTACCCTAGCCGCCTTCGAGATTACCAAAACTAACGTGATCACCTCCGATCCCAACGATCCGGATCTCTCCATCCAGGTAGGAGAACAGAGAAGCAGAGGTATTGAATTCGATATTGGCGGCGAAATTCTCCCTGGTTGGAATATCATTGCCTCCTACACCTATACCGATGCAATTACCTCGAAAGACAACAGTATTGCTGTGGGTAATCGCTTAATTAATGTTCCCGAACATGCAGCTAGTTTTTGGACAACCTATGAACTGCAAAGCGGTAATTTAAAAGGGTTAGGCTTTGGTTTAGGGCTTTATTATGTGGGCGATAGATACGCCGATTTGGACAATACCAGCGTTTTACCTAGCTATTTCCGCACAGACTCAGCCATTTATTACAAACAGGATAACTGGAAGTTAGCACTGAATTTCCGCAATCTTTTCAACGAGACTTATTATGAGACGGCGCAAAGCAGAAACATCATCTATCCTGGCGCACCTTTTACTGTTATTGGCTCGTTTTCAATTCAGTTCTAGATGAAGAAAGGCAGGGGGCAGAAGGCAGAAGGCAGAAGGAATAAAATATATTTTTGCCATGTATTACCTTGTTTTCCAGCAGTTTTTAGCCCCTAAATTTACTTATGGGTTTGCCATAAAAGCCTTTTGATTGCTCATCTTGATTTTTGGGGAATCCACAATTATGTTTTTGGAAACTTGCTGCAAAGCGATCGCTATTTTATATAAATACATGGCTTTGGTTTTGTTGACAGCTATTGTCATTACAGCTTGTCATAGTGGGAGTCCGCAAAACCCTAAGCTAGAAAATGGGCGATCGCTATCTGCTGATTGTCGCATTGTGGAACATGCAACCGGAAAAACCAAGATTTGCGGTAAACCTGAAAAAATCGCGGTTCTCGATCCGAAGATGTTGAGTCTGATGTTAGCGCTGGATGTGCAACCTGCGGCTTACGCTGATGCTTTTTTAGTGCGATCGCGCCAATTTGACAACCCTAGCCAACAGATTCCCTACCTGGGTAAATTTGTCACTAGTCAGCCGATTAATTTAGGCGATCGCTCTAGCCCTTCTTTGGAAACTCTGACTCTGATGAAACCCGATTTAATTTTGGGCTTAAATTATCAGGACAATCAATTATTATCGGCGATCGCACCGTCTGTTTTCATAGATAGCGAGCAGAAGTGGCAGGACAACATTAAAATTGTTGCCAAAGCACTAAATACTCAGAAAAATATTTCCCCAATCATTACTTCCCAACAGCAACAAATAGCTCAAGTTCGGACTCAATTAGCCCAACTCGCCAGCACTCATCCGCGAGTGCTAAATATTGCTTGCAGCCTCTCGATGAATTACATAGAGGTGATATCCCAAGGAAATACAAATGAACTTCTGAAAAAAATAGGTTTTCAGCCTGTATTTCTTGCCGATTTAGTCCAAAAACTAGGGTTAAGACCACAAATTAATCTAGAAACCCTTGGTCAAATAGATGCAGATATTATCCTTATTAATACCTGGTTAGACAATTGGAATGGTGAATCTAATTATACTGTTCCCTTTAAAGAACTTAGGCAAAAATGGGCTGAAAGTCCTATTTTACACAATTCAAAAGCATGGAAAGAAGGAAAAGTTTACTTTGTAGACTACACCCTCTGGAGCGACGTAATCGGCGCACCTATAGCGAATTCTTTGATATTAAAACAATTGCCTTCTTTATTACTGTCACACACATAAACCAATGAATAAATATACGCTATTCGTTTGCGAATCCTGTAACCATTCCTCAACAGAATTAGCAGAAAATCAGCCTAATGACGGTAATATTTTACTTGACAAAATTACCGCTTTATCTGCTGAAAAATACGCTTTAGAAGAATTAAAAATTCAGCCTGTAGAATGTTTGTGGAATTGTCGTGGTTGTGTTGTTGCTATTGCGCACCCAGATAAACCGACATATATGTTAATCAATTTACCTGCTGATGAAGAAAATGCCTCTGCATTATTAGAATTTACAAAAATGTATATTAACGATCCTCTAGGAGCAGTTAACTGGGATGAGCTTCCGCAAGAGTTAGACTCTGCATTTTCTGGCTGTATTCCTTCGGTAATTAATCAATAAATTCTGGAGTCTTGATTATAGATCAATACCGTTCAGTTAGCGTCAAAAACCTTAAACCGCGTAGGTTGGGCTTACCGTGTGTAAACCCAACAAATCGCCGAAAATGTTGGGTTTCGTTCCTCAACCCAACCTACGTTTATCCTTAACTATTCACGCCAGGTTTTGACACAACCGAAAAGCTGTCTTTCCCATGCCCCATGCCCAATGCCCCATGCCCATACTCATTTTTAAGCTAAAAATTTCGGTAATAGGAAGTTAAATGACACAATCACCAAATCCCAGCAGTATGGGTAATTTTTTGACGATTTGGGTAGGTAAATTGGTTTCTACCATTGGTAGTAATATGAGTAACTTTGCGATCGCAATTTGGGCTTGGGAAATTACAGGTAAAGCTACAACTCTCACCCTTGTTGGTTTTTTTAGCTTGTTACCAGGAATTGCGATCGCGGCTATCAGTGGTGTAATTATAGACCGCTTTAATCGTAAATTACTGATGATGGTGGGCGATACTGTTGCAGTGCTAACGACGATAACGATGATGCTACTGTATCTCACAAATCACCTAGAAATCTGGCATTTGTATATAGCTAGTGCTTTAGTTGGGACATTTAACCAGTTTCAATCTTTAGCTTATTCGGCAACAGTATCGTTATTAGTCCCTAAGCAACATTATACCCGTGCTAGCAGTCTCGAATTTTTATCAAGTTATGGCAGTAATATTGTTGCTCCCGCTTTAGCCGGATATCTTTATCAAGTTATTGGTTTATTAGGAATTTGGCTGATTGATATTTCTACTTTTGCGATCGCCATGACTAGTTTACTATTGACTCGCATTCCTCAACTATCCCCAAGCGATGTAGATGAAACTCCCACCAAGATTTGGCAAGATTTAGGCTTTGGTTTTCGCTACATTCTGGAACGCAAAAGCTTAATCGCGCTTTTAATCGTCACATCTGTGTTTTGGTTTGCCCATGACGTTGGGGATTCTCTCTATACACCGATGATTTTAGCTCGAACCGATAATAATACCGTGATTTTGGGCAGTTTAGCGGCTGCGGCTGGTTTTGGCGGTGTGACTGGAGCCATCATTATTAGTACCTGGGGTGGTTTTAAAAAGAAAATCAACGGTGTTTTATTGGGAATGATTGGCGCAGGATTGAGCAAAATTATCTTTGGTTTGGCTCGAACGCCTTGGATTTGGATACCTACACAGTTTTGTTCTTCTTTCAATTTCCCGTTCAACGGTAGCTCTGAGAGCGCCATTTGGTTAGCTAAAGTTGCTCCTAATATTCAAGGAAGGGTATTTGCTGCCCATACATTAATTTTACAATCTGGGTCGGCAGTAGCTTATTTAATTGCCGGGCCTTTAGCAGATAAAATATTTGCTCCTGCATTAACCGCAAGTAATAGTCGTGCGGGAACTCTGACAACAATATTTGGTACGGGAGCAGGTGCGGGGATAGCCCTACTTTATGTCATCTGTGCTGTATGTATGCTAGTGATTGGGTGTGCTGGATTTTATATTCGCCAATTGCGGGATATTGAGAGAATTTTGCCCGATCATGATACTGAATATGCAGCGATTACGGGTGAAAAATAGAAATTTAGCGATCGCTTCTTGTTAAACCCGAATACAACATTAATGAATCGCCATTATAATTAGCGTCAAATATAATACATTGCTTATATTTAGTATATGTATATCCTATTTCACTAAATTTAATTCATAACATCTACTAATGTATTAGCTATTGCTTCAGTGTATTAATTCTCGGTAAAGTAATTTCAGCTTATTAAAAATAACTCTCAATAATAATGAGAATAACTTGCATAGAGAAGCTTCACTATCTTAACTGTCGCCAAATCGGTAGTTAGCTCAACTAATAATAGACAAATGGGCATTGGGCATTGGGCATAGAAAGATTGATTTTTATGGAGTCTCTGGCAAAAATCTTTATTCTCACTTTCTTCTCTGCGCCTCTGCGCGACGGCAGTCGCTACAACAGGGGAAACCCCCACAACGCGCTGCCTCCTCTGCGTGAGACAAACCCACCAATAAGCAACGCCAGACAAAGTATGGACTTACGCATTGCCAAAAAGCTTTATTTATTGAACCGCCTTCGCGTAGCGTCTCGCAGAGAAGACGCCAAGAACGCCAAGAACGCTTTCGCGCAGCGTCTCCCCTTAGGAGAAGAATTACTAGTGGTCTGTCCCATTAATTTTAAGGGGTAAAAAACGAACCGCGAAGACGCGAAGTGCGCGAAGGAAGAGAAAAGAAGAAGAAACTTACCCTACATAATTAATCAGACAAAGCACTAGATTGTGCCTAAGTTCTAAAAGTATGGAAGTACCTAACCCCTAACCCCTAATCAACATGAGTAAATACGATCGTTCCTCTGTTTCCTACCAACCTAACTGTTCTACTGTTGTAGAACTATTAGGTTTGAGAAGTTCTACACAACCAAATCGAGATGCTTTTACATTTCTGTTAGATGGGGAAACAGAACAAGCAACCCTCAGCTATCAAGAATTAGATCGGCTAGCGCGTAGAGTTGCGGCTCGGTTACAAGGGTTAGGCTTAACAGGCGAACGGGCTTTACTGCTGTATCCGGCGGGTTTAGATTTTTTAATTGCCTTTTTTGGGTGCTTATATGCAGGAGTTGTGGCGGTAACTGCATATCCTCCGCGAAATCAACGCAATACACCCAGAATCACCGCAATAGCTAATGATGCACAAGCTGCGATCGCACTGACAACAAAAGAACTTTTCTCAACAGTCCAGTCTCTAATGACAGCAAAGACTGACAGTAAATCATTGCAATGGCTAACTACTGATAATCTGACGGAGGGTTTAGAAGATAATTGGCAAAAACCACATATTGATAGAGATACCCTCGCTTTTCTGCAATATACTTCTGGTTCTACAGGTACGCCCAAGGGTGTGATGATTAGTCATGGTAACCTGCTGCACAATGCCCAGACAACTTGTCAATTTATGGAGCATTCCGCAGACAGTAAATTTGTTACCTGGTTGCCTATGTATCATGATATGGGTCTCATCGGTGGGATATTGCAACCTTTATATGGCGGTTTTCCTTGCATTATCATGGCTCCTGCTGCCTTTCTTCAACGTCCATATCGTTGGTTGCAAGCAATTTCGCAATATCAAGGGACAACCAGTGGCGGCCCTAATTTTGCTTATGATTTATGCGTCCAGAAAATCACTCCCGAACAAAAAGCAACTCTCGATTTGAGTAGTTGGAATGTAGCTTTTAATGGTGCGGAACCTATTCGTTACGATACCTTACAACGTTTTGCAGAGGCGTTTGCAGAATGTAGGTTCCGGAAAGAGGCGTTTTATCCATGTTACGGTATGGCGGAAACTACCCTCATGGTGTCAGGTGTAGATAAGGCTACCGCACCATTAGTCAAAGCGCTTGAGAAATCTGCATTAGAATGTAATCGCTTCGTCGAAGCATCTGTTACAGATGAGAATTTCTCTCAATTTGTTAGTTGTGGTCGAGTGATCCCACAACAGAAAGTAGTCATTACCAATCCGGAGACGCTGAAAACTTGTCAACCCGATGAAATTGGGGAAATTTGGGTATCTGGTTTAAGTGTAGGGCAAGGTTATTGGGATCGAGAGCAAGAGACAAAAGAGACATTCCAAGCTTATTTAGCAGATACAGGAGAAGGGCCTTTTCTGCGAACGGGAGATTTAGGTTTTTTGCAGGATGGAGAGCTGTTTATTACAGGTAGAGCTAAAGATTTAATTATTATTAGAGGTCGCAATCTTTACCCACAAGATATAGAATTAACCTGCGAACGCAGTCATCCATCCTTACGTGCTGGTGCTAGCGCTGCATTTACAGTTGAAATTGACAATGAAGAAAAGCTAGTCATCGTCCAAGAATTAGAATTTCGCGCCAAACCGAATTTAGCAGAGGTAGTCAATGCTATTCGTCAAGGAGTGACTGAAGAACATGAAGTACAAGTTTATGCAGTGGTTTTAATTAAACCGGGAAGTATACCCAAAACTTCTAGTGGTAAAATTCAACGACGGGCAACAAGCTCTCAATTCCAGAATGGCGAACTGAATATAATTGCCAGTGATATTCTCAAAATTAGCGATCGCGTCAGTACAGAAACTAACTTACAACGTTCTCAACTGTTGGCGCTCTCTCCCAAGGAATGTCAAACGGCTCTAGAAGCATATTTAATTGAACTCTTAGCAAGAGTATTGTTCATTTCATCAGATGCGATCGCACCTCAAGAACCATTGAGTAGGCTGGGGCTTGATTCGTTAAAAGTATTTGAAATCAAGAATCGGATTGAAGTTGACTTAGAAGTAGATATATCTATAGCCGATTTTTTTGCAGGAATGAGCTTGCGATCGCTCGTGACTCAGATATTGGCTCAAATTAGTTCCCCATCCCTTACCCAACAACAGATAAATAGATCTCATACATCTACTTATCCCTTATCTTTTGCTCAACAGGGATTATGGTTTATCAATCAGCTAAATCCCAATAGTCCTACATATAATATTCCCCTAATTATTCGCCTCCAAGGTTGGGTTAACTTAATAGCCTTAGAGGACAGTCTGAACGAGATTATTCAACGACACCAAGTATTACGCACAAGTTTGACAGTAGTAGATGAACAACCAGTGCAAGTCATCCACCAAGCTCAACCGATAAATTTGATAGTTGAGGATTTGCGAGAGCTACCAGAAACAGAACGCGATCGCACTTTGCAAAGTTTAGCTAGAGAGTTTGCACAGCAGCCTTTTGACCTCTCTAATCATTCACTATTACGGGCTAAAATTTGGCAAATTAATGACAAAAATTATTATTTAGCTCTGACTATCCATCATATAATTGCAGATGGTTGGTCTGTAGGTGTCCTGATCCAAGAGCTAACTGCAATATACGCAGCATTTTCTACTGGCAAAGCTTCACCACTGCTTGAATTACCAATTCAGTATGGAGATTTTGTCAATTGGCAACGAAAATGGCTCGATTCTCAACGCATTCAACCATTATTGACTTATTGGAAACAAAAGTTGCAGGGTGAGCTACCTGTACTCAATTTACCTACAGACTATCCACGCCCGCCAGTGCAAACTTTCCAAGGTAGTCAAGCTAAATTAGTGATTTCTCCAGCCTTGACACAACAACTGAAGCATTTTAGCAGTCAGCAGGAAGTCACTTTATTTATGACCTTGTTGACAGCCTTCAAAATATTACTCTATCGATACACTGGTCAAACTGATATTTTAGTTGGTTCACCCATTGCTAATCGCCATAGAGCAGAAACTCAATCATTAATAGGATTTTTTGTCAATGTTTTGGTCTTGCGTACAGAGCTTGCTGATAACCTGAGTTTTCAGGATTTGTTAATGCGAGTCAAATCAACAACTTTAGAAGCTTATGTTCATCAAGATTTACCCTTAGAAAAATTAGTAGAAGAACTACAGCCCAGCAGAGATTTAAGTTACAATCCACTATTTCAAGTGATGTTTGTGCTGCAAAATATTCCCAAACCAAATTTAAGTTTATCTGATGTAGCTGTAAGTTATGAAGAGGGTGATAATGGTACATCTAAGTTTGATTTGACATTATTTATGGAGGATTCTCCAGCAGGCTTAGTTGCAACTTGTGAATACAACAGAGATTTATTTCATGCAGATACTATTAACCGGATGCTGGGACATTTCCAGACGTTGATAGAAAGTATAGTTAGCAATCCCAAACAAAGTATTTCTCAATTACAACTATTAACGCCACCGGAAACTCAGCAGTTATTAGTGGAATGGAATAATACCCAGACTGATTACCCTGAAGATAAATGCATTCATCAGTTATTTGAGGAACAGGTAGAGAAAACACCAGATGCAATTGCAGTAATTTTTGAAAATCAACAATTAACCTATAGAGAGTTAAACAGCCAAGCAAATCAGCTAGCACATTACCTACAAGAATTAGGTGTTAAACCAGAGACGATTGTGGGTATTTACATGGAGCGATCGCTCTTGATGGTGGTAGCGTTAATCGCAGTCCTGAAAGCTGGTGGAGCTTATTTACCCCTTGAGCCATCCTACCCCAAAGAGCGGTTAGCTTTTATGCTAGAAGATGCGCAAGTTTCATTAGTATTAACTCAAGCAGATTTAAGCAATCAATTACCACAACATCCAGCCCAATTTATATCTGTAGATATTAAAGATTTAGGAGATAAAAATTATAGTTACAACAATCCCCATAGCGATGTTAAACCAGAAAATTTAGTATATGTAATTTATACATCTGGTTCTACAGGCAAACCTAAAGGTGTAATGAATATTCATCGGGGTTTGTGTAATCGTTTATTGTGGATGCAAGATACTTATCAATTAACATCAACCGACCGAGTCTTACAAAAAACCCCCTTTAGTTTTGATGTTTCCGTTTGGGAATTTTTCTGGACTTTGCTAACTGGTGCTACCTTAGTTATTGCTAAACCAGGCGGTCATCAACAGCCACGCTATTTAGTTGAATTGATATCACAGCAGCAAGTAACTGTACTGCATTTTGTACCTTCCATGCTGCAAGTTTTTCTTGAAGAAACAGAACATCAAAAATGTCAAAGTATCAAACATGTAATTTGTAGCGGCGAAGCTTTAAATTACGATTTACAGCAAAGATTTTTTCAGAGTTTTGCTGCGGAATTACATAATCTTTACGGCCCGACAGAAGCATCTATTGATGTGACAGCATGGCGATGTGAATCTGTGAATGATGAAAAGATTGTACCCATAGGTCGTCCCATTGCCAATACACAAATATTTATTTTAGATCGACATTTACAACCCGTTCCCGTTGGCGTTCCGGGGGAATTATATATTGGTGGTTTAGGATTGGCGCGAGGTTATTTAAATAGAGCAGAATTAACTCAAGAAAAGTTTATTAATCATCCATTTAAAGAGTTACAATCTAATAATAGATTTGACCGACTTTACAAAACGGGAGATTTAGCCCGCTACCGTTCAAATGGTAACATTGAGTTTTTAGGCAGAATAGATTATCAAGTAAAAATTCGGGGAAATCGCCTTGAGCTAGGAGAAATTGAAGCTGTATTAATGCAGCATCCCCAGGTAAGAGAGGCGGTAGTTATAGCGAGAGAAGATATATTAGATGATTGGCGTTTAGTTGCATATCTAGTAGTTCGGGGAAATACTCAACCTTCTATTAATGAACTACGGGGATTTATCCAAGCCAAACTACCCGACTATATGCTTCCTCACAGCTTTATTTTATTAGATGCTTTACCTTTGACAGCTAACGGAAAAGTAGATCGTCGGGCTTTACCTGTTCCTCAGAGCTTGCGTCCACAATTAACAACTAATTATCAACTACCCCAGTCACAAATAGAACAAAAAATAGCCAAAGTTTGGCAAGAATTACTCCATATTGAACAAGTGGGTATTCATGATAACTTTTTTGATTTAGGCGGACATTCTCTACTGATGTTGAAAGTTAATCAAAAACTCAGCGCGATTTTGCAGCGCGATTTATCAGTAGTGACAATGTTTCAAAACCCAACTATTTACTCGCTAGCGCAATATTTAAGCCAAGAACAACAAATTTCTTTTAGCGGAACTAGCGATCGCGCTCAAAAGCAAATTGAGGCTATCAATCGCCAAAAGCAATTATTGAGCAAACAAGGTAGAAAAAATCATGGTTAGCAATATAGATAATGATGCTCTCGAAGGAATTGCCATAGTTGGGATGTCAGGGCGTTTTCCAGGAGCGAAAAATCTCGCAGAATTTTGGCAGAATTTATCCAATGGAATAGAGTCAATTTCCACCTTCAGCGATGAAGAGATGGTAGCAGAGGGGATAAATCCGGAAGCTATTGGCGATCGCGATTATGTCAAAGCCAGTGCCATATTAGAAGATATTGATTTATTTGACGCCGCATTTTTTAATTTTTCCCATCGCGAAGCAGAGGTTACTGACCCCCAGCACCGTCTTTTTTTAGAATGTGCTTGGGAAGCCTTAGAAAATGCTGGCTATGATTCCCATCGATATAAAGGTCGGATTGGAGTTTATGCTGGTGCTAGCCTAAATAACTATTATGCTGTAGATTTAAACCGCGATCGCATCGGCTCGGCACAGTGTTATCAGACTCTCATAGGTAACGATAAAGATTTCCTAACAACTCGTGTTTCCTATAAATTAAATCTCACAGGCCCTAGTATTACAGTTCAAACAGCTTGTTCCACCTCATTAGTAGCCGTGACATTGGCTTGTCAAAGCTTGTTAAACTATCAATGCGATATGGCTTTGGCTGGTGGGGTATCTATTCGCATACCCCAAAAAACAGGTTACTTGTACGAACAGGGAGGAACCCTTTCACCGGATGGTCGCTGTCGTGCTTTTGATGCTCAAGCCCAAGGTACA
This sequence comes from Calothrix sp. FACHB-168, assembly GCF_963889195.1. NCBI lineage: Bacteria > Bacillati > Cyanobacteriota > Cyanophyceae > Nostocales > Calotrichaceae > Calothrix > Calothrix sp. FACHB-168. Next base: position 269,496 of record NZ_CAWPNJ010000019.1, read on the forward strand.
ACTATTGGTAACGGTGTGGGAGTTGTGCTTCTCAAACGATTGAGCGAGGCTTTAGCAGATGGCGATCGCATTTATGCAGTAATTAAAGGTTGCGCCATTAATAATGATGGTTCCCTGAAAGTGGGCTACACAGCGCCTAGCGTCAATGGTCAAGCTCAAGTAATAGCCGAGGCGATGATGCTTGCAGCTGTGGAACCAGAGACAATCAACTATATCGAAGCTCATGGTACTGGTACAACCTTAGGTGATCCCATTGAAATCGCCGCACTTTCGCAAGTATTTCGTAGCAGTACCCAGAAAAAAGGCTTTTGTGCGATCGGTTCAGTCAAGACAAATATCGGTCATTTAGATGCAGCAGCTGGGGTTGCGGGATTGATCAAAACAGTTTTGTCTTTGAAACACAAGCAAATACCACCCAGCTTAAATTTTAACCAACCCAATCCGCAAATTGATTTTGCCAATAGCCCCTTTGAGGTAAATACCAAGCTCAGAGAATGGAAATCTGGGAATACACCCCGACGCGCCGGTGTGAGTTCTTTGGGGATTGGTGGGACTAATGCTCATGTGATTTTAGAAGAAGCACCCTTTTTCAAGCAGGGAGCAGGCTTCCGCCGTGAGCGTCAGCCGAACGGGAGCAGGGAGCAGGGGAGAAAGCATAAATTATTGGTACTTTCTGCCAAAACCGCATCAGCGCTTGAAACGGCGACAGAAAATTTAGCTAATTACCTGCAACTACATCCCGATGAGAACTTAGGAGATATTGCCTATACCCTACAAGTTGGGCGTGCTGAATTTAATCATCGTCGCCTATTATTTTGTCAAAATATCGAGGATGCAGCTAAAGCCTTGCAACTCCGAGATCCCGAAAGAATTGCTACGAGCTTAGTTGAAAATAGCGATTCCTCTATCGTCTTTATGTTCCCCGGACAAGGCGCTCAGTATGTAGATATGGGTAAAGAACTTTACCAAACTGAGCTAATCTTTCAGCAACAGGTTGATTTATGTTGTCAATTGCTGCAACCTCATTTAGGGCTAGATTTGCGCACAATTATTTATCCCCAGGAATCTGAAGCTAAAACCGCATCTGAAAAATTACAACAAACTGCTATTACCCAACCTGCATTATTTGTAGTTGAATATGCTTTAGCTAAATTATGGCTGTCTTGGGGAATTTCACCCAGCGCCATGATTGGTCATAGTATTGGCGAATATGTCGCCGCTTGTCTTGCTGGTGTATTTTCCCTGAAAGATGCTTTGGCTGTAGTTGCTATGCGTGGGCGACTGATGCAACAACTTCCCCCAGGTGCAATGCTTTCGATTTCGCGATCGCAAGCAGAAATAAAAACTTTACTCAATGAAGAAATACTCAAGGAAAATATATCTCTAGCTGCTAATAATGCACCTTCTTTATGCGTTGTTTCTGGGACTCACGAAGCTATAGATGCAATTCATCAAAAACTTACAGCATTAGGTGTCGAATCTCGCCGTCTGCATACTTCCCATGCTTTCCATTCAGCAATGATGGAACCGATGATCGAGCCATTTATCCAAGAAGTTAAAAAAGTTAAACTCAATCCGCCAGCAATTCCTTTTATTTCCAATGTCACAGGAACTTGGATAACTCCACAGCAAGCCACAGATCCTCAATACTGGGCAAAACATCTACTACAAACCGTGCAGTTTGCATTAGGTATCTCTACATTACAACAACAAGCAAATCCTATCTTATTAGAAGTAGGGCCGGGACGTAGTTTGTGTACCTTGGCGAAAAAACATGCCGATTTTCTTGGGCTGTGTTCCCTACGCCATCCTCAAGAAAAGCAATCAGATGTAGCATTCTTACTAAATACATTAGGTAAACTTTGGCTCTATGGAGTAAAGATAAATTGGTCGGGATTTTATGCTAACGAGCAACGTTATCGTCTTCCCCTACCAACATATCCCTTTGAACGCCAGCGTTATTGGTTGGAAGACTATAAACATAAATATGCACCTTCCTCTATTAGTAAAAAGTCAGATATTACAGATTGGTTTTATCTACCTTTATGGCAACAATCTCCACCTCCCATATCACAATTTGAATTAAAGTTACAAAAATCTAGCATTTTAGTATTTACAAACGAGTTAAGCTTAAGTTTTCAATTAATCAAGCAACTAGAAATTCACAATCAAGATGTGATTTTGGTGCAAGCGGGTACAAAATTTGCTAAATTGAATGCTAACCAATACAGTATCAATCCTCAACATAGCAGTGACTACGATATTTTATTTCAACAACTAAAAGCAGAAAATAAGCTACCTACAAAAATTGTGCATTTGTGGAACATTAATACGACTAATTCCACAGATGACGAATTAGCATTACTCAAAGAAAGCCAATACCAAGGATTTTATAGTTTACTATTTATAGTCCAGGCTATCAATAAACTCAATATTTCACAGCCATTACAAATCACAATAATTTCTCATAGCATCCAAGCAGTAACCGGAGAGGAAAATATCTCTCCAGAAAAAGCTACTTTATGCGGAGCAATTAAAGTTATCCCTCAAGAGTATTCCCAAATCCAATGTCGGCACATTGATATTGTCATTCCCTTACCAGGAAGTTTACAAGAAGATAAGCTGACAAATCTACTTTTAGCAGAAATTATTAGTCCTGGTACTGATTCAATCATTGCTTATCGCGGTAATCATCGATGGGTACAAACCTTTGCACCAATCCGATTACAACAATCGCCAAAAGAAGCACCAAAATTAAGAGAAAAAGGAGTTTATCTAATTACAGGTGGTTTGGGAGGAATTGGACTAATATTAGCAGAATATTTAGCCAAAAATTTCCAAGCTAAACTAATATTAATAGGACGTACAGTCATTCCTCCTAAAGATGATTGGTCTGCATGGCTAGAGAATCATGATGCACAAAATTTAACTAGCTGCAAGATTCAGAAATTGCAGGAATTAGAAAAGCTAGGTGCTGAGGTTTTGACAATCGCTGCTGATGTTGCGAACCTGGAACAAATGCAAGCAGCATGGGTGAAAGCAGAATTACTATATGGTCAAATTAATGGTGTAATTCATGCTGCCGGTATCACTGAAGAAAAATCATTTTCATTTATTGAACAGACCCAGAAAATCGACTGCGAACGGCAATTTATCCCCAAAGTATATGGATTATTAGTATTAAAAAAAATCTGTAGCGATAAAAAACTTGATTTTTGTGTATTAATGTCTTCCTTATCTTCAGTATTAGGAGGATTAGGATATATTGCCTACTCTGCTGCTAATAGTTATATGGATGCTTTTGTACATCAATATAATCAAAGTCATCCTAACTCGTGGATAACTGTTAATTGGGATGCTTGGCAAACTGTCAAAACAGAGTCAGAAAATCAATCATACTTTGCTACTGGACTAGCAAATTTAGCTATTAAACCAAATGAAGGTGTAGAAGCTTTTCCCAGAATTTTGCATTGTAGTCAAAAAATCAATCAAGTTGTTGTATCTACCGCAGACCTACAAACTAGAATTAATCAATGGGTAAATTTAGCTAATGTCCCAGAAGAAAATATTAGCCAAAAACCTAATTTATCACTTCATCCTCGACCTAATTTACAAAATCCTTATGTTGCTCCAAGAAATGAAACCGAGCAAAAAATAGCAGTGGTATGGCAAAAATTGATTGCTACAGAACAAGTTGGTATTTACGATAACTTTTTTGAGTTGGGTGGCGATTCGCTGCTCATGGTACAGGTACGCAGTAAATTGCAAGCTATTTTAAACTGCAATATCTCAACATCTGACTTATTTGAATATCCCACCATCCAGGCCTTAGCAGAATATCTCAGTCAGACACAAAACAAACAACCAGCTTTTGAGCAAGCACAAGACCGCGCCAAGAAGCAAGAAGCCGCAATTGAAGAAGAAGCACAGTTAATTAAGCAAAGAAGGAGATATACATGAACAATAAATTAAAAGGTATAGCTATTATTGGGATGGCTGGCCGATTTCCTGGTGCTAAAAACGTCGCTCAATTTTGGCAAAACTTGTGTGATGGTGTTGAGTCTATTTCCTACTTTAATGATGAAGAGTTATTAGCTTCAGGTGTAGACCCTGCTGATTTGCAAAATCCTCACTATGTAAAAGCTGGGTTTGTGCTAGAAGATATTGAGATGTTTGATGCTGCATTTTTTGGTTTTTCTCCTAGAGAAGCTGAAATTCTCGATCCTCAGCAGCGAATTTTTTTAGAATGTGCTTGGGAAGCATTAGAAAATGCTGGTTATAATCCGAAATCTGACAACAACTTAACCGGTTTATATGCTGGGGGAAACTTAAGTACTTACTTATTCAACAATCTTGCTTCACACCCTGAGCTTCTAAAATCGCTAAATCTGCAAGTTACCCTTGGTAATGATAAAGATTTTATTCCTACACGAGTTTCCTACAAACTGAATTTAAAAGGGCCCAGCGTGAATGTTGGTACAGCTTGTTCTACTTCCTTAGTCGCTGTTCATTTAGCTTGTCGGGGATTGCTGAGTTACCAATGTGACATGGCACTAGCTGGAGGTATTGCAATTCACCTTCCCCAAGTAGAGGGTTATTTCTATCAAGCTGGAGGAATGGCTTCTTGTGATGGACACACTCGTGCTTTTGATGCTAAAGCTACTGGTGGCCCTTTTGGTAGAGGCGCAGGTATTGTAGTTCTCAAGAGATTAGAAGATGCTGTTGCAGATGGTGACTATATTTATGGAGTAATTAAAGGTTCTGCGATTAATAATGATGGAGCAGTAAAAGTCAGTTATACAGCTCCAAGTGTCGCCGGACAAGCAGAAGTAATCGCCGAAGCTCAAGCGATCGCATCTTTTGAACCTGATACAATTACTTACATTGAAACTCATGGTACAGGTACAGCCCTTGGCGATCCGATTGAAATTCGCGCCTTAGAAAAGGTATTTCGTGCCAAAACTGATCAAAAAAGTTACTGTGCGATTGGTTCAGTTAAACCGAATGTCAGCCATTTAAATACAGCAGCTGGGGTAGCAGGCTTAATGAAAACTGCTCTAGCTCTTAAGTATCAAAAAATACCACCAAGTTTGTATTTTGAGGAACCCAATCCAGAGATAGACTTTGCCAATAGCCCTTTTTACGTAAATACACAACTCCGTAAATGGGAAACAAATGACACACCCCGCCGTGCTGGAGTCAGTTCTTTTGGTCTTGGGGGGACTAATGCTCATGTGGTTTTGGAAGAAGCACCATTTTTAAAGCAGGGAGCAGGGAGCAGGGAGCAGGGGAGAAACCAGGAATTATTGGTACTTTCTGCCAAAACTGAATCGGCTTTAGAGACGGCGACTGTAAATTTAGTTAAGCATCTGCAACAGCATCCAGAATTGAACCTTGCAGATGTAGCCTATACATTACAAGTTGGTCGTCATCCGTTTACCCATCGGCGTGCGGTTGTTTGTCGAGATATTGAAGATGCCATAATTGCTCTCCAGAGTCCCCAAAGAGTCTTGACGAACAATCAAGAACCAAATCAACGCCCCATCGCTTTTATGTTTACTGGGTTAGGAACTCAGTATATTAATATGGCTGGGGAACTGTATCAAGTAGAACCAACTTTTCGCGAACATCTTGACCGTTGTTTTACTTTATTCCAACCTCTTTTAGGTGTTGACCTCAAACAAGTTATTTATCCTCCTTCTTCAGCACCTCAAGCCGCAAGCAATGAGAAGCCGGGTATTAATTTACGTCAAATGTTGGGGCGCGATACTCAAGCAATCAACCCGGCTACAGAGAAACTTAATCAAACTTATTTGACTCAACCGGCGTTATTTGCGGTGGAGTATGCTTTAGCTCAATTATGGATGTCTTGGGGAATTCGTCCCGTAGCGATGATTGGTTATAGCATTGGTGAATATGTAGCAGCAACCTTAGCAGGGGTATTATCTTTAGAAAATGCGATCGCTCTGGTGGCTGCTAGGGCGCAAGCGATCCAAAAGTTACCAGGGGGCGCGATGTTAGCGGTTCCCTTAACAGAGCAACAAGTCCAACCTTACTTAAATGAAAACCTTTCTCTGTCAGCAGTTAATGGCGAATTTCAATGTGTAGTAGCGGGAACTACCCAAGCTGTAGAGGAATTATCTCAAAAGTTACGCGCCCAGGGTTTAGCTTGTCGTCAATTGCAAACATCACACGCTTTTCATTCTTTCATGATGAGCGCGATCGCTGATTCTTTCACCCAACTAGTACAAACCATCAATCTCCAACCACCGCAAATCCCTTATCTATCCAACGTCACGGGAACCTGGATTACAGCCGAGCAAGCCACAAATCCCGCCTATTGGACACAGCATCTATGTCAACCAGTACGCTTTGCGGATGGATTACAGCAATTATGGCAACAGCACCACCCGATTTTATTAGAGGTAGGCGCAGGACAAGCATTAAGCAGTTTGGCAAAGCAATGTTTAGATAATATTGCTGGCGATGATTTGATAGTCTTATCTTCCCTCCGCTATGCCTATGAGCAACAGTCAGATATTGCTTTTATATTGAATACATTAGGGCAACTATGGCTAGAGGGAGTCAACATAGATTGGTCAAAATTTCATCGTCATGAGCATCGATCTCGCCTTCCCTTACCAACCTATCCCTTTGAGCGACAACGATATTGGATTGAACCACAAAAATTATCATCTGGAGAAATAACGCCTCAAACCCAATCTACATCATTGCTCTGGGAATCTCTAGTAGCAGCAGGGAAACGCCAAGCTGCTATGGGTGCGGCAAACTTGGATGCGCAAATTTTACAAGAAAAGAAACAATGGTGCGATCGCCTTTGCATTGCTTATATTCATCTGGCAATATCACAATTAGGAATTTTCCAAAATCCCGAACGCCAGTATTCTTTAGAGGAATTGATTGCAGAATCTCAAATTGTTCCTACCTACAAAGAATTATTAAATCGATGGCTGGAAATATTAGTAGAGCAAGGTAAGTTAAATAAAGCCCAAGAATTGTTTGCTAATTTATCCCCAATTTCCGCAGAAGTTGTTAATCAGCTATTGCGAGAAGTTAAAGCTAAATGGACAGATACGCCACAACAAATAGAGCTACTACAACTTTATGGTGAAAATATGGTGGCGTTGTTAACTGGAGACAAAGAACCATTAGAGTTTCATGTTTCCACCTTATTTAAAGAAGGAGAATTTTCTGTTCAACAATTACCGCAACAACAGTACTATAACTCCATTATGGGGGTATGCTTAAAACAGTTGTTAAAAGTACTACCAGCAGATATCAATTTGCGAATTCTAGAAATTGGTGGTGGAACTGGTACGGGGACTGCTGAATTATTACCGATGCTGCCACAAGAGAAAACAAAATATACCTTTACTGATGTGAGTGGGTTTTTTCTCAACGCAGCCAAAAAGAAATTTAGCGATTATCCATTTGTAGAATATGGATTATTAGATATTGAGCGATCGCCACAAGCACAAGGATATTCAAGTTACAGCTTTGATATTATCGTAGCTTTTCAAGTGCTGCATGTTTCTAACAATATTGGCGAAACTCTCGAACGACTTCGTTCTTTACTTGCACCTGGCGGTTTACTACTATTTTGGGAAACAACTCAACCCCGGATAGAATTTGAATTTATAGACGCGCTGCTAATGAATCCAATAGCAGATGCGCAAAGCCAGCGTAATATGTGCAATCCCTTTTTATCACAAGAAAAATGGGAACAAGAACTCAAATCTCATGGTTTTGAACAAGTAATAGCATTCTCAGAATTTGCATCTTTTACAGACCATATAATTTTAGCTCAAGCAACTACCTCAGCCGCATTTACCGAGAAAAATACTATTCCCAAAGCTAATATATCTACTCACCATTCCCGACCAAAATTAAAAAATGCTTATGCTCCACCTACCAACGAACTAGAGCAAAAACTAGTTGAAGTTTATCAACAGTTTCTCGGTATTGAACAAATAGGTATTCATGATAGCTTCTTTGCATTAGGTGGCGACTCACTAACAGGAACAGTCTTAATTTCGCAACTGCGCACAATTTTTCAAATTGACTTCCCAGTACGCCTTTTGTTTGAAGCTCCAACTATTGCTGAATTCGCCTTAGTAATTGAAGAAATTCTCATCGAAGAATTAGAAGAATTAGAAGAAACATCCGATATGCAACTGTCAACATAGCAGTGGCATCGCAAAGCTAAAATGGTGCATTAATAAAACTCTTGTGGGATGGGCGTCTCGCCCGTCCTGGGCGGACAAGATGTCCACCCCACAAGAAAATTATATTGCAACATTTTAGGCGTTATAACGCACCGCATTATCTAAATTTAATAAATTCCAAAAATGTCAATCTATTCAGGATAACAATTATGAAAATTCAAACTGTCGGTGTGGTTGGTGCAGGTGTCATGGGTATAGGAGTCGCCCAAAACCTTGCGCAAACAGGCCATGATGTAATTTTGGTAGATATTAAAGCAGAAATTCTCGCTAAAGCTCAACAAGAAATTAAAAACAATATTCGCTTCCAGTCTTTATTTCAAAAAACAGACAAAACAACTAATCTAGAAGAAGTCATTAACAGAATAGAATTTTCAACCGACTATAAACTTTTAGAAAATGCTGACTTTGTTATAGAAAATGTCACCGAAAAATGGGATAATAAAAAACAAGTATATTCCTTAATAGATGCCATCTGTCCAGCAGATTGTGTATTTGCTGCTAATACCTCCGCAATTCCCATTACCCGCATTGCTTCGGCTACAAAACGTGCCGATAAAGTGCTTGGTATTCACTTCATGAACCCCGTACCAATGAAGCCAATGGTAGAGATGATTCGCGGCTACCATACTTCAGAAACCACAATTGAGATAGCCCAAAAAATGCTAGCTCAGATGGGTAAAGAATGGGTAATTGTTAATGATTCACCCGGCTTTGTTTCTAATCGTGTATTAATGTTAACTATTAACGAAGCTGTTTTCTTATTACAAGACCAAGTTGCAACAGCAGCAGATATAGATAAAATCTTTAAAGGCTGTTTTGGTCATAAAATGGGGCCTTTAGAAACAGCAGATTTAATTGGTTTAGACACAATTTTATTTTCTATTGAAGTGTTGTACGAAAACTTTAACGATAGTAAATATAGACCATGTCCTTTACTCAAAAAAATGGTAGATGCAGGACTATATGGAAGAAAAAATGGCAAAGGCTTTTATGTCTATCAATAATAAATAGGAATCAATCAGCAAAATGAATAAAATTCAAACTCAAATTAAAGCATTTCTTTCAAAATTTTTTGGTAATCATGATTTGCAAGTTGACGAGGATATTTTTACGCTAGGCTTTGTTAATTCCATGTTTGCGATGCAGCTTGTTTTATTTATAGAGCAAGAATTTCAAATTAATATTGAAAACGAAGACTTGGAATTTGATAATTTTCGTACTATTAATTCTCTCGCCAATCTAGTTGAGCGGAAAACAGCACAAATAGTCTTATGAAACTAGAACTAACTCCGCAACAAAAAAGTTATCAAGCTGAAATTAGAGCTTTGGTAAATGAGGAAATATTTCCTGAAGCTGGTGAATGGGATAGGAAAGAATTTACTCCCCCTGAACTAATCAAAAAAATTGCTCAACGTGGTTTTCTTGGGGCTGTATTACCACAAGAATATGGCGGTGAAGGAATGGATATGATTAGTTACGGTATTCTCAACGAAGAAATTGGCCGGGGATGTTCTTCTATACGGAGTTTGCTAACAGTTCATAATATGGTTTCTCAGGCTTTATGCAAATGGGGAAGTAAATCTCAAAAAGATTATTGGCTCCCTAAACTAGCATTGGGAGAAATTATAGGTGCTTTTGCATTAAGCGAGCCGAATGTAGGTAGCGATGCTAAAAATGTAGAAACAACAGCAACATTTACAGGTAATGCTTATATTTTAAATGGGCGAAAAAAATGGATTACCTATGGACAAATAGCAGATATATTTTTAGTATTTGCTAAGTGTGAAGGTAAACAAACTGCTTTTTTAGTTGAAAAAAATAATCCAGGTCTTTTGATAAAACCGATGTCTGGTATTTTAGGTACTAGAGCATCAATGCTAGCAGAATTGCAGTTGAATAACTGTGAGGTAGCAGCAGAAAATTTAGTAGGTAAATTAGGCTTTGGTTTTGCTTACATTGCTGCTTCTGCCCTTGATTATGGTAGATATAGTGTAGCCTGTGGTTGTGTAGGTATTGCTCAAGCTTGTTTAGAAGCTTGCATCCAATATACTAGCGATCGCAAACAATTTGATGTCTACCTTAAAGAACATCAATTAATTCGCCAAAAGATAACTCAGATGATAGCTAACATCAAAGCTGCAAGATTGTTATGTTATCAAGCCGGTTATCTCAAAGATATTAACCATCCTAACTCGATTATAGAAACTTCTATCGCCAAGTATTTTGCATCTACAGCAGCCACTAAAATAGCTAATGATGCTGTGCAAATTCATGGCGGAAATGGTTGTAGTAGTGATTATCCTGTGGAACGGTATTTACGGGATGCCAAAGTTATGGAAATTATTGAAGGTAGCACTCAAATTCAAGAAATTACAATTGCTGAATCAGGATATCAAGATTATTTTATTTCCAGCGTTTCTAGTGATTGGGAATGTAAATTAATAAGGAAGGTTTAGGGTAATAATTTTTTGTTGAGTGAGGTAGAAAATTAATATTTTTAACGCAGAGAGGCGCAGAGTTAAGCGCAAAGTTTCGCAGAGGTTTGTTCAGTTTTATGCGTGATGTATTAAGTATTTTAGAGGGTGAAAAAAGGCTATATTTTGCATTAATAATGAGATAGGAAAAGAATGGATAAGGTTCACTATGGTTAGTAATCAAGAAACAAATTTGAATAGTCAACAAGAAGATAAAAAAGTTATTAAATGTGTTGTTTGGGATTTAGATAATACTTTATGGCACGGGGTTTTATTAGAAGATGAAAAAGTTTATTTACGAAGAGATATATTAAATATTATTCACAGTTTAGACAAGCGGGGAATTTTACAATCTGTTGCTAGTAAAAATGATTGTGAAACAGCTATAGCTAAATTAGCAGAATTCGGACTGAAGGATTATTTTTTATATCCCCAAATTAACTGGAATTCTAAGGCAGCTTCTATCAAAGAAATTGCCAAATTATTGAATATTGGCATAGATGCGATCGCCTTTGTTGATGATCAATTATTTGAACTCGAAGAAGTCAAGTTTTCTGTACCAGAAATTCTTTGTATTAATGCTGATAAAATTGGTAATATTCTCGATATGGCTGTGATGAATCCCCGGTTTTTGACGGAAGATTCTGCCATGAGAAGATTAATGTATCTTAGTGATATTGAACGTCAAAATGCTGAGAAAGATTTTGTAGGAACAGCAGAAGAATTCTTGGCTACGCTCAACATAAATTTTACTATATCATTGGCACAAGAAGAAGATTTACAACGCGCAGAAGAATTAACCTTACGCACTAACCAATTAAATACAACTGGTTATACATATTCCTATGATGAACTCAATAATTTTCGTAATTCCAAAAATCATAAATTGCTAATTGCTAGTTTAGAAGATAAATATGGAAGCTACGGAAAAATCGGTTTAGTATTAATTGAATGTCAAGCGGATATTTGGAAAATCAAGCTTTTACTCATGTCTTGTCGCGTTATGTCTAGAGGTGTGGGAACAGTGATGTTGAATTATGTCATGAGTTTAGCTAAAAACAATAATGTCCGCCTCCTAGCAGAATTTGTTTCTAATAATCGCAATCGCATGATGTATATATCTTATAAATTTGCTGGCTTTAAAGAAGTTGCTAATAATGATAGCTTGATAGTTCTGGAAAATGATTTAACCCGCATTCAGCCTGTACCTGCATATATTAAATTTCAGGCGAATTAATTTCTGAGAGATGGGAATGGGTACATATATTTCAAAAATTATGCATGACTATGAATAACAAAAAAAATGAAATTTCTCTGAGACGTTCTCAACTATCACCTGCAAAACAAGCACTTTTAGAAAAACGCTTGCGAGGTGAACTTAAACTAGATAAATCTGAAAAATTTATTCCCCGTCGTTCTCAACATAATCCTGTTCCGTTATCTTTCTCTCAACAACGGCTATGGTTTTTGGCACAATTAGAGCCAGATAACCCATTTTATAATATTTCTGCTGTAGTTCGTCTCCAAGGAAAGCTTAACTTTCAAGCTTTGCAAGATAGTTTGCAAGAAATTATCAAACGCCATGAAGTTTTGCGCTGTAATTTTCAAACTATTGAAGATAAACCTGTAGCATTTATTCATTTTTCAAAAACATTATCTATTACAGTAATTGATATTAGCGAAATAGCGATAAATCAACAATCAGCAGAAATTCAAAAACTAGCAACACAAGAAGCAGACCAACCATTTAACCTCAACAATGATTTGTTATTAAGAGCAAAGTTAATACAGCTAAATCCAACAGAACATATATTATTATTTACCATGCACCATATTGTTTCTGATGGTTGGTCAATAGGTGTATTAATACATGAATTAGCAACGCTATATCCAGCTTTTTGTCAAGATAAAACCTCATCCTTAGCTGAACTACCAATTCAGTATGGAGACTTTGCTATTTGGCAAAAAGAATACTTACAAGGAGAAGCACTAACATCTCAAAAAAATTACTGGAAGCAACAATTAAGTGGCTCTTTACCAGTTTTACAACTCCCACAAGATTATCCTCGTCCGGCGGTACAATCTTACAGAGGGAAAACCCATACTTTTACTATTCCTAAATCTTTAACCACCGCAATCAAAGCACTGAGTCAGCAAGCAGGCACTACTTTATTTATGACATTGCTGACTGCTTTTAAAATTCTGCTTTATCGCTACAGTCAACAAGAAGATATTATTATTGGGACTGCGATCGCTAATCGTAATCTTACCCAAATTGAAAAGTTAATCGGTTTTTTTGTCAATACTTTAGTGTTGCGAACTGATGTCAGTGGTAATCCGAGTTTTCTCGATTTATTAGCAAGAGTTAAACAGACAACACTAGATGCTTATACCCACCAAGATTTACCTTTTGAACAGTTAGTAGAAGAAATTCAACCAGAACGCAATCTCAGCCATAACCCGCTTTTTCAAGTTTGGTTTTCCCTTAATAATAGCCCCATGCCAGCTTTAGAAATAGGAGAACTAACTTTAACTATATCAGGTACAGAAAGTGCAACGGCTCAGTTTGACTTAAGCCTAGATATGGTAGAACAGCAAGAAGAACTTATAGGTAAATTTGAATATAGTAGTGATTTATTTAATGCAAATACTATTAACCGTATAACAGAACATTTTCAAACTTTGCTGGCAGGAATTATTGCTACTCCAGAACAACAAATTGCGTCTTTACCTCTACTAACAACAGCCGCCAAAAATGACTTGCTGTATAATTGGAATAATAATTTAGTTGAATATCCTCAAAATCAATGCATTCATCAGTTATTTGAGAACTGTGTAAACAATACAGCAAATGCAGTAGCAGTAGTATTTCAACAACAGCAATTAACTTATCAAGAATTAAACCAAAAAGCCAATCAATTAGCACATTACTTACATTCTTTAGGAGTAAATAAAAATGTACTAGTTGGGATTTGCGTTGAGCGCTCTATTGAGATGATTATCGCCTTATTAGGAGTTCTTAAAGCTGGTGCTGCTTATGTACCTTTAGATCCGGCTTATCCTCAAGAACGCTTGAGTTTTATGTTGAGTGATTCACAAGTTTCTGTGTTGCTAACTCAACAAAAGCTAGTATCCAGCCTTTCAGTTGAAAATATACCGATAGTTAGTTTAGATAGCGACTGGGAGATAATTTCGCAACATAGCCAGGTAAATCCTGTTAATAATAGCACCCCAGATGATTTAGCCTATGTAATTTACACATCGGGTTCTACAGGTAAGTCTAAAGGAGTAGCGATCGCACATCGCAGTTTAGTCAATAAATTTTACGCTTGGAATCAAGCTTATCAGCTGGATTCGCTGACAAGTCATTTACAAATGGCAAGTTTTGCATTTGACGTTTGTTCAGGGGATGTAATTCGCGCTCTGTGTAGTGGTGCTAAATTAGTCTTGTGTCCCCGTGAATGGCTGTTAGAAGCAGAGAAGTTATATCAACTCATGCTTGCAGAAAAAATTGATAGCGCCGAGTTTGTTCCTGTGGTGTTGCGGAATTTGGTGCAGTATCTCGAAAGAACTCAGCAAAATCTTCACTTCATGCGCTTGCTAGTAGTTGGTTCAGATACCTTATATGTCAAAGAATATCAAGAATTTCAACGGTTTTGTAGCGAACAAACACGTTTAATTAATTCCTATGGTGTTACAGAAGCAACGATTGATAGTACATATTTTGAATCAACAGAAATTAATTTACCTGAGAATGCACTAGTACCAATTGGTAGTCCATTAGCGAATACAGAAATTTATATATTAGACTCATACCTCCAACCTGTTCCTGTTGGTATTACTGGAGAAATTTACATCGGTGGTGAAGGATTAGCTCAAGGTTATTTGCATCGACCAGATTTAACAACAGAGAAATTTATCTTTTGGAATGGGGAAAAAAGATTATATAAAACTGGCGACAAAGCCAAATATTTAGCAGATGGTAATATTGAATTTTTAGGCAGACTAGATTATCAAATTAAGCTGCGAGGTTTCCGCATTGAATTAGGAGAAATTGAAGCAGTTATTAAGCAACATCCAAATGTGGGTGAAGCTGTGGTTATTGCTAGAGAAGATGTTCCCGGCGATCGCCGCTTGGTTGCATATTTTATACAGCATTCTCAGGAGCAATTAGCCATAGACTTACGGGAATTTCTCGAGCAAAAGCTCCCTGAATATATGATACCTGCTGCTTTTGTGGCATTAGAAGCATTACCAATCACACCTAATGGTAAGTTAGATCGGTGGGCATTACCAGCACCAAATATCACACAATTATCATCCCCATCAGATTTTATTGCACCTTCGACAGCAATTGAAAAGCAGCTTGTCAATATCTGGACAGAAATATTAGGAATTGACAATATAGGCATTCACCATAATTTCTTTAATTTAGGAGGACATTCCTTACTCGCAACTCGTTTGATTTCCCAAATAAGACAAATTTTTCAAATAGAACTTCCTTTACGGCGAATATTTGAAAAACCCACAATAGCCGGGTTAGCTAAAGATATTGAAAAAGCCACTAAAACTAACTCGCAGGTTGAAGAAATAAAGATTACACGAATTGCGCGATCGCCTCATTTACCCTTATCCTTTGCGCAACAGCGATTCTGGTTTTTGACTCAGTTAGAAATGCACAGTTCTGCTTATAATATGCCCAGTGCTGTGCGTTTGCAGGGCAACCTGAATATTAAAGCCTTACAACAAACCTTCCAAGAAATTTTACGCCGTCACGAAGCTTTACGCACTAATTTTCAAACTATAGAAGGGCAACCTGTAGCGGTTATCTTACCACCAGCAGCAGTACGATTGCCCATATTAGATATTAGTAATTTACCTGCCAATCAACAAGAATTAGAAGTTAAAAAACAAACGACAGAAGAAGCACAAACACCATTTGATTTAAATAATGGTTGCTTACTGCGAGTCAAATTATTGCGCCTGAGCGAACAAGAAAATATATTACTTTTGACAATGCATCATATCGCCTCTGATGCTTGGTCAACAGATATTTTATTGCGTGAATTTGTCACTTTGTATCAAGCTTTTTCTGAAGCACAACCCGCACCATTAGCTGAATTACCCATTCAATATGTCGATTTTGCAGCTTGGCAGCGACAATGGTTACAAGGAGAAAGACTAGAATCGCAAATATCTTACTGGCGACAGCAGTTAGAGGGTGTACCAGAATTATTAGAGTTACCAACAGATTTTCCTCGTCCCCCCCTTCAAAGCTTTCAAGGTGCTACATACAGTTTTAAGTTACCCCAGCAGCTATCTGTAGGCTTAAATCAGTTGAGTCAGCAACAGGGAACTACCTTGTTTATGACATTGCTAGCAGCATTCAAAACCTTACTATACCGTTATACAGGTAGCGAAGATTTGGCGATCGGTTCGCCAATTGCTAACCGCGATCGCATCGAGTTAGAAGGGCTGATTGGACTATTTATCAATACCCTTGTACTGCGAACTAACTTAGCTGGAAATCCCAGTTTTATTGAACTACTAAAACGGGTGCGAGAAGTTGCTTTAGGCGCTTACGCCCATCAAGATTTACCTTTTGAGTTGTTAGTAGAAGAACTGCAACCCCAACGCAATTTAAGCCATACACCTCTATTTCAAGTGATGTTTGTGCTGCAAAATGTATCGATGTCAGCTTTAGAATTACCTGGCTTAACTTTAAATTATTTACCTGTTGACAGTGGTACTGCCAAATTTGATTTAACCCTAGATATGACAGAAACTATCGAGGGTTTAGTTGCTAATTTTGAATACAATAGCGATTTATTTCAAGCAAGCACAATCAAGCGGATGGCAGGGCATTTCCAAACCTTACTGGAAGGAATTATCGCCAATCCACAGCAACGTTTATCTCAGCTACCATTATTAACATCATCTGAAAAACATCAACTATTACAACAGTCGCACAACACAGAAATTACCTATCCTGTTGATGAATTTATCCATGAATTATTTGCACAACAAGTAGAAAAAACACCAGACGCCGTTGCAGTTATCTATGAAAATCAACAATTAACCTATCAAGAACTCAACGCCAAAGCAAATCAACTCGCTCATTATTTACGTTCTCTGGGAGTCAAACCAGAAGTATTAGTTGGGATATGTATCGAGCGTTCTTTAGAAATGGTAATTGGGTTATTAGCAATTCTCAAAGCTGGTGGTGCTTATATACCCCTTGACCCTAATTATCCCCAACAAAGATTAGAATATATATTAGAAGATACCCAAGCTTCAGTATTACTAACTCAAGCCTCATTACTGGAATTATTACCACAGCATCAAGGACAAATAGTTTGTCTAGATAGTGATTGGCATCTCATAGCCCAACACAGCCAAAATAATTTATCTTCTCAACTCACAACTGAGAACTTAGCTTATATTATTTATACTTCTGGTTCTACAGGCAAACCAAAAGGTGTACAAATTCCTCACATGGCTCTGAGTAACTTTTTGTACTCCATGAAACAAGCCCCAGGATTAACATCTCAAGATAAATTACTAGCAGTTACAACATATTCTTTTGATATTGCCGCCTTAGAGATTTTTCTACCTCTCATAGTTGGTGCTTGTTTAATAGTAGCTAGTCAAGAAATTATCGCTGATGGCATCCAATTGTCAGCAAAAATTAAAGCATCAAAAGCAACAGTCATGCAAGCTACACCAGCTACATGGCAGTTACTTTTAGCTTCAGGTTGGGATGAAAATCTTCAATTAAAAATTCTCTGTGGTGGAGAAGCTTTACCTGCACCTTTAGCGAGTCAATTATTACAAAGATGTAGTTCTTTATGGAATATGTATGGCCCGACAGAAACCACAATTTGGTCAGCCGCGAGCCAAATAAAAACTGTTAACAAAACTGTACCCATTAGTTCCCCAATTGCTAACACACAACTTTACATTCTTGACCAATATAATCAGTTAGTTCCTGACGGTGTACCAGGGGAATTATGTATTGGTGGCGCAGGACTAGCTAGAGGTTATTTCAAGCGTCCAGATTTAACAGTAGAGAAATTTATCCCTCATCCTTTTAGCGATCGCGCATCAGCACGTTTATATAAAACTGGCGACTTAGCGCGGTATTTACCCAATAGAGAAATCGAATATCTTGGTCGAATTGATCACCAAGTCAAAATTCGTGGTTTCCGCATTGAATTAGGAGAAATTGAGGCAGTTATTAGCCAATATTCAGGAGTGCGAGAAACGGTTGTGACGGTAAGAGAAGATTCAGCTTCTCAACGTCTAGTAGCTTATATTGTCCCCACAAAAGAGCTAAAACCAACGATTTCTGAACTACGCAGTTTCTTAGAGACAAAGTTGCCAAATTACATGATACCAGCAGCTTTTGTCATATTAGAAGCATTACCACTTACTCCTAATGGTAAAGTTGACCGCAAAGCCCTACCTGCACCGGATATAGCAAAACTTGGAATCAATCAGGAACTAGTAAAACCTCGTAATTTTGTAGAAACTAAACTGACTGAAATTTTTACAGAAGTTTTGGGTGTGGATCGAGTAGGAATTTTCGATAACTTTTTTGAATTAGGTGGGGATTCTATTGTGGCGATTGTCGTCATTACTAAAGCTAATCAAGCTGGGATAAAACTGACTGTTAAACAATTATTTCAACATCAAACAGTGGCAAATTTAGCCAGTGTAGCTGTTACCCAAAATGTAATTCAAGCAGAACAAAAAGTTACGAACAAGGATACATCTGCTCACTTCTCCAAAGCCAACTTGAATCAAACAGAACTTGACCGATTTTTAGCAAAAGTTAAACGAACAAGTAAAAATCAAAAAATATGAGAGAAGACATTCAAGATATATACCCACTATCTCCCATACAGCATGGTATTTTGTTTCATGCTCTGCACGCCCCTGAACTGGGACTTTACCACATGCAGGACATCTACACTTTTAAAGGCAATCTCAATCGTTCTGCTTTTGAACATGCTTGGCAACAATTATCAGCCTTACATACAGTATTACGTACTAGTTTCTATTGGGAAGAATTAGAAAAACCATTACAAGTTGTACATGACCAAGTTGAAGTCCCTATAGAATATCAAGATTGGCGGGGAATTGCGCCAGATGCACAGCAAGCAAAATTAAAGTCCTTTCTCAAAAGCGATCGCCTGCGGGGTTTTGATTTTTCCCAAGCGCCTCTAATCCGCCTAGCTTTGTTTCAAGTAGAAGATAATGTTTACTACCTTGTCTGCGTTTGGCATTTGATTATTCTTGATGGCTGGTCTATTCCCTTTTTATTAAAGGATGTTATTGAAATTTATGAAGCGTATTCCCAAAATCAAGATGCGCCTTTAATTTCTGGTAGTTGCTTTGGAGACTATATTAACTGGTTACAACAACAGGATTTATCTCAAGCAGCAGAATTTTGGCGACAGCAACTTAAAGAAGTCACAGAGCCTACTTCTTTAGCTAATCTTTATTCCCAGAAATTATCTAATTTAGAAGAACGCTACGAGGATATACAAATTAGCTTATCGGCAGCAACTACAAAAAATTTAGAAACATTAGCAAGACAACATCACCTAACTATTAACACCCTTGTTCAAGGAGCTTGGGCGATACTTCTATGTCACTATAGTGGCAAAAATAATGTTATCTATGGCTGTACTTTTTCCGGTCGCCCAGTAGATTTACCAGGAGCAGAGTTAATGGTAGGGGAAATGGTGAATACCTTACCAGTACACCTCAAGGTAAATATGGATGATGATTTATTACCTTGGCTGCAAGAATTACAAACTCAATTAGTAGAAATTCGGGAATATGAATACTACCCGTTGGTAGATGTTCAAAAGTGTAGTCAAGTACGAGGAAATCTGCCATTATTTGCTAGCTTTGTTGTATTTGAAAACCAAAAAACAGGCAGATTTTTGGAAGAATGGGGAAGTTTAAATATTTCTGAACATAATTCTTTTTACAAAACTAATTATCCTTTAACGATAGTTGGATATCCTGGTTCAGAACTGACAATTGGCATTAATTACGACTTCCAACTTTTTGCAGCAGCAACTATTGTAAATATCCTGGAGCATCTGAAAATATTACTCGAAAATATGGCGAATAATTTGAATTTAACTATTCAGGAATTATTGTCTTTAACAGAGCAAAAACTCCATCCTGAATTAGTCATACTCAAAAACCAAATGTCATTAAATTTCGATTGTGTTTAAGTCAATTATATTATTTTCATCACAGTAGCCAAAACCATGAATATTTTTGAAAAATGTGAATCAAACGTCAGAAGTTATTGTCGCAATTTCCCGACAATATTTCATCGGGCTAAGGGTTCCATTGTTTATGATGAATCAGGTCAAGAATATATAGATTTTTTTGCAGGTGCGGGTGCTTTAAATTACGGGCACAATCATGACTATATCAAAAATCAAATCATATCCTATTTAAACGCAGATGGAATATCACATGGTTTAGATATGTATACTTCTGCGAAAGAAAAATTCTTATCAAAATTTAATGAGACAGTATTAACTGCAAAACAGCTAGATTATCGGATTCAGTTCTGCGGCCCGACTGGAACTAATGCGGTAGAAGCAGCTTTAAAATTAGCAAGAAAAGTCAAAAAGAATCCAGGTATTTTCTCCTTTATGGGAGCTTATCATGGCATGACTTTAGGTAGTTTAGCAATTACTGCTAATAAGGGAATTAAGGCAGGTACAATTGGCACATTAAATAATGTCACCTTTATGCCTTACCCCTACGGATTTATGGAGAGTTTTGACACTATAAAATATATAGACTCAGTTTTAAATGATGTCAATTCGGGTATAGAAAAACCAGCAGCAATTATCTTTGAAACAGTGCAAGCTGAAGGGGGAGTGATTGTTGCTCCCATTGAATGGATGCAAAGATTGAGAAAATTGTGTGACGAGCATGATATTTTATTAATCTGTGATGATATTCAAGTCGGTTGTGGTAGAACAGGCGCTTTCTTTTCTTTTGAAAGAGCAGGTATAGTTCCCGATATGGTCATACTATCTAAATCTATTAGTGGCTATGGATTACCAATGTCACTACTATTAATTAAACCAGAATTAGATATATGGGAACCAGGCGAACATAACGGTACTTTTCGGGGGAATCAATTAGCATTTATTGGAGCTACGGCGGCTTTAGAGTATAGAGAAAGTAGTTCTCTGGAACTAGATGTTAAAGAAAAAGAGCTTTTATTAAAAAACTTTTTGACTCAAGAGATAGCAGCAATTAGCGAAAACATAATCATCCGGGGAATTGGCATGATTTGGGGTATTGATGTTCAAAATTTCGGCGGTAAAAATTTTGCTAAAAGCATAACATCACGTTGTTTTGAACTAGGCTTAATAGTTGAAACAGCAGGTAGAAATGATACAGTAATTAAAATTTTACCTCCTTTGGTAATTGATATGTTTACTTTACAAAAAGGTTGTTTAATCCTCAAGCAAGCTTTTAATGACTGTCTGCCAAATTAAGTAAGTAAGCTTATTGACTTTATTAATCAACCAGTATTTTTTAGGAGCATATAAATATGGATGGACAAGAACATAAAAACGACTTATTAGCGCAAAAAATTTATTGGCTAAATAAGTTATCAGGAGAGCTTCCAGAAACTAATCTCATGCTGGATTATGTCAGACCTGTATTTCCTTGTAAGAGAAACAAGTCTCTGGGCTTGGAACTATCCCATGATGTATCTCAAAAAATCATCAAACTCAGTCGAGGTTCTGAATTTTCAACTTACTGGATACTGTTATCTGCATTGAATATCTTGTTATATAAATATAGTCGCAAAAATGATGCGATCGCGGGAATACCTAGATATACAGAAATTGCTACAAATGATGTGAAAGCCAAATTTATTCCTTTGCGGACTCAGGTAAAATCTCACATATCCTTCAAAGATTATCTTTTACAAGTTAAAGATGAAATTATCGGTGCTTACAACAATCAAAACTGCGATTTAGAAGAGTTAATTTCGTTATTAAACATCCCATCAGTGTCTAATCGTTGTCCATTGTTTAATGTAGTAGTTTTATTAGAAAATATTCACGATAAGAATATTATCACTGATGACGATTGCGATTTGGTGTTTTCTTTTTCGATTAATGAAGAATCCATTAATCTCAATATAGAGTATAGCGACTATCTTTTTCGAGATGAGAATATTAATTTATTTGGCAGATATTACAGTAATTTTTTGACAAATGCTCTCAATAATATCAATGAAAAAATCTCAGATATTACTTTATTCTCAGAATGTGATAGATATCAGCTATTGAAACATTTCAATAATAATCATCAATTATATCCAGTTGAGCAAACAATCAATCAGTTATTTGAACAGCAGGTATATAAAACCCCAGATAATATAGCTGTAGTTTATCAACAAAAAAAGTTAACTTATCAAGAACTAAATGAAGCTGCTAATCAGTTGGCTATTACATTGCGTCAACTAGGACTGAGTAAAGACGACTTGGTCGGTATATTTAAAGACAGGGACATAAATTTTTTGATTGCTATTCTGGCTATATACAAAGCAGGTGGAGTGTATGTACCTATTGATAGTACTTATCCTGCAAATCGAATTGAATATATGTTAACTAATAGCGAAGTTAAGTTTCTCTTGACTGATGCTACTTTATTAAATATTTTGAATGACTTAATAGATAAATGTTCTCAATTAAAGTCTATTATTTGTTTAGATGAAGTCATTACCGACAATATAAATTGGACTCATAACCAGGAATTAATCATCTACCAACAACTTGATTTTAGTAATATTTCCCCAGAAAATATAGAGCCAGTCAACAAAGGAAGTGACATAGCTTACACGATTTATACTTCCGGTTCTACAGGATTACCAAAGGGAACAATGGTGAGACATGATGGTGCTATTAATCATATTTATGCCCAGTTTGATGAGCTAAAATTAACCGCAGAATTTTGCTTTTTACAAAGCGCACCTTCATCAACAGATATTTCTATATGGCAATTTTTAGCACCGCTTTTAATCGGCGGAAAGACTGTCATTGTTGATATTGAAACTGTTGCTATTCCTGAACAATTATTTAAAATACTGAAAGCAGAAAAAATTACTGTTGTGGAATTAGTACCAGCTTTATTTGGCGGATTGCTGGAATATATTTCGCAATTACCAAACGCAGAAAGGGAACTACCTGATTTGCAATGGATGATGTTATCGGGTGAATCTGTAGCGATTAAATGGGTAAATCAGTGGCTGAAAATATACCCTAATATCAAGATTGTGAATGCTTATGGCCCTAGCGAAGCTGCTGATGATATCACTCAATTTATTGTTGATAAACCTTTACCAGAAAATCAACGAACAATTCCCATTGGAAAACCACTAGCTAACCTCAATCTCTATATTCTCGATGAGCAAATGAAATTATTACCTATTGGCGCTCCTGGAGAAATTTGTGTATCGGGAATTGGTGTAGGTGCTGGTTACTGGAAAAATGAAGAAAAAACTCAGTTAAGTTTTGTTCCCAATCCGTTTACAGATGTTGCTCAGAAGTTACCAGAAAATCGCCCAGATTTAATTTATAAAACTGGAGATTTAGGAAGATGGCTTCTAGATGGAAATATAGAATTTCTCGGACGTATTGACCATCAGGTAAAAATACGTGGTTTCCGCGTAGAGTTGGGAGAAATCGAGTCATTGTTGAGTCAACACCAAGCAGTTAAAAATGTTGTAGTTGTAGTTAGAGAAGAAAACCCTAACGACAAGCGCTTGGTGGCTTATGTTGTACCTCAATCTGAGTTGGCTCGAGATGATACAAACAGTAGCAAACTCATCTCAGAGTTACGCAATTTTCTGCAAGAAAAACTACCAGGACACATGATACCTTCTTTCATTGTCTTGCTAGAAGCATTACCTTTAGCACCTAGTGGAAAAGTAGATCGCCAAGCATTACCTATACCAAGTTTTCAAAATGAATCAGAATTTGGCTTTGTTGCACCTCGTACTCCTACAGAAGAGATAGTTGCTGATATTTGGGGTCAGGTATTAAAGCAAGAACATATCGGTATTCACGATGATTTTTTTGATTTAGGTGGACATTCTTTACTAGCAACTCAAGCTATTTCTAGGTTACGGGAAGCTTTTAAGATTGAGTTACCTTTACGTAGTTTATTTGAAGCACCAACAGTTGCTCAAATTGTTCCAACTATTGAAAATATGTTGACAATTAAGCAATTGCAATTTGTGTCTCCAAATGGGTTAGAAAATGACCGAGAAGAGATAGAATTATGAAAACTATTACAGAATTTTTAGCTGAACTTTGCAGTTTAGATATTAAGCTTTGGGTTGAAGATAATCGCTTACGTTGTAGCGCTCCCAAAAATGTAATCACACCAGCGATTAGAGAAGAACTAGCTAGACGCAAACAAGATATCCTGAATTTGATATCTAATAACAATTCAGTTCTAGATTTCGATCAACAGCTTATTTCTTCAATACCACGCGCAGAAAATTTACCGCTATCATTTGCACAGCAAAGACTGTGGTTTTTAGCTCAATTAGAACCAGATAGTTCATCGTATAATATATCTGTGGCTGTTAAACTGCAAGGAAAATTAAATTTAGCAGCACTACAACAAAGTTTCCAGGAAATTATCAATCGCCATGAAGCTTTACGAACGAGCTTTCAAACGGTAGATGGTCAACCAATACAAATTATTGCTCCTAGCTTAGATTTTGCTATTTCAATTATTAGTTTGCATGAATGCTCTTTATGGGAACAAGAAAAACAAATACGTCACTTGACTACACAAGCGGCGCAACAACCTTTTGACTTAACTAAATCTCCTTTATTGAGGGTGAATTTAGTACAGTTGCACCCAGAAGAATACATCATACTGCTAACAATTCACCATATTGTTTCAGATGCTTGGTCTATGGGGATATTAGTTGAGGAATTCGTAGCACTGTATTCAGCTTTTTGTCAGGGTAAACCGTCACCATTTGCAGAATTACCTATACAGTATGCAGATTTTGCTGTTTGGCAGCGTCAATGGTTGCAAGGAGAGAGATTACAAACCCAGCTAAATTATTGGAAACAAAAACTAGGTAATATTCATCCGCAGTTAAAATTCCCCAGACAGGCTGTAAATTCGATGAATGAAACTACTCAAGGTGCTGAGAAATCATTTACTTTGAGTCAAGAATTAAGCAAAGCCATATATGTGCTTAGTCGTCAGGAGGGTGTGACTTTATTCATGACATTGTTGGCTGCTTTTGAAGTTTTGCTTTACTGCTTTACAGGTACTTTAGATATTAGAGTGGGTTCACCCATTGCTAACCGCAATCGAGTGGAAATTGAGAAACTGATTGGATTTTTTGTGAATACTTTAGTGTTACGGATTGATTTATCTGGGAATCCTAGTTTTCGGGAATTATTAGCGCGATCGCGTCAAGTAACATTAGAAGCATATGCTCACCAAGACTTACCTTTTGAAAAGCTAGTAGAAGAACTACAACCACAAAGAAGTTTAAATAATCATCCACTGTACCAAGCATGGTTTGTTCTGGACAATAATCCTATGCCACAGTTGCAACTACCAGATTTAATCTTAACTCCATTCGAGATTGAAACTCGAACAGTACGACATGATTTGCTTTTATCTATGTGGGAAACTTCAGCAGGTATTCAGGGTTATTTTGAGTATAAAACGCACCTATTTGATAAGCCGAGTATTTATCGATTGATTGAACATTTTCAAGTCATTATACAGCATGTTGTTGCTAAACCAGAGATAAAATTACAGGAAATTGTCGAACTTTTAAACCAAATTGATCGGGAACAGCAGCAAATTAAAAAAAATAATTTACAAGCAACTGAGCGGCAAAAATTAACAATAGCTAAACGCAGAGCAGTGCGGAATATATAGATCAGGGCTTACACAAAATAATGAAAAAACGAACCGCGTTCGCCGAAGGCGTTCCCGAAGGGTAGAACACAAAGAACACGAAGTAAAGAGGGTTTTCGAGGATTATTGCGTAAGTTCTATAAATAATTAATATTAGGAAATATCCTTAAATGACGAAACCAAATATCAAACAATTAAGTTCTATTTCTCGTAAGTCTGTAAATATATCTTCAGGAGAATTAATTCAGACATCATATTTACAGCCAGAATTCTCGCTTCCTCTAGTTGTTCAACCAAATTTTGATAATTTAAATCTGGCTATTTGGACTCAAAATAATCGCTCTTGGATTGAAAACAAAATATTAGAGCATGGGGGTATTCTATTTCGAGATTTTCATGTCAAGGATGTGGCTGAGTTTCAGCAATTTATCCAAGCTCTTTCTGGGAAGTTGCTGGAATATTCTTACCGTTCTACACCACGTAATCATGTTAGTGGTAATATCTATACTTCTACAGAGTATCCGGCTAATCATTTCATTCCTCTACATAATGAAATGTCTTACTCCCGTACTTGGCCTTTAAAAATTGCGTTTTTTTGCATTAAGAAAGCGGAGCAAGGGGGAGAAACGCCTATTGTTGATAGCCGCAGAGTTTTTGCGCGGATCAATCCCAAAATTAAGGAAAAATTTTTGCAAAAAGGGGTAATGTATGTGCGAAATTATGGTGTAGGATTAGATTTATCATGGCAAGATGTTTTTAATACTAACAATAAGCTGGATGTAGAAACATATTGTCATCAAGCTGGAATTGAATTAGAGTGGAGAGATACTGAAACTTCTGGTTTTAGCTTAAGAACTCGTCAAGTTTGTCAAGCTGTTGCCCAGCATCCCCAAACATCAGAAATAGTTTGGTTTAATCAAGCGCATTTATTTCATATATCTAGTTTAGATTCTATTGTTCGCGCTCAGTTGTTGAGTGATTTTTCAACAGAAGATTTACCTCGTAATGCTTATTATGGTGATGGTTCTGTTATTGAAGATTCTATATTAGACGAAATTAGAGAAATTTATTGGCAAGAAGCAATTATTTTTCCTTGGCAAGAGGGAGATGTGTTGTTATTAGATAATATGTTATCTGCTCATGGGAGGATGCCGTTTCAAGGTTCACGTAAGGTTGTGGTTGGGATGGCGGAGGAGTATAAGGTTTCTGATGGTTAGGTTGGGGTGAGTGGGAAAGGAAGATTTTTAAACGCAAAGGTGCGCGGAGGGAAGCGCGGAGGTGCGCAGAGTTTTTGATTATTGATTGTGATAAAAGGGGTGTTGTTAATATGCGAGTGGAACCAGTTGAGGGATTTAGATTATCTCCCCAGCAAAAGCGGATTTGGTTGTTAGCGAAGAGTGAGGATGTATCACTATTTAGGGTTCAAGGTGCGGTTTCGATCGCTGGTAATCTCAATATTGATGTTTTGAAATCTGCTTGGCAAAATGTTGTTGAGGGGTACGAAATTTTGCGTACTACTTTTTATTGTCTACCAGAAATGGAAATACCATTACAGGCGATCGCAGATAATTATGAAGTTGGGATTACTGAATTATATCTTGGCGATTTGTCGGAAATAGAGCAGGAAATTCGCCTAAATGAAATATTTAATGAGCTAAAAAGTTTACCTTTTGATGGGGAAAATAAACCACCTCTGCAAGTGGTTGTTATCAGGTTATCTGCAAATAAACATATTTTAGTTTTAAGTTTATCTGCTTTGATTGCAGATGGTTGCACTCTTAGATATTTGTTTAATCAGATTATTATTGCTTATAGGGCTTGCTTGTATGGTCAAAATCTGGATGATGAGCCGCTACAATATGCTGATATTGCAGAATGGCAAAATCAACTTTTAGAGTCGGATGATTCAGATTTAGGTAAAGAATATTGGCGCAAGCAAGATATTACCGCGATTGATGATTTTAGTTTTTGGTTTGAAAATAAACAAATTGCGCAGGGTGGCTTTAAACCGCAATGTATATCTTTAAATATTGATAATTATCTAGTTGAAAAAATAGAGTTAATATCTTCAAAATATCAGGTAAATATTGCTGATGTTTTACTGGCTTGTTGGTTGATATTGCTGGGTAAAGTTACTAGAAAATCAGATTTATGTGTGGGGATTGTTGGGGATGGTAGGAAATATGCGGAATTAGACCAAGCATTGGGATTATTATCAAAATATTTACCCATCGCCTGTCATCTCCCAGGGGAAATAAAATTTAGCGAAATATTACAACAGATACATAAAGCGGTAGGTAATGCTAGGGAATGGCAAGAATATTTTACTTGGGAAGATAGTTTAAAATCGGCTAATTTTTGTCCAGTTGCTTTTGAGTTTGCAGAATTAAAGGAAAATGATTCTGTTGCGGATCTATCGTTTTCTTGGGTTAAGTATTACTCTTGTATTGATAAATTTAAAATTAAGTTAACTTGTTGTCAGCAAGGGAATGCTTTAATTAGTGAGTTTCATTTTGATGAACAACTATATAATATCGAGGATATCAAAACATTATCGGAACAGTTTGAGATATTATTACAAGATGCGATCGCACATCCCGAAACCCCTATCAGTCGGTTAAATATTCTCAGCGATCGCGAGTTACAACAACTACTTGTAGAATTTAATCATACGAGGGTAAATCAGCCTCTAGATAGATGTATTCATCAGCTTTTTGAGGAACAAGTCAAACGCACGCCCGATGACATCGCCCTTGTCTTTGAGGCGCAGCAATTAACCTATACACAGTTAAATACCCGCGCCAATCAACTAGCCCATTATCTCCGTACTCTGGGGGTAGGGGCAGAAACTTTGGTAGGGCTTTATGTTGAACGTTCCCTAGACATGATAATTGGATTGCTGGGAATATTGAAAGCTGGCGGTGGATATATACCTTTAGATCCAAACTATCCACATCAGCGTTTAGCGCAGATGTTAGCAGATGCGCAAGTGCAAGTTTTGGTAACTCAACAGCAGTTACTTAAACAACTTCCCCAGCATCCACCAAAGGTATTATGTTTAGATGCAGACTCTGCAATCATCGCTCAACAAAGTTACGAAAATCTTCAAACTGAAGTTAAGCCAGAGAATTTAGTTTATGTTTTGTTTACCTCTGGCTCTACAGGTAAGCCAAAAGGTGTGGCAATTGAACATCGTCAACTGTGCAACTATCTTCAGGGAATTGGCACAAAAATCGATTTTTCTGACTGTCGTAGCTTTGCTCATGTTGCTACCTTTGCAGCTGACTTGGGTAATACCATGATTTTTCCGGCTTTGTGTGGTGGTGGATGTCTGCATATAATTTCCCAAGAACGGGCTAGTAATCCCGAAGCACTAGGAGAGTATTTTCATCGCCACAACATTGACTGTCTGAAGATAGTTCCGGCTCATCTTGCAGCTTTACTCACAACTGCTCAATCTCAAGAAATATTACCTCGAAAACGCTTAATTTTAGGTGGTGAAGCTTGTAGTTGGCAGTTAATTGCGCAAATTCAGCAATTAGCCCCAGATTGTCAGATTTTTAACCACTACGGCCCTACAGAAACCACCGTCGGCGTATTGACTTATCCTATCGAGCAAATTCGGGCTGATTGTGCGACTGTACCAGTTGGGAAAGCGATCGCCAATACACAAATTTACCTGCTAGACTCTTATCTGCAACCAGTACCCATTGGCGTACCGGGAGAAATTTATATTGGTGGGGATAGTTTAGCAAGGGGTTACTTAAATCTCAGCGAACTGACAAGGGAAAAATTTATTCCCCATCCATTTAATAATTCACCATCTGATCGTTTATATAAAACAGGGGATTTAGCTCGTTATTTACCAGATGGAAATCTAGAATTTTTAGGACGAGTTGACGATCAGGTAAAAATTCGCGGTTTTCGTATTGAACTAGAAGAAATCTTAGTTACATTACAACAACATCCGGCGGTGCAACAGGCGATTGTTTGCAGTCGCGAAGATATACCGGGTGACAAGCGTTTAGTAGCTTATATTGTCTTTGAGCCAAAATCCTCAATTCCCCAATCATCAGATTTACGTGCTTTCTTGAAGGAAAAACTACCAGAATACATGGTTCCTTCAGCTTTTGTAAAGTTGAAGAGTTTACCATTAACAACTAACGGCAAAATAGATCGCGAAAAACTACCAGCACCAGAGCAAATTGCATCAGAATTAGTTGCTAACTTTGTGGCTCCTCGTAACCAAACAGAAAATGCGATCGCGCAAATTTGGCGAGAAATTCTCGGCGTTGAACGAGTGGGAATTTATGACGGTTTCTTTGAATTGGGAGGACATTCTCTACTAGCTACACAAATCATTTCCCGCATCCGTCAAACTTTGCAAGTAGAGTTATCTTTGCGTCAGTTTTTTGATGCTCCGACTGTCGCAGATTTAGCGGTAATGGTAGCCCAAAATTTAGCGCAACAAACAGATGCGGCGATGCTAGCTGAGATTTTAGCAGAGTTAGAGGAAAAAGCAGATTTATGAGCGACTTAAACCAACGTATTGCCCAATTATCTCCCGAAAAACGCGAGTTGCTGCTGCAACGGCTCAATCAGAAACAAGCGATCGTTGCACCTTCCCAAATCCCACGCCAAAGTCGGGATTCTAACCATTTTCCTTTATCATTTGCCCAACAAAGACTTTGGTTTCTCTCCCAACTAGAACCAAACAATCCTTTTTATAATCAACCCACAGCTTTACGTCTAACTGGTCAACTCAACATTGCCATATTAAAACAGAGCCTCAAGGAAATCATGAGGCGACACGAAACATTACGCACAACTTTTACCATCGTCAACGATAAACCAGTCCAAGTCATCAATTCAGCTGTTGATTTGACATTACCGCTAGTCGATTTACAAAACCTGACTCCAAACCTCCAAGAACAGGAAGTACAAAAACTAGCCGCACAAGAAGCACAGCAACCTTTTAATTTAGAGCAAGGGCCATTACTGCGAGTTACAATACTCAAGCTGAATGCAATAGAACATGTAGTATTATTTACAACTCACCATATTGTTTCTGATGGTTGGTCAGTAGGAATTTTAGTGGAAGAAGTTGCAAAAATATACACAGCTTTAGCTAATAACCAGCCCGCACCTCTACCAGAACTGCCCATTCAATATGCAGACTTTGCAGTTTGGCAGCGCCAGTACTTAACAGCAGAGGTAATAAAAAGCCAGATATCTTACTGGCGAAATCACTTAGGCACTACCCCACCATTACTAGATTTACCCCACGATTATCCTCGTCCAGCAATTCTCAGCTATCAAGGTAATACCAAATTCTTCTTACTGTCAGAGTCTCTCACCAAAGCTCTGAAGGCGCTCTCACAGCAAGAAGGAGTTACCTTATTTATGACTTTGCTGACAGCCTTTAAAATTTTACTACATCGCTACAGTCAGCAAGATGACATTGTTGTGGGAACTGCGATCGCTAATCGTCATCGGGCTGAAATAGAACCATTAATTGGCTTTTTTGTCAATACCTTAGTGTTGCGGACTAACTTAGCTGGTAATCCTAGTTTTCGTCAGTTGTTGAAGCAAGTTCGGGAAGTCACATTAGGAGCTTACGCGCACCAAGATTTACCTTTTGAGCAGTTAGTAGAAGAACTCCAACCAGAGCGTCATCTCAATCGCAACCCTCTATTTGATGTGATGTTTGACTTCCACAATGAGCCTGTACAAGAGTTAAAACTGCCAGAATTGACTTTCAGTTTGCTGTCAGAACAGAGACAGACAGCAATTTTTGATTTGGCTCTCACAATGGCAGAGACAGAACAGGGTTTAGCTGGAACAATAGAGTACAGCACTGATTTGTTTAATGCCAGTACAATTGAGCGGATGTTGGGACATTTTCAGGTGCTATTAGCCGCAATAGTTGCCGAACCTGAGCAAAGATTGGCGGATTTGCCACTATTAACAGCATTTGAGCAACATCAATTACTACGAGAGTGGAACCAGACAGCAGTTGACTATCCCACCGATAAATGTATCCAAGAACTATTTCAGCAGCAGGTAGAATGCACTCCAGAAGCAGTAGCAGTTGTCTATAAAAATCAGCAATTAACCTATAGGGAACTCAATACCAAAGCCAATCAACTAGCACATTACTTACATTCCTTAGGAGTACATCAAAATGTCCTAGTTGGTATTTGTATCGAGCGCTCTATTGAGATGATTGTGGCATTATTAGGAGTTCTCAAAGCCGGTGGTGCATATGTACCTTTAGATCCTGCTTATCCTCAAGAACGCTTGAGCTTCATGTTGCATGATTCACAAGTTACGGTGTTGCTAACTCAACAAAAGCTATTGTCAAGCTTACCAATTAAAAATTGCTCTCTAGTTTGTTTAGATACAGACTGGCAGATAATCTCGCAACAGAGTCAGGTAAATCTGGTGACTCATAGCACCCCAGATGATTTAGCCTATGTAATTTATACATCAGGCTCTACAGGTAAGTCTAAAGGAGTAGCGATCGCGCATCACAGTTTGGTAAATAAATTTTATGCTTGGGCAAAAGCCTATCAGCTTGATTGTCTAACTAGTCATTTGCAAATGGCAAGTTTTGCCTTTGATGTCTTTTCTGGGGATTTAATTCGCGCTCTTTGTAGTGGTGCTAAGTTAGTCTTGTGTCCCCGTGAATGGCTGTTAGAAGCCGAAAAGTTATATCAACTCATGCTCGCAGAAAAAGTTGATAGTGCCGAGTTTGTTCCTGTTGTGTTGAAGAACTTAGTTCAATATCTAGAAAGAACTGAGCAAAATCTTCACTTCATGCGCTTACTAGTAGTTGGTTCAGATACTTTATATGTTAAAGAATACCAAGAATTTCAACATATTTGTGGCGAAGAAACACGCTTGATTAATTCTTATGGAGTGACAGAAGCAACTATTGATAGTACATATTTTGAATCAACAGAAATCAAGTTATCTGATAATAAATTAGTTCCCATTGGTCGTCCATTAGCGAATACAGAAATTTATATATTAGACTCACACCTCCAACTAGTTCCTATTGGTATTCCCGGAGAAATTTACATCGGTGGCGAAGGATTAGCTCAAGGTTATTTACATCGCCCAGATTTAACAACAGAGAAATTTATCCTTTGGAACGGAGAAAAACGATTATATAAAACAGGTGACAAAGCCAAATATTTAGCAGATGGTAATATTGAATTTTTAGGCAGACTGGATTATCAAATCAAGCTTCGAGGCTTCCGCATTGAACTAAGAGAAATTGAAGCAGTTATTAATCAACACCCTGGTATCTTAGCTAGTGTAGTTGTGCTGAGAGAAGCTGAAGCAGGTAATAAAACATTAGTAGCATATATCACTATCGATGCTCCCAATCAACTGTCTAGTAGTGAACTGCGTCGCTTTTTAGAGTCAAAGCTGCCTAACTATATGCTACCCAATGCTTTTGTCATTTTGGAGGCACTACCATTAACACCAAATGGTAAATTAGATCGTCAAGCTTTACCACTACCCGACGCGACACATTTAATCCAACAATCAAATTTTGTTCCTGCTTCTACACCTGTACAACAGATGTTAGTTGAAATTTGGAAACAGGTATTAGGAATTGAGAAATTAGGCATTCACGATCACTTCTTTGAATTAGGTGGACATTCCTTACTAGCTACTCAACTAATTTCCCGAATTCGTCAGATTTTGCATTTAGAATTACCATTGCGCTGTTTGTTTGAAGCTCCTACTATTGCTAAACTAGCTGCCATAATTCAAACAATGGTGATGCAGGGGCAAAACTGGCAAAATTACCCCATTCTCCCCTGTTCGCGCCAAGTAAAATTACCCTTGTCTTTTGCTCAAAATAGACTGTGGTTTATCGATCAATTGCAGCCTGGTAATTCTGCTTACAATATCTTCAATGGCTTTCGCCTTCAAGGTTCGCTAAATATTACAGCACTTGAACAAAGCATTAACGAAATTATCAGACGACACGAAATTTTACGCACCCAGTTTATTACTGTAGATGGACAACCAGTGCAGGCTATTATCCCTGAATTACAATTAACTTTACCAGTAATCGACCTACAAACCCTTTCAACAGCAGCTCAAGCAGCAGCAGTACAACAGCTAATTACCCAAGCGGCGCAACAGCCTTTTGATTTAACTCAAGCGCCTTTATTGCGGCTGTCTCTCGTAAAATTGAACCCTACAGAACATATAGTACTGTTCGCAATGCATCATATTATCTCTGATGCTTGGTCGATGGGGATATTGATTAGAGAATTAACAGTTATTTATCAAGCTTACTTAAATGGAGAAGCTTCTCCCTTAGCAGAATTATCTATTCAGTATGCAGACTTTGCAGTTTGGCAAAGAGAGTGGTTGCAAGGAGAAATGCTAAAAACTCAACTTAGCTACTGGAAGCAGCAACTTGCTGGTTCTTTACCAGTACTCAACTTACCTTACTCCCAAACTAAAGCCAACACCAACCGTAGTGGTATCCACACCTTCAAACTATCACCAGAACTGTCTATAGCACTGGAAAAACTCAGCCGTGAAGCCGATGTCACCCTATTTATGACAATGGTAGCTGGTTTACAAACAATGCTATACCGCTATACCGGACAAGATGACATTGTTATCGGTACTGATGTCGCCAACCGCAACCGAGCCGAAACAGAAGGAATAATTGGTTTTTTTGTCAACCTGCTAGTGTTACGCACTAACCTTGGTGGTTACCCCAGTTTTCGAGAACTTTTGCAGCGAGTCAGAGAGGTAACTTTAGGAGCGTACAATCACCAAGACTTACCTTTTGAAAAGTTGGTAGAGGAACTACAACCAGAACGAAGTTTAAGCCATACACCATTATTTCAGGTGTTATTGGTGATGGATAACGTGCCTATAGGTAACTTAGAACTTCCGGGTTTAACATTACTTCCCTTAGAAACCAACAATCAAAAAGCTAAATTTGATTTAGCTTTGTTTGTATCAGAAATAGAGCAAGAAATTGAAGCTAGTTGGTGTTATAACGCAGACCTTTTTGATACACAGACAATCGTGCGTATGGCAGAACATTTTCAAGAACTTCTGCATAATATTGCCACTAATCCAGATGCTCGAATCAATACTTTAGATATGCTTACTAAAGCTGAGAAACAACAAAAAAATATGGGAGAAATCAACCAAGAAGCCAGTAAATTTAAAAAATTTATGGGCATTAAACCAAAATCCATTAAATTACCAGCAGGAGAGTTAATTAAAATCGATTATCTCCAAGCAGAACAAACAATTCCTTTGGTAATTAAACCAAATATTAACGAGTTTGATATTATTGATTGGGCTAAAAATAATCGAGAATTTCTCAGCAGTAAGCTACAACATCACGGCGCAATTCTTTTCCGTGATTGTCAGATTGATTCTGTAGCGAGATTTGAACAATTAGCGCAAGCTATTTGTCCAGAATTATTTGGTGAATACGGCGACTTACCACGGGAAGAAATAGGTAGTAAAGTTTATGGTTCTACACCTTATCCAGCAGATCAAGCAATTCTCTTTCATAACGAAAGTTCTCACATGCACTGCTGGCCGTTGAAAATCTGGTTTTTCTGTTTGCAACCAGCACAACAAGGAGGAGAAACACCAATTGTAGACTGTCGCCAACTTTATCAACTGCTTGATTCTCAAATTAGAGAAACTTTAGAGAAAAAGCAATTAATGTATGTTCGGAATTATATTGAAGGATTAGATGTAAGTTGGCAAGACTTTTTTCACACTAACGATACAACAGTAGTAGAAAATTATTGTCACCAAGCTGGGATTGAGTTTGAATGGCTAGCAAATAATAATTTACGCACTCGCCAAATTAGACCAGCAATAGTTCATCATCCCCACACTAAAGAAAAAGTATTTTTTAATCAAATTCAGTTACATCACATCTCATGTTTAGAACCCACGGTTAGAGAATCTTTATTATCGATGTTTGGCGAAGAAAATCTGCCACGTAATGTTTATTACGGTGATGGTTCTGCGATTGAAGCTGAAGTGATGACAGAAATTAATCAAGTTTATCAACAAGCTACCATCAGCTTTCCTTGGCAGCAAGGAGATGTATTGATGTTGGACAATATGTTAACTGCTCATGGTCGCTTTCCTTATGTGGGGCCACGAAAAATTGTGGTAGCGATGGGAGAAATGATGAAAAACTCCGTTTTTGGGCATGGGGCATAGGGCATGGGGAAGAAATCATCAATGCCCTACGCGCACCCTACACAACCAGAAGGGGATGGAGTTTCCCACCGCTTTCAATGAATTCTGGAAATTTTTAATTAGGAGTGAATTATGAAAAGTGAAGTATTAGAAGGTTTTCAACTTTCTCCCCAACAAAAGCGTCTGTGGTTATTACAACAAGATAGCCAGATTTATGTGTCTCAAGTTGCTATTTTGTTAACAGGAATAGTTGATATAGAAGTTTTGCAAGCGGCTACGCACAAAGTTGTTAATCGGCATGAAATTTTACGGACAGGTTTTCACCGCCGACCAGGAATTAAGTTTCCTCTTCAGGTAATTAATGCATCAAGCAATATATCATGGTGCTGTATTAATTTGCGGAATTTTAAGGAGCAGGAAGAAAGACTAAAGATAGCTGAATTACTTCAAGAAGAAAGATGCTTAGTTTCTCAATCGGAAACAGCAGATTTGGTAAGGTTTTCGTTATTGTCTATAGCTGATAATCAATATATTTTAATTATCAGTTTGCCATCTTTGTATGCAGATGGTTGGACAATGCAGAATCTGGTGAAAGAAATTAGCCTTAGTTATACTCTTTGCTTACAGGGTCAATATTTTACAGATGAGCCTGTACAATATTTGCAATTTTCAGAATGGCAAAATGAGCTTTTAACAGAAGAAGATGCCAAAATTGGTAAAAACTATTGGCAGGAAAAAGAAGTTAAAAATATAGAATATCCAAAACTTTATTTTGAATTAAGTCATAATCGTCAGCTAGATTTCCAACCTGATATTTACTCTTTTACATTAACTAGAGATTTAACTAGAAAAATAGCTGATTTTGTAGCAGCAAATAATACAAAATATCGGAATTTTTTCTTGACTTGTTGGTATATATTACTTAAGCGCTTAAGCAAACAAGCAGAAATTGTTATCCATAATCTATATAATGGCAGAAAGTACGAAGAACTACATGAAACTCTAGGATTATTAGCTAAATTTTTACCTTTAAGTTGTCCGCTTACTCCAGAATTTAAATTTACAGAAGTTTTAGCATATATTAGCGAACAACATCGTCAAGGGGAACAGTATCAGGAATATTTTTTAGAAGCAGATATTAGAAGTAGTCAGCAGGAATGGCTAAGTCTACCGATTTGTTTTGAATTTGAAGAAACACCAGAAACATATCATGCTGATGGTGTAGAGTTCTCTATTTACCAAAAATTTGTTTGCTGGGAAAGATTTAAACTTAAACTCAATTGCATTCAACAGCAAGATTCTCTAATTACAGAATTTGCTTACAACTCTCATCTATTTACAGCCGAAACTATTCAACGTTTAGCTAGACAATTTCAAACTTTAGTTACAAGTGTTGTTACTAACCCAAATGTGTCTGTAGGACAGTTGG
The DNA here is from genome assembly GCF_963889195.1 of Calothrix sp. FACHB-168. Classification (NCBI taxonomy): domain Bacteria; kingdom Bacillati; phylum Cyanobacteriota; class Cyanophyceae; order Nostocales; family Calotrichaceae; genus Calothrix; species Calothrix sp. FACHB-168. The sequence continues at coordinate 306,833 of NZ_CAWPNJ010000019.1, forward strand.
AAATTATTGATAGTGAAGAACGTCATCAATTATTAGTAGAATTTAATCACACTCAGACTAACTATCCTCAAGATAAATGCTTTCATCAGCTATTTGAGGAACAAGTCAATCAAACTCCTCATCAGATTGCGGTTGTCTTTGGAGAACAACAATTAACTTATGCAGAGTTAAATTTACGCGCCAATCGCCTAGCATCTTACTTAAAAGGGTTAGGAGTCAAGCCAGATGTATTGGTAGGTTTATATATAGAGCGTTCTCTCGATACTATAGTTGCAATCCTGGGTATCCTCAAAGCTGGAGGTGCTTACCTACCCCTAGATCCTGCACTACCAACAGCAGCTTTAGCTTATCGCTTACAAGATGCTGGTGTATCTGTACTTTTAACACAGCGATCGCTAATTAGTAAAATTCCCGCCGACAATACACAAATAATTTGTCTGGATACAGACTGGGAACTAATTAACCAAAGCAATCCAGAAGATTTAACAACAACAGCCAAGCCAGAAAATTTGGTATATGCTATCTATACTTCTGGTTCTACAGGTAAACCCAAAGCTGTTTTAGTCGAACATCGCCAACTTGTTAACTATATTTACGCAATCATCGACAGATTAAACTTAGCGAAAAATGCTAGCTTTGCAACAGTTTCCACCTTCGCCGCAGATTTAGGTAATACCGTCATCTTTCCCTCATTATGTACTGGTGGATGTCTGCATATTATTCCCCAAGAAACAGCCGCAGATCCGCAAGCACTTGCCGATTATTTTCAGCAGTATCCCATAGACTATCTGAAAATAGTTCCCTCTCATCTGACTGCACTTTTGGCTGTAGCTCCAACTGCGTTAATTATACCGCGAAAAAGTTTAATTTTAGGTGGTGAAGCTAGCAATTGGCAATTAATAAATCAAATTCAAAAATTATCACCTAAATGTCAGATTTTTAATCATTATGGCCCTACAGAAACAACCGTAGGAGCATTAACTTACTCAATTCCTCAACAAACACAACAACTATCATCTACTGTTCCTTTAGGAAAACCTTTAGCTAATACTCTAGTTTATGTTCTAGACGAAAAATTACAACTTGTACCTATAGGCGTACCAGGTGAATTGTATATCGGGGGTGCGGGATTAGCTAGAGGTTATTTAAATCAACCAGAACTCACAAACGCCAGATTTATTCAAAATCCATTTGTGTCTAATTCTCAAGCAATTTTATATAAAACAGGTGACAAAGTACGCTATTTAAATGATGGGAATTTAGAATTTCTCGGAAGAAGCGATCGCCAAGTAAAAATCAGAGGTTTCCGCATTGAATTAGAGGAAATAGAAACCATAATTAAACAACATTCAGGCGTGCAAGAAGTAGTAGTGACAACTACAGAAGACACAAATAGTAACAAACGTTTAATAGCATATATAGTTACTACGCCTCAGTTCCGCTCAATTCATCAAAATTATCAAGCGATCGCCACTGTTCTGCGCAACTTTTGTGTAGATAAATTACCAGAATACGCCATACCCTCTAGTTTTATATTACTCAAAGCATTACCATTAACAGCTAACGGTAAAATTGACTATCAAGCACTACCAAATCCTGAACAAACTCGTCCCGAACTAGAACAGCTTTATGTAGCACCGCGTACAGATTTAGAAAGACAATTAGCGGAAATTTGGGCAGAAATTCTCGGTTTAGAACAAGTAGGAATTCACGATAATTTCTTTGAATTGGGCGGACATTCTTTACTCATCACTCAACTCTTGGCAAAGCTCCGCAAAATATTTAGCGTAGAATTACCATTAAAAGTTTTATTTGATGCACCTACTGTTGCTGATTTAGCTGCGCAAATAAACAACACACAAATAGCTACTTTAGATATTAATCTTGATTCTGAAGTTGTTTTAGATGCAGCAATTATTCCTGCGACTCAATATATCCACCAATCCACCCCACCCACAGCGATTTTATTAACAGGTGCAACAGGTTTCTTGGGAGCTTTTTTACTTTACGAACTCCTACAGAAAACCACAGCCGATATCTATTGTTTAATTCGGGCGAATACAACTAAAAGCGCTACAGAAAAACTGCAAAATCATTTAAAATCTTATTTATTATGGGATGAAAGCTGCCATCAACGCATTATTCCCTTAATAGGAGATTTATCTCAATCACTGTTAGGACTGACAGCCGATAAATTTGCAGAAATCGCCGCCAAAATTGATGTCATTTATCATAATGGTGCATTTGTTAATTTCACTTATCCTTATTCTCAACTCAAAGCCGCCAATGTATTAGGAACTCAAGAAATATTAAGATTAGCCTCACAAATTAAAGTCAAGCCAGTACATTTTATTTCTACCATTGGTGTTGTTAATGCGGCTGATTCCAATTTAAAACTAATTCGAGAAGATACCCCTATCAATCACGGTAAAAATGTTAGTAGTGGCTATACACAAAGTAAATGGGTAGCAGAAAAATTAGTGCAAATTGCAGGCGATCGCGGAATTCCTATATCTATATATCGACCTGGAAGAATTTCCGGAAATAGTCAAACAGGTGTTTGCAATATCGACGATCATACCTTCAGAATGATTCGGGGTTGTATCCAACTCGGTAGCGTCCCCAATGATGACACAATGGTTAACTTAACCCCTGTAGATTACGCCAGTCAAGCCATAATTTATTTATCACAACAACCAACCTCATTAGGCAAAGTTTTTCACATCATCAACCCTCAACCTTTAGCTTGGGAAGAAGTAGTAAATTCAATCATCTCTTTTGGCTATCCACTTCAAGCAATTGACTACCCAGAATGGCGTTCCAAACTATTAGAAGAAATTGAGCGATCGCCTAATAATCCCTTATCTCCCCTAGTTGCAACACTTACTCATAAAGAATCTCAAAACACCAATACAGAAGATTCCCCAATCCAGCAAATTGACATGCAAAATACCCTAACTGCATTAGCAGAAACGACAATTACTTGTCCACCACTAAATCAACAACTCTTAAATACCTACCTTTATTACCTAATTCATAATAGTTTCTTAGAAAATCCCCCCAACCATAGCTAACAATAAAACTCTGCGAAACTTTGCGCTAACCTCTGCGTTCCTTTGCGTTGAAAAATAACTCTCAATTCATAATAATTTCTCAGAAAATCTCTCATCTACGAAACTTTGCGCTAACCTCCGCCTTCCTTTGCGTTTAAAACCCAAAACCTATGCTTTCATCAACTCATTATTCCGCTTACAATTCCTTTGCGCGCATCATCAATGAAACTTGGGGCCCAGAAGTTAGTGAATCACTACTCCCCGATATAAAAAAATTACTACTCAACCATCTCCCCCAAACATCCCAAATTCTTGACTTGTGCTGTGGAGCAGGACATTTAGCACAGAAACTAGACCAAAAAGGATATCAAGTCACTGGAATTGATGGCTCTGAAAAACTTATAGAATATGCCAAAAATAACGCCCCCAATGCTCAGTTTATCCTTAATGATGTGCGCGATTTTCAATTATCATCAAGCTTTCATGGAGTGATTTCAACAGATTATGCACTTAATCATATTATCAACATCGAAGAATTAACCAAAGTATTTAAAAACGTATATACAGCACTCCTCCCCGATGGCATATTCATGTTCGACTTAAGCTTAGATCGGCGTTATCAATCTGATTGGAATAATTCCATGCTTGGCGATATTCAAGATGACTATGCTTGGGCATTAAGGCGGAGCTATAACGCAGAAGAAAAAATTGGTACAATCGATATTACTATATTTGAATTAATTAACCAAAATTGGCAACGTCATGATATTACTTGGTTAGTGAAAGGCTATTTGCAAACACAAATAATATCTGCACTCAAAAATGTAGGATTCTCCCAAATAGAATGCTACAACAAAGAAGATATTCTCGCAAAAACAGAAGATGCTATTGTAGCCTATTTTGTCTGCACTAAATAAAAGTAATCGTTAATCAACTCAAATATATGTTTATCGCCCAAGACAATTACCCAACAGATACCCAAAAACTCAGTGAAATATTATCTACTGTAAATTTAACCATAAGTCAGCGAGAATATTTAGAAAATTTTATTATCCGCTATAACCAGAAAACCAAAACATCAAAACAACTAGCCCAAGCTAATCGCCCATTTTTAGCAGATAATAAAACTTTTGTTGATTTCCAATTCCTACTCAAAGAAATTTATTACCCTATTGTGACTCAAAATTCTTCTGGTTGCAAAATATGGGATGTGGATGGAAATGAATATATAGATTTAGTCATGGGATATGGCGTGAATCTGTTCGGACATAATCCACCTTTTATTAAAGAAGCATTAGCCGCACAACTAGAAAAAGGTATACAACTAGGTTCCCAATCAGAAATTATTGGTGAAGTTGCTCAACTAATTTGCGAACTCACAAACATGGAGCGAGTCGCTTTTAGTAATACAGGTACAGAAGCCATCATGACAGCAATTCGGATGGCAAGAACAGTTACCGGACGTAATAAAATTGTTATATTTTCTCACTCTTATCATGGACATTTTGATGGTACGCTAGGGAAAGGAAAAATTATAGATAAAAATTTACAAACTGTACCAATTGCATCAGGAATACCAGGGAATTTTGTTGCAGATATTTTAGTTTTAAAATATGGTGAACCAGAATCACTTGACGCGATCGCCAATTACGCGCCAGAATTAGCTGCTGTGTTAGTTGAGCCAGTTCAACGAGAAAATTTAGATCTACAACCCCAAGCCTTTCTGCAACAACTGAGAAAAATCACCCAAAAATCGGGAATAGCATTAATTTTCGATGAAATGGTGACAGGTTTTCGCATTCATCCAGGTGGCGCGCAAGCTTGGTTTGGCATTGAAGCAGATATTGCCGCCTATGGTAAAATAGTAGGTGGTGGAATTGCGATCGGCATCATTGCAGGCAAAGCTAATTTTATGGATGCGATCGATGGTGGAATGTGGAATTACGGAGATTTATCATCGCCTCACCAAAACACTACTTTTTTTGCTGGAACTTACTGCAAACATCCTCTAGCTTTAGCTGCTGCTAAAGCAGTTTTGGAATATTTAAAAACTCAAGATTCTACTCTACAAACTGAATTGAATTTACGCACAACTAAATTTGTTAAAACCCTGAATGATTACTTTAATCGAGAAGGTTTACCTATTCAACTGACAAATTTCGGTTCAATTTTTGGCCCGGTTTACTCAGGAGATAATAGCGAAGAAGATGCGATAAACTCGGAAATTTTCTTAGCTTATGATTTACTTTATTATCATCTGCTTGAGCGGGGAGTTATGTTGAGAGGAAATGGAGGATTTTTATCTACAGCCCATACAGATGAAGATATTGATTACATTATTCAGGATGTTAAAAATAGTATATTAAAACTCCGAGAATGTAAATTTTTTAGTCTCTGAGGTATGTTTCAATAACCCTCGCGTTATATTAGGTAGTAGGTTGAAAGGCGCAAAAATAAGTATGATTTGGCGTTGCTGATTGATGGGATAATTTTTATCTCACGCAAAGGCGAGGCAGCGCGTTGCGGGGGTTCCCCCCGTTGTAGCGACTGCCGTTGCAAAGGCGCAAAGAATCGACTTTCAGCTTTATCCAAAAATCTGAATTCATCCTGCAAATATGCAACGCCTATGATTTTTGCGTAAGCTCAGGTTTACCTCTTTGTATCGTATAATTAGGTGTTAGGGTAGTTTGAAAGGAGTGCTGCGATCGCACGATGTAACGCAGCCGTTTAATAGCAATTAAGCTTTTGCTTGAGTTGAACCAGTAAAGCAAAGGCGCTTTATTATTTTGTTGATGAGATTGTAAACGAATCCCTTTCAAGCAAGATAAATTTTTGACTCCCGATCAAGGTACTTAGTACTTTGTAATTACAGAGCTTTATACTTGCTGTACTATCTTCAACTTGGATCTACAATATCTAAATTTTCCAGTCTCATTTTGGACAATAATTCTTTAAAACTGGTTTCAACTCTGGACAATAATTCTTTAAAACTGGATTGATGGCTGAAAGGTAGGAGAATACGTAACTTATGTCCCCTAACTATGTAAAATTGGACAATAATTCTTTAAAACTGACAATAATTATTTAATGGACAAATGGAGAATAGGAGACTCGAACCCCTGACCTCTGCGGTGCGATCGCAGCACTCTACCAACTGAGCTAATTCCCCTTATTTCAAGATTTCGGTTATCCTAATCTTTTTTCTCACTATTTTTGATTATATCATTACTCTGCCTTTGATTTTAACTCTTTTTGAGAAAAAACTTCTATCACTCGTTCTAGTTCCAAATCAGTCAAATAATCCACAGTCCAGTTACAGCAACGCTGTAGCATATGGAATGGGTAAGTATTCGCCACACCTACTACCTGCATTTGGGCGGCTTTTGCGGCTTGGATACCTGCGGGGGTATCTTCAATTGCGAGACACTCTTGTGGTTGCAGATTTAAGTCAGGATATTTTTGGTTAAAGCGTTCCACTGCTAACAGATAACCATCGGGTTTGGGTTTACTGGTAGTGATATCATCACCAGCGACTATTACAGAAAAATGTTCGGCTAGGTTAGCGCGTTCGAGTACTAAATCGATTTCCTTGCGAATTGCACCACTAACTAGCCCTATTTTGAGGTTGTGCGAGTCTCCTTTGGAGACGCTTCGCGATCGCACTTGAAATATCAAGTCGTCTAAACCGGAATACAAAGGCAATTTTTCTAATTTTTCTAGTTCGAGGATATAACTCTGCGCCTTGCGGTTGAGTAACTGAGTTAAATATTCTTCACTAACGACTCTACCACGATTGGCGAACAATTCTTGCAAACAAGCGCGATCGCTTCTTCCTAGAGACGCTTGACGCTCATGATTTCGTTGCGGTTGGAGATTTTCGGCAATCAAAATCTCATCGATTAATTTGAGGTGAATTCGCTCATCGTTGATGATAATACCATTAAAATCAAATAAAACTGCCTTTAAACTCATGTGCTTATGCCAAAAACAGGGGAACCTAAATCCTCCAAATCACCGTTATCTGTGGATTTTGATACGTACTGACGAACTTGTTTGTGAATAGTTACATCTTCTTTCGCCAAGGGTTTAACGCCGCTAGTTATCTGATGTATCCACCAGACATCCTGGGTTAGTAAGGTTGCAAATCCTGCTTGCTCCATACTTTTATCCAGATTGAAAGTAGCATACTCCCTCAGATATGGTTCTTCAATCGCATCATTGAGCCATTCTAGCTGACGCAGTGCCTTTTGATTCACATCTAAAAGTAATACTTGTCCTCCTGCAACTAGTAACCGAAAACATTCTTGCACAATTGCTGACGATACAGTCGTAGGGATTTCCCGAAATAGTAAACTAGCTGTGACTAAATCAAAAGCTGCATCACCGAAAGCTGTTTTTTCTGCATTACCATGTCGCCAAATTATGTCTAAACCTGCACTGGTGGCTTTATTATCGGCTATTACCAACATATAAGCAGATAAATCTAAGCCAATCACCTCCGCTTGCGGGAAAGCTTGTTTTAACATCAAGGTAGTAGAACCTGTACCGCAACCTAAATCGAGTATGCGCCTCGGTTTAACTTTAATTGCATCAATCAAAGCTTGACGTACTAGATATTCGTTAGGCGGCAGTAGGTATTGCATAATTGGATCGTAGGAAACTACTACCTTGGGATTGAGATAACCGCCCTCAATACCCCGGAATTTATGGTTACTGTAGTAAGTGGGGATGAGAACATCAGCACGTTGAAAGCGATTGCTTTGTTTGTCCCAGTCTATACTTAGGGCGTAACGTTCTAACCCGGCTTCATCAATCAAAAACTTGACAACAGGGGATAAAAAACGTTCCCAGAATAGATTTTGCGGAATCGCCATAAAATTAGGCTATTACTACCACAGTGATATTATTTACAAATTTTAATATATTTCTCAGCTATTTGCTTGCCCTGAGCGATCGCTCTTTCTTGATTGAGGATAGTTTTGATGCTTGAGTTGACATCTAGAAAATACGCATACTACAATTGTAGTATGCGGCATAAGGCTGCAAAAAACTGTAACCGCTTTTCTAAGTTTGGTAAAGCCAAGTAACAGCAGTCAAAAAAGTAAACTTATACAATGTATCGTGACTAATAAATCTAATTTTGTTTTACCTTTCCAATTACCAGCAAAAAATTGAAAATCGAGAAAAATTATGCCCTACGAAGAGTTAGAAATTACTGCACCAACACCAGTGCTATCTTGGGCGAATCATCCTTTAGGGACAGAAGAAACCAAGATGGCAAAGAATGTAGCATCATTGCCATTTGTATTTAAACATGTAGCATTGATGCCAGATGTGCATTTAGGTAAAGGTGCTTTAGTTGGTTCTGTATTAGCAACAAAAGAAGCCATTATTCCTGCTGCTGTGGGTGTGGATATTGGTTGCGGTATGGCTGCTATTAAACTGCCGTTTACTGGTGAAAAACTCGAAGGTAAACTCAAGAAAATTCGTCTAGATATTGAAGCAGCAATTCCTACTGGATTTAACGAGAATAAAGAGGTTGACAAATCTGTTACTAATTGGCAACATTGGAGTGATTTTAAAGATTTGCATCGCGGTGTACAAAACCTAGAAAATAAAGCGATGAAACAAATGGGTTCTCTGGGAGGGGGTAAAATATTGCCCCTTACTGTAGTAATGCAGTAATCAAAACTCGTCCAAATCGGTGAAGGCTGAGAAATAGTAAATCTTTTATATACTTCGGTCTTGATTTACGGTAATATAACAACAAAAAAATCGTAAAATAAGAAGTATAGAAATGAATACAAGGATATGTTCTAAATGTGGTAAAGCAAAGAAAATAGATGACTTTGAAAAACGCTCTGATAGCAAAGACGGTTATAGAAGATATTGTAGGTTGTGTAAAAAAGTTCAAACTGACCGAGCAATTCAGAAATGGATGTAAAAAAACAAATCTCAATATTGGAATATAAGATCAAAGTCTTTAAATAGTAGTGGTTCAAGACGAAAAGGTTTGGCTGGACAAATAATTAAATTGTCAGAGCCGTTAAAAGCAGAGGATTTAAAAGAATTATATGAAATAAATCCGTGCTGCTTTTATTGTCAAATTCAATTAAATAAAGAGCAAGTCGTATTTGACCACAAAACACCTTTAAGTCGCACCGGATTACACCACATAACTAACATATCTATAACTTGCCAAGACTGTAACCAATTAAAAGGTAAAAGAACAGATGATGAGTTCAGACAGTTTTTGCAGCATTACCTTAAGAGATTTACTTGCTAATACCGAGGGAAGCGGTAAAACGCCCCGTAGAGAGCAGAGGGACTTGAGCATCCTATTTACTTAGGATGAAGGTGTGCTCCGAACTATACCGAACAAGAAGGTATAGAATCAAGCAGAAATGACTTGATCGATTGCAATTTTCATCTCTGAACTAACCATTCAGTTGAGTGTTCGATGAAAGTGCTAGGCAGAAGTCGAAACAGTATTGAAATAAGACTGTGGAGATTAAATAAGCAAAGCAAGCAATCAGTAACAAATTGAACCATTTTATCGAGGTTTGCCTCGATACAGAGAACTACGTTTGGTTAATGCTACATTCTGGTTCCCGTAACATTGGTAATAATTTAGCTCAATGCCATATTAATACAGCTAAAGAATTAGCAAAAATGGCAGATAATAACTTACCCGATCCAGATTTAGCACATTTTGTCGCTGGTACGCCAGAATTTGAGGCTTACTGGAACGATTTACAATGGGCGCAAGAATATGCGCGTTTTAATCGTGATGTGATGATGGCGCGATTTAAGCGCATTATCGAAAAACATCTTGCAGGTGGTAAAGCAACTAAACCTTTATTAGAAGTAAATTGTCATCACAATTACGCCGAAAAAGAAGTACATTTTGGCGAAGATGTGTATGTTACTCGTAAAGGTGCAGTTCGCGCTCAAACAGAAGATTATGGGATTATTCCTGGTTCAATGGGAGCAAAATCTTTCATTGTTAAAGGTAAAGGTAATGCTCATAGTTTTTGTTCTTGTAGTCACGGTGCAGGACGTTTATTATCGAGAAATAAAGCCAAAAATGTCTATACCCTTGATGATTTAATTGAACAAACTAAAGGTGTAGAATGTCGTAAAGATGAAGGTGTATTAGATGAAATTCCTGGTGCTTACAAGCCGATAGAACAAGTAATGGCAAATCAAGCAGATTTGATTGAAGTTGTCGCCACACTCAAGCAAGTCTTGTGTGTTAAAGGGTGAAGCTTCCCCGGTCTGAAGACACCATTACGAGTTCGATTATGGACTCTTAAGAATCCCCCGACTTTTTGCTTAAACGAGCGTAAAGCCTTCGGCATAGCTTCGCTTAACGCGCAGCGTGTCGCTAGACAAGCGAGGTTTAAGCAGTCGGGGGAGTGTCAAGGGGATTTCTGAAGAGTCGATCAAAGAACTTTCTTAGGCTGACTTCAACAACCTGCTATACAAAACTTGGCTAAACTTATCTAAGCTTCGCCATTCAACTAAAGTTTTCTTTAGAGGGTCTGCTTCCTGCTTCCACCAAGGGAGTCGGCTCATTCTTGTCCACAGGCGTAAATTCGGCTCTAGCCGAGCCTATTTTGCGGTCTGTTCAATCTTTTTCTGAAGCTTTTAGCCATTGTTCAAAATTATTTTCCACCTATTTAAAGAATCTTGGTATCACCTTCGATCTTTTTAAAGGCTGGCTACTAATGAACGCGACTGTGGTTTACAAACCAGATATGAAGTTAGCCTTGGTTTTCGGCAATGATTCTAAAGTATCAGACAGTGAAAACGCTGTCAAGTTGTTCATGGTGACTAATTATAAGTAACTTTACAATACCTTTGCCAATTTACGAGGGTAATTTCATGTATTAACGTCCTTTCCTCTGGGGTTGGGGAAAAACAATAAACCCTAAAAATTCCTTCTGGATTTATCACAAGGCTTTTTTTGGCGTACTAACGCAATATCAAGGGTTTGAGTCTCTAACCTACTTTGTAAGCTCAAGGCTTATGTATTGGTTATTTTGCAATTTTTGCCAAAATTTTTTTACCCTCTTATTTTGGCTAAGGTATTGACTTTAGGAAAGTATTTGCCTATTTAGTCAAGCTCTACTGATACCAGGTGAAAAAATAAGCAGACTAGCGATCGCTCTCGGATAGTTGGAGATTTTCTACAATGATCTTCAAGTGGGGTTCAAACTGTTCTAAGTTGGTAAGGTCTTTGAATTCATTAGAGTCTAGGGCTTGATTGTAGCCTGTGATAATGAAGTTTAAATTACCATCAAATGCCAAATAGCTGACAGACTTCTCGCGAACCTGTCCAGAGGGATCGATACCCTTAAAGCCATATCTCAACCCAGGTAAACCACCAACTTTGACTTCCTCTGGTGGTAACAGCTGAACCTTGTAGCCTTTACCGAAGCCGATCGCGCGATCGCTTTCAATCGTTTTATAGTAATCTGCAATCACAGCTTTTAATGCTGTCAGCACCTTAGCTTTATCATTGGGGTTGCTATAAGTGATGAGTCCGGGAACTAACCCAAGTTTTGTAAATTCCCTTTGCAGAATAGGATGGCTGTCATAAGCCCAACGTTGGAATGTGACGCTGCCTACATAGGGTTTGTTTCGATACACGCAGAGGAAGGGATTTTGAGCATCGCAGGGGCTAATACTCCAGCCCGCAGGCGTAGAAGTTTTACCTAGTAAGTATATCCACGGATTGCCTAACTCTTTTTGCGTATCGTAAAGGGGAGTGCCATCGGTCGCTAACACTACATAGCGATACTGACGAAATGCATTTTCTAAATAAGGCTTGAGTTGATTTACATGATCCGCATTACGAGCCGTCACTTCAAAGTAACCCCCTTCCGGCACCCAAGCGATCCACCAACCTTGTTTGTGGTTGTCATAGCCTACGGTTTCCCAGAATTTTAATCTAGCTCTACGCTCATCTTCAGGATGAATGCTCTGGTTAACTTTGCGCCAAATCGGTTGTCCAGCATTGCGTAAAGCATCCTGTAACATTGGCAACGGGGCGGAAATCGGTGGACGCTTGAGATACCAACGATAGCGATCGCGCTCCGTCAACAGATACTGTGGATTACAGCCATCACCCTGAACCGAAACCAATCGCCCATCGGCAGTATAAACTTCGTAACTTGAACCATTGAGTTGCAAAGTATTTAGAACCTGTTGTTTCTCTAGTCCAGATAAGCGATCAAAAGCCGCAGTCAAAGTAATCCGGCGATCGCCAATGGTTGCCAACATCTTTTTGCCAAAAAACTGATTAGGATCGTTTTTCAGTTGGATGGCGCGTTGTTTCACTTGAGAGTTTACTTGTTCTAGCGGGCGACCAGACCCTGGACAGTAAGCCTGGACTGGATGAGAAGCCATCGTCACACAAGAAGCAATAATTATAGTTGGGAGAAAAGCTCGCAGTAAGTGCGATCGCGCTTGAAGTTTAAACATAATTTCCTAGTTAATAATTTAAACCACATCTATTGTGAAAACCATAGTTTTAAAAGTAGTGGGAGCATCTTGCTCCCTACTCTTCGTAGCGGGCTAGAGAGCCATCACTACTCCAGGTTTCAAAATGGACGAAGTTTAGTTGATGTTTAGGTTTGTCGATATAAGAGAAAAGCAAAAGTAATTTTGAGAATCACCTCACTTATAGGGCGATGATTCAATTTTGTCGGGAGCATCGCAAATGTGTAATTAAGGGCGGGGTCTTAATTTTGTCGTGATGGCGCTCTAGGAAGCTTCCTAGAGATTAGGGAGCAAGATGCTCCCACTCCTGTGCCCCCTGCCTTTCTTGGCTCAAACTGCTACTAACGGTGCAGCCAAGTCAGGTGTAATGCGACTTGCTAGTACTACACCAGCAGTGAGCTTTGTTCCAGCAGGTAGTACAGGCTCTAAGGTGGGACTGGTGGGATAACTGGAACCATTGAAGCGCAGACGACGATAAGCAGGTGTCAGTCCACCGCCAGCTGTGTAGACAATCAGATCGGGATAGCCGTTGATATTTTGATTGCTAATGATTACGGGTTGTTGGACTGTGGGAATCCGCGACATGAGGCGATAGCCGTTTACCGTTGATTGCAATACCAGCAAGGTACAGCCAGAAGTTCCGCAAACTTGGCTACCCAAGAGGTAAACCAAGATGATTCCTTTTGTCCCTGTGCCATCGAAATCCAAAGATTGGAACATATAGCGAATGCGATCGCGAAATCCCAAAGTCAATGCACTGCGAATTCCCGCTTCAATTTTCGGATCAATTTCCATAAACCAAGGGCGTGGGCGAATTTGAATAGTCACGCCATTCACCACCGGCAGGGGAATCGTAAAAGGATTGTATAAGCGAATTAAATCCTCACGTATCCAGCCTGTTTTTTGTCTGGCTTCTACCTGAAACCAGCGATAATCTTCAGCTAGAACAGGAGAACGACCCAGAATCCTCACCTTATCTTCGGATTGCAGAGTTTGAATGATCGTAGCTGTGCGATCGGGTGTTGCTCTCAAATTAATTGCACTACCAGGAACACGAGCTTGAGCCATACCATCGCGAATTGCACTCCAAGTTTTAGTCCCGACAATTCCATCCGCTAGCAGTTCAACTGCTCGTTGAAACTCAAGAACTCGTGTTTCCGTGTTTGCACCAAAAACACCATCTACAGTCAGTCCTGCACCCCGATAATTGAGTAAGGTTTGTATTGCCTTCACACCATTTCCCGTTGCGCCTCGTCTTAAAGTTGTATCTGCTACTACTTTGACAATTTCATTAACCATGAGAGTTCTCCTTTGCAAGTAAATAGATAGTGAATATATTTGTCAGCAATTACTTTTACAGCAGATTGCCAGTTGATAAGGTAGAAACGATCGTTGATTGTAGGGGCACTGGCACTGCCATGCCCTGAAGCGTGTAGCTCATTTTAGGACTTACGCACCGAACACAAAAACCCTCACAAGGGTGGTCAAAAGTCAAAAGTCAATGGTCAAAATTCAGGTTTTTGGACTATGGACTATTGACCATTGACAAAAAGCATGAAAAATATCTGAGACTGCGTAATTCCTCAATTTCTCTTTAATCTGGCTCTAAAGGTTAGCGATATTCGGTGACAATCCCACCTTTTTGTTCCCACGCTTGGCTAGAAGGATTCCAATAGGGAGCGCTACCCATAATTGTTTGTTGATTCTGGGCTATAAACTTCAGTTCATTGGCCATCATCTGCATAGAATGCCCGTTTAATTGCTGCTGGATCTGCTGAACCATTTGCTGCTCCTGTGGGGAAAGGGGCGCACCTACCTCAGCTCTTGTTAACAGTTGTTCCCAAGACTCCATTTTGTCCCAGTTCAGCATTAGGTTGGTTGTTCGCTGCATCTGTTCCACAAACTGGTTTCGATTTGCCTCTGACATCCGAGCGAAATCAGCAGCAATTCCTAAACGAGTTTTAGCCAGGGCGGCTTCGCTCATGGTAGGTGCTTTTCGTCCACTTTTGACTTCATTAATAAACACGTAGGCATCAATAAAAGCATCAGCAACTTCGGCACTAACAAACGGAACTTCCGCCAACAGAGGAGGATGCACCCGACGATAAGCCCGCAACATCAGAATGCTAATTTCGTCCTTCGCTTGTGCATTCTGTTCCAACCCGAGAAGAAAGGTAAGGGTATTGGCTCGCCGCGCTAGTTTGCGGGTTTTTTCGGGCATTTGCATGAGTTGATCGTAGGCTGGTAGCAACTGGCTGACAGTTTGCTGTAGCTTACCGCCATCAGCGTTCCAGTAACGTGCCATGATGCTGCCAAACTCCTGACGCTCTTGCGGTGTCATTTTGACATTCAGCGAGAACTCATTGATCGTGATTACTTTATCAATGACATCTTGAGTCAAAGTGATATTAGTCGCAACTCGTTCTGAACTATTGTCAAAGTCTTGAGCATAGGTTGCAGCCGGGAGTATAGTACCGGCTGCTATGCAAACACTCAGCAGCCCTGAAAAGCAATAGAATTTCCAAGTTAACCAATTGTGTCGCATGGTTTTCTACTTTTTAAGCTTTGCGCCAACGGCGAGAGAATTCGGTTAAAGTCGTGGTCGAAATCCGGTTTTGTAGCCAATCTAAGGCGGGGATTTGCTGGGGGTTGTCGATGGGATTGTAGGCGTCGAACATTTGCCACAAATAGCGGGGATCAACAATTTCTCTCAGTTTTGCCCAAGTGAGATTACCAACAATACCATCCGCCGTTAAGCGATGTTTGCGTTGGAATTGCATCACCGCCGCTTGGGTTTTGGCACCAAACTGACCATCAGTAACCAGGTTAGCTCCGGTTTTATTCAGCATTTGTTGTAGCTCAAATACGGCTGCACCATAGTTATTGAGCCGCAGCACTGGATCGGGAGAAACCACTTCATTTTCCCAACGTTGGGTAAACTCACGAAAAATGGGATAGGACAATTGAGTTTGTAACCAGTTAATCGCCTCTGTTTGATGTCTGTATTGATAAGGCTCGAAGTAGCGGCAAACTGATTTGAGATCAATGATGGATGTGGATTGTAAATTGACTTGAAAAGTGTCCATAGTTCGTTTCCTTTTGATTGAATAATTTATGTAGGTGTTTGTTCACCTCTTGTTGTTTATAGTTTCGCTAGTTTGACTGATTGAGTCGATAGATAAAATTCGTCTTCTTGAATGTGAAAAATTGATGAAATTAAGATAAAGTTCGTATTTACTTACTGATGTCACCAGAAAAGCCTGTTATACAAGGGTTCTAGCTAAACAAATCTAGATATATAATGCTCACCTTACCCAGCATTCAGAGATAGATAAAAGTGATGCAGATTTGTGGTTAATAGTCAATAGTAAAACTTCGTAAGTTTTTATGATAAATTCCTAAATATCAACCTCAAACTAGCGGTAAATGCCTCCAAAACCCTAGGCGATTATCTCCAACAGCACATTTTTCTAGAGTTTTGACAATCCCCGCACTTAGAGGGTAGCTATCTTTAATGCCTAATTTGCTGACTGACTTTAACTCGTATGGAATTGCAAAAAGCCCTGAAAATCGCTAAGGACAGTGTTTTTAGGAAAACTGGCAAACAACTAACTCCCGTAGAGATTGCTGTCATAGAAGGGACAATTCTGGGAAAAACATACGAGGAAATTGCGGCAGTAACGCGCTATTCTGCTGCTTATCTCAGTCGTACAGTCAGTCCTCACCTGTGGGAATTGCTTTCCCAAGCCTTGGGTCAATCTGTCGGTAAGAAAAATATTCGCCTGTGTCTGGAGCGCTTAGAAGCAGCACCGGAGGAGCCAAGGAACCTCTTACCCACAGAGAATGACAAAGTTAAACCGCCTGTGATTGTGCAGTCTACTCAAACCGACTGGGGCGAAGCAATCAATGTCTCAGCCTTTTACGGTCGCCATTTAGAGTTGGAGCGCTTAAGGCAGATAGTGGAAGAAGAACACTGTCGTTTAGTTGTTCTTTTGGGTTTAGGCGGGATTGGTAAGACAGCATTATCTGTGAAGTTGGCGCAGCAACTGGAGACTAAATTTGAGTTTGTAATTTGGCGATCGCTCCGTAACGCCCCCAGTTTAGAAAGTTTGTTAACTGATATCGTACCTTTTGTTTCCAATCAACAGGAAACAAAACCAGAATTGAGAAAACTGCTCAATTGTTTAAAGCAATCTCGCTGTTTAGTAATTCTCGATAACTTAGAAACTCTCCTAGATAGCCAACAAGTTGGACAATTTCAGCCGGAATTTGCCGAATATGGCGAGTTACTGCGCTTAGTGGGAGAAGTAGAACACCAAAGTTGTGTAGTGCTAACCAGTCGAGAAAAACCCGCGATCGCCGCTACCTTGGAAGGAATGGATATGGCCGTGCGATCGCTACGCCTCGACGGTGACAAAGAAGCAGCCCAGGCGATTTTACAGGCTAAGGGATTGGTAGGTACCCAAAAACAAAAGCAAGAGTTAGGCGATCGCTATGGTAATAGTCCCTTAGCACTCAAGATTATCGCTACCTCAATTACAGAATTGTTTGATGGCAGCATTGGTGATTTCTTGCAAGAAGATACATTAATTTTTAACGGCATTCGACGTTTATTAGATCAACAATTCCACAGGTTATCGATATTAGAAAAAAATGTTATGTATTGGCTGGCGATTAACCGCGAATGGACAAGCATCGCCGAGCTACAAGCCGATATCATCCCCGCAGTTGCCAAAGGAAAATTGCTGGAAACTCTAGAAGCACTTAGCTTTCGATGTTTGTTGGAACAACAGGGAACTCGCTTTACGCAACAGCCTGTAGTCATGGAATACATGACTGAACAAATCCTCGATCTATCCCAAAGCGAATTGAGTCAGTCTGCATTGAATTTTCTCACCACCCATGCATTATTAAAAGCAACCGCCAAAGACTATATCCGCGAAACTCAAAGAAGATTAATTGTTGAGCGATTGTGCGATCGCTTAGTTGACCAGTTTGGCAGTCCAACCACGCTGATTCAACATTTACAGCAACAATTCCACCCCTTGCGCCACTCCAGCCAACCAAGCTATGGCGCAGGAAATCTGATCAACTTATTGAGCCACCTCAAAACCGATTTCACAGCAAGTGACTTTTCTTTTTTAACAATTCGCCAAGCTGATTTACGCGATACCCCCCTGCAACAAGTCAACTTTGCCAACGCCAACTTTTCCAGCTGTGTCTTCGCCGATTCTGTGACCGACATCAATAACATGGTAGTCAGCCCCGATGGTGAAATTCTGGTGATGATGGGGCTGAATGGCACCTTATTCTTCTACCAGATGGCAACAGGACAATGGCTATATTCTTGGAGTGCCCATCAAAATTGGAGTTTTGGCGTGACTTTTGCCAAGGATGGGCAAACAATATTTACAAGTAGTTTCGATCAAACTATCAAACAGTGGGATCTAGCAACAAAGCAATGTCTCAAGACTTGGCAAACCAATAGTCCTATCTGGCAAATAGCACTGAGTCCAGATGGACAATGGCTGGCCAGTGGCCATGAAAACGGCACCATCCAACTGCGAAATATCAACACAGCAAACGATCCAATTTTGTTGAGCGTTCATACAGGTGCAATCCGAGATTTAGCCTTTCATCCCCACCGCAATTTGCTAGCTAGTGCCAGTAGCGATCGCACTGTCAAATTTTGGCAGATCCCGACAGGAGAGTGCGTAGGCACATTAGATGACCATTCTGAATCATTATGGGCGATTCGGTTTAATCCCCAAGGAACCTACCTAGCCAGTGTCTGCGCCGATAGCGGAGTCAAGGTGTGGGATGTGGAAACCGGTAAATGTCTTCGTACCTTGACCATTGATACAGTGCAGATGAATGGCATAGCTTTTAGTCCCAATGGTCAAATTCTCGCCTTCGCTTGTCAAGACCAAACCATTCGCCTGTGGAATATTGAATGCGATCGCCAAATCCGAATTTTGCAGGGACATCGGATGGGAGTTTGGGGACTAGCATTTAGCGCCGATGGTCAAATCCTGATCAGCAGTAGCGGCTCCGCTCAGGTAAAATTTTGGCAAGTAGACTCTGGACAGTGCTGGAAAACCTTTCAGGGAGAAATGCAAGGCTTGTGGGCAATTGCCTTCGATCCCAGCTATACCCAGATGGTGAGTAGTGGAGATGATGGTCGTATCCGGCTGTGGTCGTTGGCTACAGGGAAGTGCAGCCAAATCATGTCAGGGCATTTAACGCGCATTGTCGCTACTGACTATCATCCGCAGCAACCGTGGGTGGCGAGTGCGAGCTACGATGGATACGTCAAACTCTGGGATCTGCAACAGGGACGCTGCTTACAAACCTTCAAAGGACATACAAGCTGGGTGGTTGGGGTCGCATTTCACCCGACTCAACCTTGGTTAATTAGTTGTGGATATGACAATACCATTCGCTTTTGGTCGATAGAGACAGGACAAGCGATGCGTACCATCGATCTAGAACATGGAGGATATGTTTTTGCGATCGCTTTCCATCCCCAGGAACATTGGTTTGCCAGTAGTTCTGAAGATGGTATCGTGCGATTTTGGGACAGTTTGTCAGGCAATCTCAAGCGAGAACTACAGGGACATACCGCCCGCGTTTGGACTCTGGACTTTCATCCCCAAGGGCATCTACTAGCTAGCGGTGCCCATGATGGAACAGTGAAACTCTGGGATGTCGATTCTGGTGATTGTGTTGCCACCTGGGAAGGATTTGGCGTCGTCATGTCTGTCAGCTTTAGCCCTGATGGGCGATTGCTAGCAGCAAACAGCGATCATTTGATTCGGCTTTGGGATGTGGAGAAAAAGCAGACTCTGTTAACTTTAGAAGGTCACACAAATGTCATCTCTGCTGTGAAGTTTCTTGCCAATTTAACAATAGATGGCGGCTACACCCTAGTCAGTGCCAGCTACGATGAAACCATTCGCTTTTGGAACATTGAAACAGGTAATTGTTTGCAGATTCTCCGACCCGATCGCCTTTATGAAGGCATGAACATTGCCGGAGTCACTAATTTAAGCGAAGGGCAAAAAGCAGTTTTAAAACAGTTGGGTGCGAGGGAAAATAGTTTTTCAGATCAACAAGATTAATTTATTTACTTATTTACAGCAGAATTCGCTTAAAAATGAAAGTAATAAAGGCTACAAAATAATTTTAATAATTATCTAGAAAAATTAATATATTCATTTTGCCATATTTATCTAATTATATGTACGCAACCGGGCAGACTAAAACTCGCACATAGACTTATAATACACAGTAAATATCTTTTCTTTTATGTATTAGCATCTTTGCCTAAAACGAATATATTGAGGAAATCAGTCTAATTTCGCGCCAAAGCTCAAGATTTAGCAATTACTATAATACAGTCATTTGCCAAAAGATTGACTATAGTATATTGTCATTTTTCTGATAAAATTCATGAATAATTGCATATTTATAGCAATTTAATCTGCGGGGCTAATTTAGCAATCAAGAATAGCAATTTTTTCCACAATAGATAAGACTGAAGAATTAATAACTAAATTGATTTTATATTTATTTGGATAGATGAGATATACGAAAATTAATAGTAATTTATTATTAATACAACAAATTAATGATTATACCGATTCCATAGGTAAATAAGGCCAAACTATGTTGCATTGCCTGAGAGTGAGTTTGGTGCTACCTGAACCAGAAAAGGTATTAGCGATTGGCTAGTAAGAATTAATCATCGAAATACTGAGAGCATCTATGGCAAGTGAACAAGCTAAAGTTAACAACAATGGTGTTAGCAATATTATTTCGCCAAAGCAAAGTACAAACAAGCGATCGCATTTAGAGGAGACGCAATCATCTCAATCACTCCTAAATATAGCTTCATCAAATAAAAAGACCCAAATCACAGAAACCTTTCAAGATACACCCGATATTATCTGCTTATCTCATTTACGCTGGAATTTCGTCTATCAAAGGCCACAGCATCTTTTAAGCCGTTGCGCCCAAGGAAAACGAGTCTTCTTTATTGAAGAGCCAATTTTCTCTGACGATCCCGTGGGAAGGTTAGATATCAGCGAAGATTCTACTGGTGTAATCGTGGTTCTACCCCATCTCCCACAAGGTTTGAGCGCAGACAGAATCAACGCAGATTTACAAATCTTAATTGATGGGTTATTTGCCGCGCATAATATCCATAAATATATATGTTGGTATTACACACCAATGGCGATCGCTTTTACTCGCCACTTGCAACCCCAAGCAGTCATCTACGATTGCATGGATGAATTGTCTGCATTCAAAGGCGCATCACCTACCTTAAAGAATTACGAAGCCGAACTATTCAAAATTGCAGATCTCGTATTTACAGGCGGACAAAGCCTCTACGAAAGTAAAGCTAATCAACATCTCAACGTATATGCATTTCCTAGCAGCGTAGATGTTCCTCACTTTGCGCAAGCGAGAACAATTTCCGAACCAGCAGATCAAGCCCATATTCCCCATCCGCGCCTCGGATTTTTTGGCGTGGTTGACGAACGGATGGATATAGAATTGCTAGCTGGGATTGCTGAAGCCCGTCCAGATTGGCATTTAGTAATTATTGGCCCTGTGGTGAAAATCGATCCCGCAGCTTTACCACAGCACGAGAACATACATTATCTCGGTGGTAGAGATTATAAAGAACTACCAGCTTATTTAGCCGGGTGGGATTTAGCGATGTTACCATTTGCGCGTAATGAGTCAACACGCTTTATTAGCCCCACCAAAACACCAGAATATCTAGCAGCTGGTAGACCGGTAGTATCTACCTCAATTCGCGATGTGGTGCGTCCTTACGGCGAGTTGAATATGGTACGAATTGCAGACACAGTGGCTGATTTCGTCACGGCTGCTGAACAAGCAATGCGAGAAGACACCAGAAAATCAGAATGGTTGAGTCGAGTAGACGCCTTTCTAGAGAAGATTTCTTGGGATCGGACTTGGGCGTCGATGATGAAACTGATTGATTCTGCGATCGCAGCTCGCGATAGTGAAGATAAAGCCAACTCTAAAGGTGCAGCCAGTACCCAAGCACCAAATATCATTACTAGAGATTTTGTCTTTGATTACCTCATTGTCGGTGCTGGTTTTTCGGGTAGCGTCATTGCGGAACGTCTCGCCACTCAATCTGGTAAAAAAGTCCTGGTTGTAGATAAGCGCAATCACATTGGTGGTAATGCTTACGACCATTATGACGAGCATGGCGTTCTCGTACATAAATACGGCCCTCACATCTTCCACACCAACTCCCGCGAAGTCTTTGAATACCTCTCACGCTTTACTGCGTGGCGTTCTTACGAACATCGTGTTCTCGCTAGTGTAGATGGACAGCTAGTACCGATTCCCATCAACCTCGACACCATCAATAAGTTGTATGGGATGAGTCTCAATTCACTTGAGATACAAGATTTTTACAAATCCCTAGCTGAACCAATCGAACAAATCCGCACTAGTGAGGATGTAGTAGTTAGTAAAGTTGGTCGCGAACTGTATGAAAAGTTTTTCCGAGGCTATACCCGCAAACAATGGGGACTCGATCCATCAGAACTAGATAAATCAGTAATTGCCCGTATACCTACCCGTACCAACCGCGACAATCGATATTTTACAGATACTTATCAGGCAATGCCACTACACGGCTTTACCCGGATGTTTGAGAATATGCTCAATCATCCAAATATCAAGGTAATGCTGAACACAGATTACCGGGAGATTAATAAAGCAATTCCTTGTAGGGAAATGGTTTATACAGGCCCTGTAGATGAATTCTTTGATTATCGCTACGGTAAACTACCATACCGTTCCCTTGATTTTAAGCATGAGACACACAATACTGCTGTGTTTCAATCTGCACCTGTGATTAACTATCCCAATGAGCATCTTTATACCCGTGTGACGGAGTTTAAATATTTGACTGGTCAGGATCATAGTAAAACTAGCATTGTCTACGAGTTTCCTAAAGCTGAGGGCGATCCTTACTACCCTGTACCGCGTCCAGAAAACAACGAAATGTACAAGCAATATAAGGCGCTGTCTGATGCCGCATCAGGAGTATATTTTGTTGGGCGGTTGGCAACTTACAAGTATTACAACATGGATCAATGTGTTGCGCAGGCTCTGACTGTGTATAAGCAAATTGCGGTTAAGGCTTGAAAAGAGGCAAGGGGGTAGGGGCAAGCCCATTGGTGTCAACTTAAGCTAAAAATAGCCTCTGTACAAGCGTCATCCGCCTTGGAATGAATTCCAAGGCTAATAACTCAAGTCTACTGAAGTAGACTCAAGATTTTGAAGATATTTAGGAATCTGACGATGACTTTGGTTATTAGCAAGGAACTTCAGTTCCTTGCGGTAGATGGGTTTTGCGTTAAGTTGACACGTATGGGGCAAGCCCTTCCCCTCTGTCTGTTCGGTGAGGATTTTGAATCCAAAATCCAAAATCCAAAATCTAAAATTGGTATGGGTTGTAAATTATGGCTTCTGCTTTTCAATCGACACTTAACACTACGAAATCACAACTTCCTTTAGAAGTGTGGGCTGGTGTGGAGTGTACTGTTAATCGTGTGGGTGAAGAGTATTTCGATCAGTTAGAACGCAATGGTCATGCAACGCGCTTGGATGACCTAGATTTATTTGCTGAACTGGGGATACAGGCGATTCGCTATCCTGTGCTGTGGGAACGAATTGCGCCCAATGGTTTAGAGAATGCTGACTGGTCTTGGGCAGATGAACGATTAGAACGTTTGCGCGAACTCGGTATTCGTCCGATTGTGGGCTTAGTGCATCATGGTAGCGGCCCCCGTGATACGAGCTTGATAGACCCAGAATTTCCCAAGAAATTAGCGGTTTTTGCCCGTGCGGTGGCGAAACGCTATCCTTGGGTGACCCATTACACGCCGATAAACGAACCACTGACAACAGCTAGATTTAGTGGGATGTATGGACACTGGTATCCTCATGGTAGAGATACTTTAACTTTTGCCCGTGCTTTGTTGGGGGAATGTCGAGCGATCGCACTTTCGATGCAAGCTATCCGCGAAGTAAACCCCGATGCTAAACTAGTGCAAACGGAGGATTTGGGTAAGACTTACAGTACAGCAAAACTGGCTTATCAAGCAGAATTTGAAAATGAGCGCCGTTGGTTGAGTTTTGATTTATTATGGGGTCGGATTACTCCTACTCATCCGATGTGGGGTTACTTGCGCTACTGTGGTATCAGCGAGGCTGAACTGGAAGTATTTAACCAAAATCCCTGTCCGCCTGACATTATTGGCATTAACCACTACCTGACAAGCGATCGCTTTTTAGATGAAAATCTCGAAAATTATCCAGCTTGCAGCCGTGGCGGTAATGGGCGGGATAACTATGCAGATGTAGAAGCTGTAAGAGTTTGCGCTGAAGGTTTAGCAGGCCCGCGTACCTTGCTCAAAGAGACATGGGAACGCTATCAACTACCCATAGCCGTGACGGAAGTTCATCTCAGTTGCACCCGTGAAGAACAGTTGCGCTGGCTAAATGAAGTTTGGAACGCAGCCCAAGAACTACGAGAACAAGGTGTGGATGTTCGCGCTGTCACAGCTTGGGCACTTCTCGGCAGCTTTGATTGGAATAGTTTACTTACTCGCTGTGTTGGATATTACGAGTCAGGGGTATTCGATTTGCGATCGCTACGTCCCAGAAAAACTGCGATCGCTAAAATGGTACAAGATTTAGCCGCAGGACGTAAACCCAATCACCCCATACTTGAAACCCCAGGTTGGTGGCATCGTCCAACACGTTTGGTTTATCCAGCAGTTAGCTGTGGCAAAAACAAAGAGGAATTTGCTTCTCAACTTTCCCCTCGTCCTTTGGTAATTATTGGAGCTACAGGGACTCTGGGCAAGGCTTTTGCTCGGTTGTGCGAAGTCAGAGGTATATCCTATCGCCTGCTGACACGCCAAGATATGGATATTGCCAATCCAACTTCCGTTAATCAAGTCCTTGATGAATTACAACCTTGGGCAGTTGTCAACGCTGCGGGATATGTGCGAGTAGATGATGCCGAACGGGAACCCCATATTTGTTTAAAGGTAAACGCTGAAGGCCCCGCAGTTTTAGCAGCCGCTTGCGCCCAACATGACGTAGCATTGCTGACTTTCTCCTCAGATTTAGTATTTGATGGTGCTGTTTCTCATCCCTATGTGGAAACTGATAACGTTGCTCCTTTGAATGTCTATGGCTGTAGCAAAGTATTGGCAGAAAAGCTAGTATTGCAAGCTAATCCTGCATCTTTGGTGATTCGCACCAGTGCATTTTTCGGCCCCTGGGATGAGTACAACTTCGTCACCATCGCCTTACGTCAATTAGCAGCGGGGAATCCCTTTGTCGCCGCAGAAGATGCGATCGTCTCTCCCACATACATACCGGATCTCGTTCATACCAGCCTAGATTTGCTGATTGATGGCGAGAACGGTTTATGGCACTTAGCAAATAAAGGCGCTATTGCTTGGGCTGACTTGGCAAGATTAGCCGCCAAAAAAGCCGGTGTGAGTGTCAACAGTTTAATTTCTGTACCCACCCAAGAATTAGGTTTTATCGCTCCCCGTCCAGCCTACAGCGTTCTCGGTAGCAGTCGCGCTGAATTAATGCCACATCTTGATAGTGCCATTTGCCGCTACTTGGAAGAGAGAAGTTAACAATTCAAAATTCAAAATTAAAGACATTTTTAAATCCAATGCCCCATGCCCAATTACAAATACATTACATAAAACAAGCATTGTGTAAAGGTTTAGTGCCTATTTCCTTTGGTAGATTAAATTAACATAAAAGGAATCAAAATATAAGATACGGAATTAAAAAGTTAATTGTGAATTATTTACTTTATGCAAAATATTTATGGCAATATTCAAGGAATAAAAGCTAGCCAAATTAAACGATTACAGCAGCTTTACGAGCAAAGGGAACCGGGAGATAGATTTATTACGGCAGAGTTTGCTCAAACCTTAGCTAATTTAAGTACCGATATCCATCACCAAATTTGTTGTTATATAAATCGGCGCGGACAAGTTATTCGCGTTGCAGTTGGAACACCAAATCAGACGCAAATTCCACCTGATGAATTACCCCGGCGCAGTGCAGAACGTTTAAGCGGAATTCGTTGTATTACTACTCAAGTTAAATCTGAATCGCCTGATGTAGCAGCGTTGGTTGCAATGACAAATCAGCGTTTAGATGCTTTGGTAGTTTTAACAATAGTTAATGGTGAAATAGATGACGCTTTTTTAGCTTATCTTTTCCCCGATCCAGAAAATCCTTGGGTAATTTCGCCTCCTCTAACTTTGGATGATTTAACAGAACAAGAATTCGATATTTTAGTTGCGGAATGGGAAAAAGAAATTGCTGATGCTGGAGGAAGTGTATTTCTTTCTCAAGACATCATATCTGACCAAGATAGAGTTTTATTGGTTGGAGTACATACCGATGATGTATCTACCCAAAGGTTTGAAGATGGACTTGCGGAATTGGTGCGTTTAGTTGAAAGTGCTGGGGGAATTGTCCTCGATGTCATGCGACAAAAGCGCGATCGCCCCCATCCGCAAACTGTTGTTGGTAAAGGAAAGGTGGAAGAAGTCAAGCTTTTAGCCCAAAAAGTTGGTGCTAATTTGATTGTTTTCGACAGAGATATTTCTGCATCTCAAGCCCGCAATTTGGAACAAGAAATAGGTATAAGAGTTGTAGATCGTACAGAGGTAATTCTCGATATTTTCGCTCAACGGGCGCGGACTCAAGAGGGAAAATTACAAGTAGAATTGGCACAACTCGAATATATGTTACCTCGGCTACGCGGTCGCGGTCAGGAAATGTCTAGATTAGGTGCGGGAATTGGGACACGGGGGCCTGGGGAAACTAAGCTAGAGACGGAACGGCGAGTGATTCAACGACGAATTGCCCAACTACAAGAAGAAGTTAACCAATTACAAGCACATCGCGCCCGGATTCGACAACAACGACAAGAACAAGAAATTCCCGTTGTGGCATTAGTGGGTTATACGAATGCAGGTAAATCTACTTTATTGAATGTGTTAACTAATGCTGAAGTTTACACGGCAGATCAACTTTTCGCCACCCTCGATCCGACAACACGTAAGGTGGTAATTATTGAACCGGAAACAAAACAACGCCGCTCAATTTTGCTGACAGATACAGTCGGGTTTATTCACGAACTCCCACCACCGCTAATGGATGCTTTTCGCGCCACCTTAGAGGAAGTGATAGAGGCAGATGCTTTAATTCACGTTGTGGATTTATCTCATCCAGCTTGGGAAAACCATATTGTCAGCGTCGAGGAAATACTAGCCGAAATGCCGGAGATTCCCGAAAAGACTCTGATTGCTTTTAACAAAACCGATCGCGTCACCAAGGAAATTTTAGTAGCAGCGCAAGAAAGATACCCTGAATCTGTGTTTATATCAGCAACTCAGCACTTAGGTTTAGAGACATTAAAAAGGCGATCGCTCGAACTCATCGATGAACCTACAGAATCAATTACAATGCCGCAACATTCTTACTAATTAAAGGAAATTCTATGATACCGACTATCATCGTTCACGGTGGAGCGAAAACTATTACCGAAGAAAAAGTAGCTGCAAATCATGTCGGTTGTACAGCCGCCACAGAAGCAGGTTGGGCAGTATTGATTAGTGGTGGTAGTGCTGCAGAAGCAGTGGAAGCAGCCATCTGCGTATTAGAAGCCGATCCAACATTTAACGCTAGTCTGGGCGCAACTCTCAACAGCGATGGCGAAGTAGAGTTAGACGCAGCAATTATGGAAGGCTCTTTAAGTTGGGGTGCAGTTGCAGCCGTTCAAGGTATCCGTCATCCCATCTCCGTCGCCCGCAAAATTATGGATGATAAACCCAGGCTATTAGTAGCGCGAGGTGCAGAACGCTTTGCTACCGAATGCGGTGCTGAAATGTGTAAAAAAGAAGACTTGATTGCCGAGGAGCAATGGGAACAGTGGAAAGAGGATCGAGAAGTTAGCGATCGCCCTAACACTGTTGGTTGTGTAGCTTTAGATGCAAGCGGTATCTTAGTTGCTGGTACTTCTACAGGCGGGATTACGAAGCAACAATGTAGTCGCGTCGGTGACACTGCCCTTGTTGGTTGTGGTTTATACGCTGATAATAAACTCGGTGCTTGCTCTACTACAGGTGATGGCGAGTCGATTATCCCGGTGGTTTTGGCGAAAACTGCGATCGATTTCCTCGCTAGTAACAGACATCCAGACGAAGCCGCACAAATGGCAATAAAGGCTTTGAAATCTAAAGTTAAAGGTGAAGCGGGATGTATCCTCGTAGATCGTCAAGGAAGGGTAGGTTGGGCGTATAACTCATCACACATGGCTTGTGCTTATATGACTGCAGGACTAGATAAGGTGGCTTTCTTTACCCAAAAATAACTCATAGATTCTAAAATAAAGCTTTTAATTTTCATAATCCTACCCCTCAATAGATGCGGTTACTCAGAGAATTTAATAATATAGAAATCCTATTTAATTTATGAAAAAAATATCCGTATCTGTAAGGTTGGCAACGCTTACCGAAACGCGGATATAGTGGGCTGTATTATGGGTGCCGCATCTCAGAAACTTGAATTAATTACAAAAAAGGTAAACCAGGAAATGCTTGCTGTATTTTCTGATTTACGAATTTATTGTAGTTAAAATCACATGCAATATTTACAGAATTCACTTCGTATTGCAGATGCGAGATATACAAAAGAATATGTTATTGATAAACATATTTAAGTGCTTTTAAATAAGGAGAATTAATATGCAATTTCAAATAGAATGCAATAGTGAAAAAAGTAGTCAAGTTTGTTTAATTTGTCGCCAAACTTTTCAGATGCTAGCAGCCAGACTAATTGTCTGTAATGATGATGGAGACGGCTACGGGGAAATTTGCCATCAATGTACAGCTAGAGGCGGTAATTGGGTTCAAGGTCAACTCCAAAAATTCAAACACAATATTGTACCAGCTTAAAGATGAGCGCAAAGCAATATAGAAAATAGCAACCCTTGATGAGTTGAGAACAATTAACAACAAGTTATAAACAAGTTATCACAAATATTGTTGTGTGGTGGGGAGCATCCCAAATGTGCAAAAACGCCCTCACCCTATAAGGGTGGGGCTAGAAATACGAAGCCTGCCTACCCTTCGGGAACGTCTTCGACGAACGCAGGCTATCAAACTTTTAGCAAAAGAAGGCAGGCTTTGTTGGTATAGCAATACCCTTCTAGGGTATTGCGTCAAAATTGGGATGCTCCCGTGTGGTGTGAAAATTTTATGCTCAACCGCAACTAATTGTAGAGGTATTTATTGAGTTAAAATTTCTCAAATATGTCTGATATTAAGAAGAAATTTTGCTGCATAGTGGGTTAGCAAAAGTTGCAACCCACCTAACATTTCATGCTTAATTCTGAGCTTTTCTCAGTTTACTGATAGGCACCAAACTGAGTGACATCTCCATTATAGGTAGTTCCATCAGGCATGAGAGAATTAGACAGATCTGCACCAAATAGCTTAGTTCCTCTAAGGTTTGCCTGTGATAGCCTTGAATTTCTCATCTTAGTATTGGACAAATCTGTTCCCGATAGATTAGCACGAGAGAGAATTACTCCCCTTAGCTTGGCATTTGTCAGGGATGCATTAGACAAATCTGCATCAGAGAGAATGGCTGCTTCTAAATCAGCTGAAGTGAGATTGGCGTTTGATAACCTTGTATTACTCATCAGAGCATTATATAAATCTGCCTCAGCTAGATTAGCCCCTGTTAGATGAGCCTCCTTTAAGTTTGTCCCCATGAGGATGCCTCCCGATAAATTGGCTCCCGTTAGGTTAGCGCCTTCGAGTGTTGCATCATTGAGTAAAGCACCAGAGAGATTGGCGTTTGATAGATTTGCGCCACTGAGAGCGCTACCATATAAATCTTTATTCGATAAATCGGCTCCTGATAAATCGCATTTAACACATGCGTTAGTCATAAGCAACTTATTGTAATCACTTGAAACGACAGCGTTAGCCGACAATGTAGAGAACGTTAAGCTAACGATAATGGCAAAAGCAATAGCAGAGAGTCTACGAAACCAAGAGGTCATACTCATATTAGATTTGAGAATTAAGGTTTTGTGGTGATTGTGTCAGTGAACTTTTGCAGAAGAGGGTTAACGCCAATCGTCGGATAGGTTTGGGAACTGACAATAAAAGTTAAATCGTTCTCCTCAATACCCATATCTTGCGACTATTTTGGCTTTTGATACCAGGCGATCGCATACCAAAGCTGGACGATATGAGAAGCGATCGCTCCGCATATTTTCGACCTCAGATGTGAAAAACTTACCTAATAGTCAAAAATTACTTGTTATCAGGGAGTTCTGCATTAACAATAACCAAGATTTATTATCAACAGCTTATATACCTATTTGCATCAGTATTTATACGTAAGCAAATGCGGATTGTACGCAAATTAAGTCTGTTGGCGTTGTTAAGTTATTCAGTTAATTGGGTTTAATTTAGGCTAAATAGGTAAATTTTTGTATATGCAAAGATTTTTAACCTTCTTGTAATTTTACTTCAACTATAGGAATCCGATTTGATTTCTGAAAAAATCTAAGTATATGTAGGGTGCGTTATCACGAAGTGTAACGCACCGTATTATGTGGCGTGGCAACCTTAAAATATGGCAATATAATTTTCTTGTGGGATGGGCGTCTCGCCCGTCCTGGGCGGACAAGATGTCCACCCCACAAGAGTTTTATTCATGCAGTATTTTCTACATATACTTAAATTTTTTCAGAAATCAATTGGTATTAGGATATGGTTTTCTCAAGGGTTTAATCAGCGCATCTCATAAAAGATAAAAGATGCGCTGGTTGTAATTTCCCAATTTTCACTTTATGCGGAAATTGGCATTTGTAAATTCACAGCTACAGCTTGTAATTCTTTGGCTTTCTCCTCTGGTAAAGCGTCATTAGCAAACATACCGGCGGCGAGTTCGGTTCCTGCTAAGTACTTGAGTCTGTCGCTAGTGCGATAGGGTGGATAAAACTGGGCGTGTAAATGGGCTTCTGGATGGGGTTTACCGTCGGTTGGCGCACCAAACCAAGCCATGAGATAGGGAAATGGACGATTCCACAAACCATCATATTTAAGAGTGACGGTTTTTAATGCTTTGGCTAATCCCTGACGTTGGTTTGCACTCAAGTCTTGAAAGTTAGGAACTGGTTGTTTAGGCGCAATCCATACTTCGTAGGGATAACGCGCACAGACGGGGACGAAAGCGATCGCATCTTCATCTTGATATAGAATACGCTGGTTATCAGCTATCTCTTTGGCAATTAAATCCGCTAATAAACCCCGTTGCTGTTCTTGATAAAATTGCCGTTGCATTTCCAAGATTCTGGCGGGGACTGGGGGTATAAACGGATAGGCATAAATTTGCCCGTGGGGATGGTGTAAAGTTACGCCTACCTCGACACCTTTATTTTCAAAGGGCAAAACATACTGAATTTGGGGATTTGCGCCGAGTTCGCGATCGCGATCGCCCCAAACTTGCAACAACAATTCTAGGTGGGCTAATTCCAAGGAACTGAGGGAAGTATGGGGGTTTTGAGTAAAAACCACTACTTCGCAAGCACCGTTGGCAGGTAAGGTTTCTACAATACTCGCTGGTGGATTATGTGCTGTGAGTGCCATCGAGGGAAAGCGGTTATCAAAAACAGCAATATCGTATTTCCCTGGGGGTAGTTCTGTGGGAAACTCTCGGTTACTGGTGGGTGCGAGGGGGTTATATTCTGGCGGCGGCATAAAAGTCCGCCCTTGACGGTGACTAGCGTAAGCTACCCATTCCCCCCGTAAAGGGTGCCAGCGCAGGTGGGGATTGGCTTGCACTGGCTCATTACTGGGGCTAGTCGCTGCGATATCTGGGGAAATTGGATAGCGACTATATAAAGTCAGTTGGCGTCCATCTGGCTTTAACAACTTGTGGGAGTACATAAACCTCCAGAAAGGGTGGCTGCGCGTATCGTCTCTAGGGGAATTTTCGGCGTGCGATCGCTGTACAATAACCCGTTAGCTTCTTGGAAGGTATCGGCAAATTGTGTATAGCAGAAACCGCTAAACATATCGATGTGATTCACACTTTCCAACAGAGCAGTGTATTTGATTTCTAACTCTGAGAGATTCCAGCAGCGCTCATATCCCCAAACTTTGTTAGCATCAGGTTGTTCTTCTGGCGCGTAGGCTATACCGCCAAACTCGGTCAGCATAACTGGCTGTCCCTGATGGGGGTAGTTATCCAATGTGAGGATTCTGCCTCCGGGACGCTGACGATTAAATAAATCTGATAGCTGGACTTCTGGCCCGTACCTACGAGCTAAATGCTGGGGATTTGTATCGTAATCATGGATGGCGAGAATATCCGTATCTGTACTTTCCCAACCATCGTTACCAATCACCGGACGAGTCGGATCGAGGGTCTTGGTGAGGTGATACATAGCCAAAACATAGTTCCGGTGAGCTTGTGTCTCAACTAAATTTGGTACCCCCCAAGACTCATTAAATGGTACCCAAGCAACAATACAGGGGTGATTGGCATCACGCTTAATAACTTCTGTCCACTCATGGGTCATGCGTTCCACTGCTCTGGGGGAGAAGCGATAAGCGCTTGGCATCTCCTCCCATACTAGCAATCCCAACACATCTGCCCAATATAAAAATCGCGGGTCTTCTATTTTTTGGTGCTTACGAACTCCGTTGAAACCCATTGCTTTGACTAGTTCCACATCTCGCCGCAATGCTAAATCATCGGGTGCAGTCATCAGACTATCAGCCCAGTAACCTTGGTCTAGCACTAAGCGTAAATAGTAGGGGCGACCGTTGAGCATAAAGCGATCGCGTTGAATACTCACAGTCCGCAAAGCTGTATAAGATATGACTTTATCTAATAATTGTCCGTTATGAGATAACTCAATCTCTGCCTTGATTAAGGTCGGTTTTTCTGGACTCCATAGCAATTCGTTGCGGTAGTCATCGATACCTGGATCTGATAGGGAAATGCGGCGGTTAATCTCGCCATTAAATACTTCATAAATATCATTAGCCAGGATGCGATCGCCTACAGTTAATTTCATCTTCATTTGTACGCCCGTTGCGGGTGTATCGCCTGCCAGCGCCGCATAACAACCAATTTCCCAACGTTCAAAGTCAGGAGTCCAACGGATGTGATCGATATAAGTCACACCCACACGTTCCACCCAAACTGTCTGCCAAATCCCACTTGTACGGGGATACCAAATACTGTGGGGTTCTAGCTGCCAATCCTGCTTTCCACGGGGTTTGGCTAAGTCTTGCGGATCGTCTTGCGCCCAGACTGTGACTTTTGTGATGCCACTGTCATTTAAAGCAGCAGTAATATCCATAGTGAAATTGGTGTGTCCGCCTTCATGCTCACCAATATATAGATTGTTCACCCAAACACGAGCGCGATAATCTACAGCACCAAAGTGCAGTAATAACCTACCCTCACCTTCGGGGGTGGTAAATTCTCGCTCATACCAGCAGTTAGCATGAAATCCTGTATCGCCAATCCCACTTTTGATAGATTCAGGAGCAAAGGGAACTTGTATATCATGTGTCCATTGCTTGAGGTCACTTGGTTGAGCGCATTTGCCTTGGTCATCAAATGCGAACTTCCACTGACCGTTGAGATTTTGCCAAGGCGATCGCGTTGCATCGGTAGTAGAAAGGCGCTGCAATTGCGGACGCGGATAAGCTATATCAATTAACTCTAAACTTGGCTGAGTAACTGCATGAGATTTAAAATCTCCCGGATTATTCGCCAACTCCAACAAATTCATCATCATATATTCCTAAATTTGCTTTGTAAAAGAGTTTAAAAAACTTGGCTTTTGGTCAATATTTCTAGAGTCAAAACTATATAAATACCTAAAAATATTTTTTATCTGCTAACCAAGCTCTGCTTTAAAATAGAGAAATTAATTGTCGAGCTTGCTTATCAGAAAATTAGTAATTTACCCCTATTTTACTTAGGGATATCTAATTAGGTACTACCTTTTGACTCGTGACATTATGGCATATTCGAGACAAAAGTTAATAATTATTTCTGACTAAATTGGAAATAAATTTTTTACTACCTTATACCGAAATCATCGCCCTATATTAATAATTTTAATCTTAGATGTTAGGCTGTGTCAGGGACAGCATTACCAGCTATTTATTAGGATTTTGCGGATTCATAACTAACTCTACAGTAGAAAATGAATCTCAAAATTTAAGTTCTATATTAATTATTTTAATATTAACAGGACTTACGCAAAATACCTTTGAAACTCTTATTTCTTCGTGTCCTTCGTGTCTACCCTGCGGGAACGACTTCGTCGAACGCGGTTCGATTCTTCCGTAGTTTGTGCGTAAGTCATAATTAAAAATGATTAGCTAATTTGACTGTCATAGCTGTTAAAGAAGTCATTACTGGCAAAATCTCTAGGTTTAGCTTAAAATGCCAGAAATTACTGACGATTATCGCTATAGTTGATTAATTAAAAATGGTTCCAGCCAATAGAGTTTATTTATTATTGTTGATAGGAATTGCCATCGCCCCTATCTTGGCTATGGTTTTGGGTATTCCCACTAGTATTGCGATCGCGCTTTTATTTGATGTCCTGGTATTAGGATTAATGGTTGTGGATGGTTTGCGGGTAAAACGCGATCGCGTGCAAATCAACCGGGAAATTCCCTCACGTTTATCTATTGGGCGAGACAACCCAGTAGTGCTAAATATCACCTCTGCAAATGCTAATGCTATCATTGAGATTTACGATTACTACCCTACAGGCTTTGGTGTATCCGCAGCAAAACTGAAAGCAAATGTAGCTGCTAACACCAATCAAGACTTAACCTATACCGTCCACCCCACACAGCGAGGAGAATTTGACTGGGGAAATATTCAGGTAAGACAGTTAGGTTTATGGGGGTTAGCGTGGGATGATTGGCAGATTCCCCAAAAACTGACAGTTAAAGTTTATCCAGATTTAATTGGATTGCGATCGCTTTCTATTCGTCTCGCCTTGCAATCATCTGGATCGATTCGCCAACGCCGCATGGGAATTGGCACAGAATTTGCCGAACTGCGTAACTATCGTACTGGTGATGATTTGCGCTTAATTGATTGGAAAGCTACCGCCCGCAAAGTTGGCGCTTATGGAAATACAGCCCCCTTAGTCAGGGTTTTAGAACCAGAACAAGAACAAACCCTGTTAATTTTGCTGGATCGGGGAAGATTGATGACAGCAAAAGTACAGGGTTTGCAGCGCTTTGATTGGGGGTTAAATGCAACTTTATCTTTAGCTTTAGCCGGATTACATCGCGGCGATCGCGTTGGCGTGGGTGTATTCGACAGACAAATGCATACGTGGATTCCTCCTGAACGCGGTCAAAATTACCTCCCGCACTTAATTGATCGTCTCACCCCAATTCAACCAGTATTGCTAGAATCTGATTATTTAGGAGCCGTTACCAGCGTCGTCCAACAACAAACAAGGCGGGCATTAGTAGTATTAATTACCGACATAGTGGATGTCACCGCCTCCACCGAACTCCTCGCCGCCCTTTCTCGCCTAGCCCCCCGTTATCTCCCCTTTTGCGTAACTCTGCGCGATCCGCAAGTCGATCTGCGGGCGCATACCTTTACAGCAGATGTCACAGAGGCTTATATCAGAGCGGTAGCTTTAGATTTATTAGCACAGCGTCAAGTTGCATTCGCTCAATTAAAACAAAAAGGTGTGTTGGTGCTTGACGCACCAGCACATCAAATTACAGATCAATTAGTGGAAAGATACTTGCAACTTAAAGCGCGGAATCAGCTTTAACAACTGCAGCACTACGGCGACGAAGTTTGAATAAACCCAATCCAGCAATCCCAAATAATGCTAAAGTTGCGGAAGGTTCGGGTACAGGTGTAATTCCAGCAATATAACGGGCGTTTTCTTTACCGATATCAATGGCGAACACTGTATCGTTATAGTCTTTGTCGCCACCGCCCCATAAATCTTCAAAACCGAATACCAAGTAGTCTTTGTAGTAATAAGCGATCGCGTGCTGTAAACCATCTGGGTTTAAAGCTTGATTTAAACTCCAAATACCCTTAACTGTTTTGCCGCTTTTATCTTTACCACTAATACCACCGTTAATATCATTGGCATACAACAAGAAATCCAACTGAGTACCAGCTTGCATCTTGCCAATATTTGCCCAATCACCTACATTCAAAGGTCTATTAGGTGCAACTGTGTTGGCTAATGGTTTGTTGGCATTCGGGCAAAATTTCAGAAAATTATCAATTGACTGCCCAGTATTACAAGAAGTATCGCCAAAGATTTTCCCTTCAGTCACTGTAGAGCCAAAAGTTGCTTTAAAGTCTAGTCGGTTGCGGTATCCGCCAGCAGTTTCCCCAATAAAGAAGACATTTACATCATGGTCAAATTTAAGTTGTAACTTAGAAAGGTCTACTTGTTTAGCCTTAATAGTTTCAGGATTTAAAGTTTTAGCTTCTTCGCCAACAAAAGCGCGAAATTCTTGGATAATACTTGTGAATGAAGCGGGAGCTTCGTTTCGACTTTTGATATTAAACGCACTAGCAGAAGCATTTCCTGATAAAATGCTAGTCCCTAATGTAATAGTAGCAAGTAACGAAGTAAAAAGTTGATTTTTCATGATTTTTTCTGATGTCAGAAAAAGAGACACTTTTACAGACTTATTTCATTCATATTTGAATAGGTGTAACTTCGTCTACCTAATTTTCAACTATTTACTATTACTTTTTAATTCCTTCATTTACTAGTACTATTCTCAAGTACTAGTATTAGTAATACTGTAAGAAAATTTGATTATCTATACGTATAAATACTTGAAATAGCAATAATTTTTTGAAAAAATCATAAGTATTTATCGAAGAATCAGTAGTATTTGTATTAATCTGAAATAGTGTAAAAAATGTAGATGGCTAGAAGCCTACGAACCAACACCTTAACTAATGTTGAATTTCTGACTTCCAGCCAACCTACACTGAAGGCGCGGACGTTTATAAAAACTGGGATGCTCCCGCTTTTGATCAACTCAACCCTCTATATAGGATTCATATTTGATTTTTGAAATATACGTAGTGGACTGACACAGCTAAAATAGTGCATTAGGAAAACTCTTGTGGGATGGGCGTCTCGCCCGTCCTGGGCGGACAAGATGTCCACCCCACCAAAAAATTATATTGCCACATTTAAAACTAGACACGCCACTACTGGCGCGACAAGGCTAAAATGGTGCATTAATAAAACTCTTGTGGGATGGGCGTCTCGCCCGTCCTGGGCGGACAAGATGTCCACCCCACAATAAAAATTAATGCTTATCTTTCTTGTCCTCCTTGTCCCTTTTGTTTGCATCTCAAATAAGATGGCTATAGTATATGAACTTACAAAAGTGTCCCCACTTCTTTTAAATAAACCCTTGTAAAAGGTTCATCTTCTCCCAAAGTGTAATCTTCAATTAATCCTTTACGACTAATCGAAACGCTGTCTCCTTTCTTAATCACCACAGTCGAACTTTCTAAAATATCCCGAACTAAGATCATCTCTATTTCGCTGGGATTATCAAGAACCACCATATTACTACCTTGGTAAAACATCCCATCTCGATCTAAAATTTCCTCATCGTATGCGGCAATTAACAAATCTAACTTGGGATTGCGTAATAAACTTTGGACGTTGGTATTGTAATCTTTGCTTAAAACTTTTTTCGACCGATTAACAAAAACCCCATCGCGACAAACAGCGCCAACTGTCCAATCAGGATGTTGTAAAAGAATATGGTCTATGGTTTCTTGCAACTCATGGACAGAGATTTTATTAAAAGTGATAATTGGAATTCTCGCCTCTGTACCTGACTCAAAAAATGTACTGAGAATATGGGAAGGTACATCCACACTATCGCCAACCGCCGGGTTAAGATGCATCAAAATACCGGGTGCAGCGTTAATTTCTAAAATGGCAAAGTTGCCATCTTTCCAAGATTCCGCCAGACTTTTGGTAATCACATCAATCCCCAAACAAGTTAACCGGAAGTGTTGGGCAATATCCTGCGCCAAAATAATGTTGTCATGGTGAACTGTGTGAGTAGCATTAATACTAATCCCACCAGCAGAAAGATTAGCTACTTTACGCAGATAAACAATCTGGTCTTTTTCAATTACACTATCTAATGTCAAACGCTGTTCTCTTAAATATAATTCCATCGCTTCATCACGCTGGATTTTACTCATAGGAGAAGTTGGTGTATCCCAACGTGCAGGTTTGCGGTTTTCTTCGCGAATTAACTCATCAATAGTGGAATAGCCATCACCTACAACTGAAGCGGGACGCCTTTCTGTCGCGGCGACAAATTTACCATTAACGCACAGTAAGCGAAAATCTGCCCCGGATATGCTTTTTTCGACAATTATCCTTGTGGCTTGTTCTTCAGGAATCGCCGCTAACGCCCTATCATAAGCCGATTCGAGTTCTTCTGAGTCTTGGACTTCGGCTGTGACACCAATTCCTTTATGTCCGACTACAGGCTTGACAGCAACCGGATAGCCGATTTCTCTGGCTACAGCCATAGCATCTTTTTGGGTATTGACAATATCACCTTCCGGTACAGGGAAACCCAAGGTTTTTAAGAAAGCTTTGCAGTCATCTTTACGAGTAGTAAAGTCAGAATCTATATGACTATCACAGTCAAAAGTCGTAGCAATACCGCGAATATGTTTTTTACCATAGCCGTATTGCATCAAGCCTTCTTCCCACAAATAAAAAGTGGGAATAGCTTTTTCGTAAGCTGTGCGTAATAAAGCGTAAACTGTGGGGCCACCGTAAGCAGATTGTCTAAATTTATTTTGCAGCCTTGCTAGCTCATCCTCAAACAGAAAGTCTGCATCTCGGTTAATCGCCTCAAACCAATCCCAGACAAAATAGACTACTCCCCTAGTTGTGCGTTCGTGCAGCGATTGAATAGCAATCCGCACAGGATCGGAATTTGACTGGATACTCCAACGAGTGAGGTGTAACCCCATTTCTAGCTTTCCGACTTCCGATAGAGTTTGAGCAAATAAATGGGCGTAGGATTCGTATTCTCGATCGCCTAAATTGGGATAGCGATCGCTAATCATAGCAACATAGTCCTCAATGGGCACAGGTGTTCGATACTCCGTCAGCACAAAGTTGAACACTAAAGCCCCTACTTCCAGATAGGGATTAGGGCCCATATAATGCTTGAACTTGAAAATATCGAATACGTCAGTTTTTCTAGCGTTGATGCGAACTGCATCGGTGGTTTTTTCTTGAAGCATTGATGATAAACCTCTAGCTAAACACCCTGAAGTCGGGACGCTCAAAGGCGTTTACCCAGACCTATCGATGAGCAATTGATTTGATTTATGATTGGAGAAGCGATCGCTTAACGACTGTTCAGAGTATAAAACTCAACCTTCACTGAGACAGCTTAACCCTACTCCAAGAAATCTTCAGCTATCTCAGGGCATAATTAAGCAGTTTCTCTATTTCTTACTCAGTATGGACAAGATTGAGAATATTTTGACACTCCTACTCCCCCTCAAAAATATAACCTTTGAAAGGTGCAAACTATTGGCAAGTTTTATATATCTAAAATACGGATATTAAGAAACAGCAAAGTATGAACAGTTCACAAGTTTCTTTAAGAGATGAAGTTCGGCAACTTGCCGATCAAGCATTTCACCTTAAGCTAATTTCTGGTCATGGAGATGGCCCGGATATCGATGAATACCAAATTGTTTATCAAGGTAAACCTAGACATCTTCCCCTAGAACAAGCTCGTCTTTTTTTACTCAACTTGATTTATAGAAGTCAAGTTCATTAAGTTAAACAACACTTTTTCAATCAGGATGCATATTTTCTCTCAATTATACTCAACAGCAAAAAACTTTAGCAATTAAATAAATAACAATTATTCAATAAGCCTATAGAATAATTTCTATGGGCTTATAAAGCATATATAGATTAAGTCTGAATTAATATAGTAAAATTTCTTGATAAAAATTATTTTTATTACTTAATTTATTAATCTACCAAATGGATGATTTTATAGCTGTAATTGTCATGCTTTATTGAAAATACTTACAGAAAATTTTAGGTGATATCGTGGTGACAACAGATATTAAACGGCAGCTAGTAATAATTGGTGGCGCTGAAGATAAAGAAGGAGATTGTCAAATCCTGCGGGAGTTTTTAAGGCGTGCAGGCGGTACCAAAGCTCATATTGTCATTATGACAGCAGCAACAGAACTGCCGAGAGAAGTTGGCGAAAATTATATTCGAGTTTTTGAACGCTTAGGAGCAGAAAAAGTTCGCATAATTGATACAGAGACTCGTGAAGATGCAGCTTCCTCAACAGCTTTAGAAGCCGTTAACGATGCAACGGGAATATTTTTTACTGGTGGCGATCAAGCAAGGATTACCAGCATTCTTAAAGACACTCAACTTGATGAAGCTATTCACAAAAGATTTGCTGAAGGTATTGTGGTTGCGGGTACAAGTGCTGGCGCTGCGGTGATGCCTGATACTATGATTATTGAAGGTGATTCGGAAACAAATCCCCGAATTGAAATAG
Organism: Calothrix sp. FACHB-168; assembly: GCF_963889195.1. Lineage (NCBI taxonomy): Bacteria > Bacillati > Cyanobacteriota > Cyanophyceae > Nostocales > Calotrichaceae > Calothrix > Calothrix sp. FACHB-168. The sequence goes on from NZ_CAWPNJ010000019.1 coordinate 347,169, forward strand.
TTGATATTGGCCCTGGTATGGGCTTTTTACCTGGAGTAATTATCGATCAACATTTTTCCCAACGCGGTCGTTTAGGGCGCTTAATTTCTGCTTTATTACAAGAACCAGCAGACTTAGGATTTGGTATTGATGAAAATACCGCTATGGTGGTTACTGATAACCAAATTGAAGTTGTTGGTGAAGGTGCAGTGACGATTGTTGATGAATCAGACGCCACACACAACAATATTGACGAAATTTTAAAGGATGAGGCGTTGGCAATTTTTGGAGCCAAGCTTCATATTTTACCCAATGGCTATAAATTTGATTTAAAAACTCGTCAACCTATCTTACATAATGCTTCTATTGCTGATGCATCTGTACCCGTCGGTTCAGGTAATATCTAACTTTTAGTAGATGTATTTGGACTAACTAGAAAGTAAATATTTATTTTTTAGTAATGTTGACTGCTAATATTCCCCCAACTCGTGAAAAGTTAGGGGGATTTATAACGTTAACTTTACATTTGCATCAGCAATGTTATTTATATGGTAAGTGCTTTATAGCACAATACTGTTCAGTTAGCGTCAAAAACCTTAAACCACGTAGGTTGGGTTGAACGAAGTGAAACCCAACAAATCGCCGAAAATGTTGGGTTTCGTTCCTCAACCCAACCTACATTTATCCTTAACTGAACCGTATTGCTTTATAGCATTTATTCATGATACCAATTTTCTATAAATTTGCACTAAATCATTACCTCTCTGTTTCTTGACGTACTTGGCGGTTTATTAATAAAAATAAGGATTAAAAATGGGTAGATTAATTGATTTTAAATTATTTGCACCTCGTAATCAAAAAGCTAGTTTAGTAGGTTCTTTTTCAGATTGGCAAGAAACGCCAATGAAAAAAAATGAAGATGGTTATTTTTATACGCAAATAAATTTAGCAGACGGGATTTATCAATATAAATTTCGCGTCCAAAGTCAAAGTCCTAATTTTTCTCCGAATGAATGGGTAGATGTCATAGATCCTTATGCCACAGATGTTGACGAACAGCAAAAAGTTGGCTTGGTGCAAATTAAGAATGGTAAAAGAATAGTTGATAGTTATAGTTGGCAGTATGACGATATAGCATTACCAGAAAATGATGAATTAGTTATATATGAAATGCACGTTTCTGATTTTACAGGTGGTGAAGTTGATAGCGAAAAACGAGGACAATATTTAGATGCAATTGAAAAATTAGATTATCTCCAAGAACTAGGAATTAATGCCGTTGAATTAATGCCAGTAAATGAATACCCTGGCGATTATAGCTGGGGTTACAAAGTTCGCCATTTTTTCGCCACAGAATCTAGTTATGGTTCCACAGCAGATTTAAAGCGATTAATTGATGAATGTCATAGTCGAGGCATTCGGGTATTTATGGATGGAATTTATAATCATACTGATGAAGAATGCCCGTTAATGCTGATAGATAGAAATTACTGGTATTACGAATACATGCACTATCCAGAAGACCCGGATAATTACTGGGGGCCAGAGTTTAACTATGATAATTATGACGAAAAATTAGATGTTAAACCTGCTTGGCAATATGTTGGTGATGTAGTGCGGTTTTGGGTACAAGAATATCATATTGATGGGATTCGCTTTGATGCGGTGCGCCAATTAGCTAACTTTGACTTTTTGCATTGGCTGGCGCAACAAGCAAAAAAGAATACTGTTAAGAAACCCTTTTATAACATTGCCGAACATATTCCTGATACTAACAAAGTTACAGCACCAGAAGGGCCATTAGATGCATGTTGGCATGAAAGTTTTCATTACTTTATAGTGCCTCATGTTTGTGGCGAAAAATTTGAACTAGATCATCTCAAGCAAGTTTTAGATCCGCGACAGCAGGGTTATAAAACTGGTACTAATGTGATAAATTACATATCCACACACGATCGCGAACGTTTATTTAGAGAATTAGGCGATCGCGGAATTTTTGATGAAGCTGCATTTACCCGCGCCAAATTAGCCGCAGTCCTGTTAATGACAGCAGTAGGTATACCCATGTTATGGATGGGTGAAGAGTTTGGCGAACACAAGCGCAAAAGCGAAAAAGTCACTCAACCCAAGAAAATCGCTTGGCCATTGTTAGAAAACCCCCAAAACCGCGATTTATTCGATTATTACAAAAAACTCATTGCCCTACGTAAACATAATCCAGCTTTGCAAAGTGACAATATAGAGTTTTTCCACGAAGATGCACAGGCGAAACTCTTAAGCTACGTTCGCTGGGATAACCAAGGTTCGCAAATAGTCGTTGTAGTCAACTTTGCTGACGATGATCTCAACGATTATCAAATTCCCAACTTCCCAAAAGCCGAAAATTGGCAAGATTGGTTCACAAACACGCCTGTAGAATTAAACGAAGATGCTTTAATTACCGATATCCAACCCTACACAGCCAAAATATTCATTACTGCGTAGTCAGGACTTACGCAAAAATTGCCAAAAAGCTTAATTTATGGAACCGCCTAGACGCCTTCGCGTTAGCGTCTCGAAGAGAAGAACGCCAAGAGTTCGTATAGTGTGCGTAACTCTTATTAGTACACAATTTCATTAATTCATAGCGAATTGGCTGGTGAAATACTCAGCGAAACTTTGTCTTGAAAAGTTCTGAGCGCCGGCTTCCGGCGCTCAGACTTTTCGCTGCGCTAACCTCCGCGTTCCTCTGCGTTTAAAAAGTGATAAATTTATGCAAAGCAGTACTTACATCCCCAACTTCCTCAATAACTCAGGTATCTCAGCTTGATTCACCCCACAGCTTAAGGCCTGTGATATTATTAGAGACTGCTGCATAAATTTAGAATAACTAGAACTAAAATCAATCATGGCTCTGACGCAACAGCGCAAACAAGAACTCATTTCCAGCTATCAAGTTCACGAAACTGATACAGGCTCTGCTGATGTCCAAATTGCAATGCTTACTGAACGGATTAACCGTCTCAGCGAACATCTGCAAGCAAACAAAAAAGACCATTCTTCTCGCAGAGGCTTGTTAAAGCTGATTGGACATCGTAAGCGTCTTCTTGCTTATGTCCAACAGGAAAGCAGAGAAAAATATCAAGCTTTAATTGGTCGTTTGGGAATTCGTGGTTAAGGATACCGCTTATGTCTGCTGAAGAATCTGAACGCAGCCGCTTACCTTTTGAACCGAACACAAAGCGCCAAAAGCCAGCAAAGGCTAAAAGTCAACCACCAGCACAGTCTAAAGAGTCTGGTGAAAAGACTACAAAAACAACCAAGCAGCCACCCTACACCAAAGAGGAAATGGCCATCCCCAAGGTTGTCAGCCAAAGGATGATTCGCCGAGTAGCGGCATTTTGTGGTATACCAACAGCTTTAGGTATTGCCACGTTAGTTGCTAGCTACATATTGACCATTTATACCGACATCAGATTACCTCCCATTGCTGTGTTGTTGGTCAACATGGCCTTGTTTGGCTTGGGAGTGTTAGGAATCACCTATGGCGTGCTTTCTGCTTCTTGGGATGAAGACAGAGTTGGTAGTTGGCTGGGTGCGGCTGAGTTCGGCACCAATTGGGGACGCATGGTGGATGTTTGGCGAGAAACTCGGCAGAAAAAGGTGTGATTTTTGGCGCTCAGATATCAGAAGACTGTAATTTTGGGTAAATTTTAAAGTAAATGTTGAAGTTGAAATTGATAACTTCAACATTGCTAATTAAAAATTTATGTTTATTTATATCCCAATCTTCAGTCATAAATATACTGAGCGCTATATTTTTTTAAATTGAATTTTAATATTTAATAAAAAATAAATATTTCTGCTAAACCATTGATAATTCATTAGATTAAGCTCCTCAGATTAGGTTGAGAAACAATATTAAATCAGGTTTCTCATGTTGTCCCCAGTGGCAGTGTATTACATTAAAGAAAATACCTAAAACTCAGAGGAAGTATCGATTCTGCTGTCATAGACCTAATAATAAATTTTTAGGTGACGGCGTATTTACTAACTCAAGTTTCTTTTGAAAACCACGCTGACAAACAACTCAACTAATCAGGGAATTTAATATGATTGTTGTAATGAAAATTGGTTCCCCAGAGGCAGAAATCAATCGGATTAATGAAGAATTAATCGGTTGGGGACTGACACCAGAAAAAATTGTTGGTAAACATAAAGTAGTTATTGGTTTAGTTGGTGAGACTGCGGATTTAGATCCTCTACAAATTCAAGAAGTTAGCCCTTGGATTGAGCAAGTTTTGCGGGTAGAGTTACCTTATAAACGTGCTAGTCGTCAATACCGTCATGGTGAAGCTTCGGAAGTTATGGTTAGCACCCCTGACGGGACTGTTGTTTTTGGCGAACATCATCCGGTAGTTGTAGTTGCTGGCCCCTGCTCCGTAGAAAATGAGGAAATGATTATTGAGACGGCGCAGCGCGTCAAAGCCTCTGGAGCCAAGTTTTTACGTGGTGGTGCATACAAACCCCGGACTTCTCCTTACGCTTTCCAAGGACATGGTGAGAGTGCTTTGGAATTATTGGCGAAAGCTAGGGAAGTTAGCGGATTAGGAATTATCACAGAAGTGATGGACGCTGCCGACCTGGATAAAATCGCGGAAGTTGCCGATATGATTCAGGTAGGCGCAAGAAATATGCAAAATTTCTCGCTGCTGAAAAAAGTAGGCGCGCAATCGAAACCAGTGCTGTTGAAGCGGGGAATGGCGGCGACAATTGAGGATTGGTTGATGGCTGCTGAGTATGTGTTAGCCGCAGGTAATCCGAATGTAATTTTATGCGAGCGCGGAATTCGCACCTTTGACCGTCAGTATACTCGCAATACCCTAGATTTATCGGTAGTGCCTGTTTTACGCAAGTTAACTCACCTACCAATTATGATCGATCCTAGTCATGGTACGGGTTGGTCTGAGTTTGTACCTTCCATGTCTATGGCCGCGATCGCAGCTGGTACTGATTCTCTCATGATTGAGGTTCACCCCAACCCCAAAAAAGCTTTGTCAGACGGGCCTCAATCCCTGACACCAGACGCTTTTGACCATTTAATGCAAGAATTAGCCGTTGTTGGTAAAGCTGTAGGACGTTGGCAAACAGCAGTTGCTGTAGTTTAATTCTTATCAGTCAAAAAATAACCATAGATGCACGCAGGTAAACACCAACATTTATCTGCGTGCATCTTTTTTCTTTAAATTTATTGAATTGGTAAAAATAAAACTTTTGGTATAGGTAAACATATTCCTATAGTAGAAGTTTAACTAAAACTCAGCATTTATTGTTAATTTAATTAGCAGATTGTCGTTAATATCGTAATTTATGCATAATACCAATTATATGTGAGGCTGCACATTAACGCCCTCACCCTAGAAGGGTGGGGCTAAACAAACAAAGCCTGCAAAGGCAGGCTAATTATATGCATTTTTATATAAAATTGGTATAACTCGGTTTATGCTTAATTATAAACTATTTTTTGGATATAAAAATATTTAAATACAACAAAGATGAGATTTTTTTATGCGCGCAAAATACAAGTTTGATTACTTTCAAGGCAGTTCTTTATCAGATTTATTTGCTCAAGATATCATCGATGAAAGTTATGCCTTTATCCCCAATTATCCAGCTACTGCTAGTTGGGCAGCTTACCCTAATACAAAAAAATACTATATTCAAGATGGCAGTAGTGAATCTACTAAAACTTCATTTGATAAGATTTGCCAAAAAGAAGCTTGGAAAAATTTAGCTGTACTTGGTGATTTCCTTCCTGGAATTGTAATTATTCCCCCGCACAACTTACTGGTTGACTACTGGCGAGAGCATTTTGACTTTAACTACGCCAATATGGAAATGTTTGATTGCTCTATTTATTTAGAAGAACTCAGCCATAGCGATCGCTTTGACAAAATCATCACCCTATTTCCCTTTGATAATTTACAATATGAAAAACACGCGATCGCACCCCATACACACTACCATCTACTCAGTAAAGTCACCCTAGCTGAACTGGGGGTACAATGTCCAGCATACAACAGCTACAATCTCCATAACGTTAGCCTGGAAGAAATTCAGTTACCAGAGAAATTTCCCTATTTAATTAAAACCTCTCATGGACTCTCAGGAGAAGGTACTTATATTATCAAAAGCAATAGCGATTTAAACTATTGCTATAAAGAATTAAATAAATATCTGGAGATTAAGTTACTCGATTGGATTATTGTCTCTGAATTCATCAAAAATGCTGTACAAAATTACTGCGTACAATTCTATGTCAGCAAAAGCGGAGAAATAACGCTAATTGGGACAACAACACAACTTGTCACCGCAGAAGGTAATTATTTAGGCGGACTAATTAATTATCGCGAAACTGACATGAGTAAGTTTTTTACGATGATTGCTACTATTGGTCAGTATGCTCATCAACAAGGTTATTTTGGAGTAATTGGTTTTGATGTCCTAGAAACCCAGGATGGACAACTTTATACAATCGATGCCAATTTTCGCGTTAATGGCTCCACACCACTTTGTTTGCAGCGTCATACCTTGCTAGAAGTAGGAAAGGAAGTGGCTAAATATTCCAGTGACTACCGGATAGATGGCACATTAGACGCTGTTTTAACGGCTTTCAAACCAGAATTAGATCGTAAAGATTTAATTATTTTGTCAGCTTTAGAAAAGGTGAAATACGGCAAAATTTACACAGAAATTTATGGCATCGTTACCGGAGAAACGCTTGCAGAAATGCAACAAATTGAGCAGAAAATGCAAAATAAAGGATTACATTGTGTCTAATTAGGTGTACGCTCAATCATATCAATTGCTGTTTTTAGCCAATCAATATAAGTCTGTTCTCGTTGACTGACTAAATCTAGTACTAGTCGTTGCATAATCTGTTCGCGATTTGTGCAATCTTCTAGTTTTGGTAGTTGAATATTGTCACACTCAGCCCGTTTTTTGTTGCGTATAGCTAGCTGTTGTTCTAGCAATTTAATAATAGCTGCATTCGGTAATTGGGCGGCGAAAAATAACTGCACCAGCAATGGTTCTCTGACTGTTGGTAAAGGCTGATGACATTGCAACCATCGACTAAATTCGGCTTTTCCGGCTTCTGTAAGCGAATATACCTTACGATTAGGGCGATCGCTCTGAATTTCAACGCTACAACTAATCCAACCCTGCTCAACCAATTTATCTAGGGTTCTGTAAATCTGTGCTTGATCTGCTGGCCATAAATGTGCAACACATTGATCGAAACAAGTAGTTTTCAGATCGTAACCTGTCATCTCCTCTTGCTGAAGTAGTCCGAGAATTGTATGAGCTAAGGACATAGGCGGTTTTCCGAAGCTAAAGTAGGGGAAACTCAATCTATCATTTTTCACATCATCTTATGCTATTATAAGATTAATCATATATAGGATTTAACAAATAAAACCTGAGTTTTTATTTCACACTCCAACCAAGAGCGATCGCAGTGCAACCACTGCCAAAAGAATACAATGCTTTTATATATGTGCTTGATGGCGAAAGCTTATTTGGTACAGAAAAAGAATCGGCAGGAGTTGGGCAAATGGTATTGTTTGTACAAGACAAAGAAGAAATAGTGCGATCGCTAATTCATCGAATGCCACATCACCATTAGACTTCCTACTCATCGCTGTTGTACCGCTAAAAAAACAGTTGTTCGCTATGTGGACTATTTGTCATGAACACTGAAGCCGAAATCATTCAAGCAATAGCCGACTATCGTAACGGGAGGATGGGTTAAATTGACTTCTAAAACACTTCTACAACGCATCGATCAACAGCAATTTTTACGTAATTTGCGCAATAAATTCCTCAATTTGCATTCCACCTTATTAGATACAGAACGCATCGCTTACGAACAAGTAAGCGGTAGAGTATCCAGCGCAGAACTTTTGCAACTAGTTATCGATCACGAACAATTTGCTTGGTTACATAAAATTTCCGAGCTAGTTGTGCAAATTGATGAAATGCTAGCAGCAGACGAACCCATACTAGCGGAATCTCTGCAAAAATTAATTGCCGATGCGCAAAGACTCATTGTACCTTCAGAATTAGGCAATATTTTTGCCAGAAAATACTATGCGGCTCTCCAGCGCGAACCTGATGTTGTCTTAGCACATGCAGCAGTATCACAACTTCTGGCATCCAAATAAGTTATTTTCAATCTGGCAATGCACTCAACCCACCTTCCTCAAGGTGGGTTTTGCTTCACTAAGGCATCAAGTAAAAATAAGGGACTTCCAAGAAATAAATTATCCAATCTTGTGGGGTGGGCAGCGTTCGACTGAGCGCTCACGCCGAAGTCTTGCCCGCCTTTGACTATGGGCGGGCGAGACGCCCACCCCACAATAAATAGTTGTATATTTTTTATTTGGAAGTCCCTAAGTAGTGCGAGCATCTTGCTCGCGCGAGCAAGACTTCGGCGTGAGCGCTCAGTCGAACGCTGCCCGCACTACAAATATTAAATTGTTCAACTTATTTTTACACGACTTCTAACTAGCCATCTTAAAATTCGATTGTAGAGCGGACATAATTGGAATTTATGGCTAAACTTTTTGATTGTATTACAGAAGAATTGCAAGAATTTATTAACCAGCAGCACCTTTTTTTTGTGGGTAGCGCACCTTTAAACCCCACAGGTCATGTTAATCTATCTCCCAAAGGATTAGATAGTTTTCGCATTCTCTCCCCCAACCGGGTAGGCTATTTAGATTTAACAGGTAGCGGTAACGAAACCTCAGCACATTTGCAAGAAAATGGGCGCATTACATTTTTATTTTGTGCTTTTCAAGGCGCTGCTCGAATTTTACGCCTTTACGGTCGCGGGTATACAGTATTACCAGATTCCCCAGAATGGGACTCCTTTTATCCTCTTTTTACAACGCTTCCTGGATACCGCCAAATCATCATAGCTGATATTGAACGAGTGCAAACTTCTTGTGGTTTTGGCGTACCACTTTATGAATATCAAGGACAACGCGAGATTTTAGTCGATTGGGCAAATAAAAAAGGCGCAGAGGGTGTGAAAGAATATCAACAGCAAAAAAATCTCATCAGTATTGATGGCTTACCAACTCCATTAAGCAATTTACCTAGAGATTGAGGAAGATAACAAGAACAAATTACTATATATTTTCTTACCCAATGCCCCATGCCCAATGCCCCATGCCCCATAATTTATGAATTATTCAATTCGTCCACTTATACAAGAAGATGAACCTTTTCTTTGGCAAATGCTATATGAAGCAGCACACATGGCTGAAGAAGGGAATTTAACTATACAGGATGCCATGAATCATCCCGAACTAGCTAGATATGTGAAAAACTGGGGTGCTAATGGTGATATGGGATTTCTAGCTAGTTTAGTAGATAGTAATCAGCCTGTAGGCGCTGCATGGATAAGGTTACTGACTGGCGAAAATCGCGGTTATGGATATATTAATGACAAAACTCCAGAATTGGCGATCGCAATTCTGCCAGAATATAGAAATCAAGGTATAGGTACGCAATTACTCACTCATTTATTAGCCGCAGCTAAAGCCTTTTACCCCTCTATATCATTGAGTATCAGAAGTTCAAATCCTGCGTTACGTCTATATCAAAAACTTGGTTGGCGAGCGGTTGAAGGTAGTGAAGTCATCAACCGAGTCGGCGGTACTTCTTTCAAAATGAAACTTGATTTGTCATAATCAAATCTCTCCCGCTCCTAATCTCTTAGGACTTACGCACACTCTAAGAACTCTTGGCGTTCTTGGCGTCTTCTCTGCGAGACGCTGCGCGTTGGCGGAAGCCTCTCGCAGAGAAGGCGGTTCCATAAATTAAGCTTTTTGGCAATTTTTGCGTAAGGGACTTCCAAATAAAAAAATATACAACTATTTATTGTGGGGTGGGCGTCTCGCCCGCCCATAGTCAAAGGCGGGCAAGATGCCCACCCCACAAGATTGGATAATTTATTTCTTGCAAGTCCCTAAGTCCTGTCTCTATTTATCCCGATACAATTCATATTGCGAAAGCACTTCTGTTTCTTGTTTAGCTGCTTCTATCCATTCTTGCATAGCAGGAAGTTCTAAAATTGCCTCTGCATATTTCCGAGAAATATCATCTAATTGCACATCGTAAGTCACAAACCGCAATACCACAGGGGCAAACATAGCATCAGCAATAGTGAATTTACCAAATAACATATCGCCATCTGCTGCAAATTTTTGGCGAAATTCTTGCCAAATACTAGTAATGCGGTCAATATCTTTTTGGACTTCCGATGTTAACCCTTTTCCAGGGAACTTAGCACGACAATTCATTGGCATATTCTGCCGCAGATTAACAAATCCTGAGTGCATTTCTGCACTAATAGAACGAGCTAAGGCTCGATTAATTTTATCTTCTGGCCACCAATGCAAATCAGGAAATTCTTCAGCTAGGTATTCGCAAATAGCCAGAGAATCCCAGATACTTTGATTATTATCTAAAAGTACAGGTACTTTTTTTGAAGGCGAATATTCCTGAAGTTGAGATGCAGTTTCTGGGATGTAAAGAGGAATGCGAATTTCCTCAAATTGCACCCCAAGCTGCTTTAAAGCTAACCAAGGACGTAATGACCAAGATGAATAATTTTTATTACCAATTACTAATCTAAGTTGCGTCATGTTGATTTTTATTACCTGTACAACTGCTCAATCCACATACATACATCAACTTCCGAACCGGAAGAGTAGGACTTTCCGCTTACAGGATCGTAAGCTTGCCAATAAATATTACCTTGGCGATCGACCTTTTTGATAACTTGTAATTCTTTAGAGTCTGATAGTAGTATTTTTACGGTATTCTGCCAGAATTTATGCAGTATTTCTTTAACTGAAGTGAGGATATTACTAGCTTTAGAAGTTATTTTTATCTCTTCTGGTTGTAGGCATCTCAATTCATTCCTCATAACATTATTCCTGATAGATGCTCGTGACAACAAAACTCTAACAACACTTGACTAAATAATCAAAACATGGCTTGCATAGTTGCTATAAATGCCATTTATAGATATAAAAAACACGAATATAATATTTTTGACAAAATTAAGTCAGCTATTTACGCTGTGTTTTAGCATAACTAAGTATAAAAATCTTTCTTCCCTCACACCTAGCCCCTAACCTCTAGCCCCTAGTCCCTAGATCAATTCACCATGAAACTCTCCCAACTTCGAGCCGTAGTTGCTGTAGCAGATTGTGGTAACTTTAGTGAGGCAGCTTTAAAATTGCAACTTTCCCAACCTGCCATTAGTCATGCGATCGCTACTTTAGAAGAAGAATTAGGTGTACCTTTATTTGCAAGAGGTCGTCATGGTGCGATACTTACACCTGCGGGAGAGCGTATTGTCTATCATGCGCGTCAATCATTGCATCATCTAGAGATGATGGCACAAGAAGCGAATCTGTCTAAAGGATTGCATGGTGGACATGTGCGGATTGCAGCTTTTCGCAGTGTTGCTACTCATTTATTACCAAAAGCGATCGCTCAATTTCACGATCAATTCCCAGAAGTAGCTGTAACCATCATAGAATGTCTTTCCTACTTAGAGGTAGAACATTGTTTGCGCGAAGGACGCGCCGATTTGGGCGTTACTTATTTACCTACTAGCGATGAATTTGAAGCCTGGGAAATTATCAGAGATGAATATGTCGCTTTGCTACCACCAAACGCCAAAGTTAGCAGCCCACAAATTACTTGGGAAGATATAGCAGTATATTCACCAGTATTGTTATCTTGTTTACCCTGTGGGCGTAATCTCCACAATCACATGAAGTTTGTCGCTAATTTCATTCAGACTAACAGCGATATTCAAGAAGACTCTACGATTGTCAGCCTAGTCAATCAGGGACTCAGAGCCGCAATTATTCCCCAATTAGCAGCCGTACCAATTCCTCACAATGTCCAGGTATATAGTTTACCAACACCCCTGGAAAGAGTCATGGGTGTTGCAATTTTAGCTAATGGGTTGCAAATTCCGGCGGTATTCACATTTTTAGAAATGCTAAAGAAATTTGACTTTTACACTTTGGCTAAATCTGCTTATTTATAGTCAAGGTTGCCGTAATTAATATATAACTGGCAAGGGCTGTCAATAGTCAATGGTCAATGGTCAATAGTCAATAGTCAATAGTCATCGGTTTCTCGTCGTCTCCCTTTTCCTCCTTGTCTTGGCATTGACATCCTCTCCCGCTAATTGCAAGCAATGTAGCGGGAGATTCCAACATTACTGTTGAATTTTCCTCTTTCTTTGAGATGATTTACTCAAAGAAGTTGC